>CAYVRB010000022.1:13477-33313 GCA_964453375.1 uncultured Alcaligenaceae bacterium
AGCCTCGTGATGCTCGACACCGGCCACACCAGCCCCATCGGCGGCGATCAGGCGTCGTGGCTCGCGAAGGCGCTCCAGGCGCGCGAAGACCACCCGAACGTGATGATCGTCAATCACGTCCCGGCGTACCCGTCGTTCCGCAACATGAACGCCGTGGTCACCAAGACCAGCACGACGGCCGGCACCGGCGAGGAGAACCGCAAGCACTGGGTGCCGCTCTTCGAGAAGCACCGCGTGCCGGTGGTGCTGGAACACCACGACCACACCTTCAAGCGCACGAAGCCGCTCATCAACGGGATGGGCCACGACAACGGCGTGCTGTACCTGGGCGACGGTTCGTGGGGCCGCCTCCGCGCGCCGCAGAAGCCGGAAAAGCTGACGCACCTCGCGATGGCGAACGGCGACTACCACCTGACGCTGCACCGCATCCAGGGGAACGAGCGCTATCACCTCGCGCTGGACGAGAACGGCCGCGTGATGGACGTGAGCCGCACGGGCCAGCGGTTGAAGGGATTGGTGGCCGTGCCGGCGGTGCCGAAGGGGTGAGGGGCGAATTCACGATTGCATTGATAGGGAAGCCGAGTCCACCATCTCGTGCAGTTGTTTTGTGCCGTGTTTTGCGATGAGACGCCGAACGATTTGCAGATCGTCGCCCGTCAGCGTGGCGGCAGGCGCAGATTCGCCGCGAGGCGACAAGTCCATTTCGGTTGGCTGCCCGACGGGGACCAATCTCGCGCTTGGTTCGTGTTCGATCCCACCGGAACTTCGACCCACCAATTCCACGCATTCCACGGACGACCCGGAAGTCGTCGACCTAGGCGGAAGGGGATTCAACCGTCGGAACGTCGGTTTCATTCGCCCGATACCTCGAAATATTCGATGGCCAATGGTTCTCGATCTTGATCGTCGAGCGGAATCAACTGGATCGCGTATCGACCCGAACCCGCAATCGGAAAGTTTCTCAAACGAAAGACGTAGTCTCTCGTCGGCTCACCGTCGCGAAAGAAGATCGAAAACGGTCCGTAAACCTCGATCGGCGATTCGGATCCGGTCGGATCGTCGTGCCAAACGGCTTCAATCTCGTACTCGTGCGGCCCGCCGCCTCCGAAGAAGCGGGCGAACAGGCAGATTTCCCGAACGCGAACGGTCTCGTCGATTGTTGGAGCCGACCCAACTTCCACATGTACGCGGTAAGCCACTCCGGTCCAATTGATAACGGTTGTGAGTTTGGACCGGCGGGATCGCCCGCGCATCGTCGCAGAACAGCCAGTGTTGGATGTCGGGTCGTTCCTGCATAATTCGCCCTTTGGCATCGTAAGGCAACGCGGCGTTCACGAACAAGCGAGAATCGGCGATCTTCTCCATCGGCGAAGCATACAAGGAACGATCATTCGCGCTCGCTCTCACGCACCGCGTGCCGTCGTTCGAGCTTCTCGGCCAGCAGGGAACAGTAGATTTGGAGCAACACGCCGAAGATGCCGAGCAGGAGGAGGGCGATCGCGCCGAGCAACAGCAATTCGGGCGTGACGTTCTTCGCCGTGAGGGCAGCGTCGGCCACGAGGATCACGGCCAACGCGATGATCAGTAGACCAGTCGCGCACCACCCGATGAGGTTCATCGCGTTGACGCCGAAGAGCTTGACGATGAGACTGTTCATCGGGTGATGATCCTCACGCGAAGACTCGGGTGGCGCGCTCGGCTCCGCGGACTCCGCCTCTCGGCTAAACGGATCACACGCGCTCGGTTCCGCGGACTTTGCCTCGCGGCTAAACGGACTTCAGCGCCTCTTTCCACTTCTTGATGCGGGTCGGGTCGAGGTCGGCCTTGCGGTCGCCGCCGACGCAGATGGCGCCGCGCACCGCGAACCAGTCGGGCTTCACGCCCTTCAACTTCTTCAGGTCTTCCAGCTTCAGCGACCCGCCGATGGCGACGGCCACGCCGCCGTCGCGCAGCAATTCGATCAACTCGATGATCTCGTCGGCATCCAGGAAGCTCAACAGGTTCTTCTTGTCCTTGACGTACGTGTCCAGCAGGAAGGCCTTGTACTTGTAGCGCTTGGCGAACTTGGCGACCTCGGCCGGGGGCACCGACTTGGCGCGCGTGTGGTCGGCATAGGCGACGGCGACGACCTCGGGGCCGCGCTTCATCTGGCGGCGCATGTCGAGGAGATCGTTCCCCCAGCCGGGCGAATGGGCGTAGCCGGCGAGGCCCCACTTGACGTAGTCGAGCGGGAGTTGGAGGTGCCAGTGGGCTTCGACGAGGGCGTTGGGGGTCCACTCGCCGAGCGCGGCGCTGACGGGCACCTTGCCGTCGACGATGGTGAGGACGGTGCCGACGACTTCGGCCTCGGCGGGCGCGAGCGGCCCGCGGCCGGGTTCCTTCACGTCGATGAGGTCGGCGCCGGCCTTGAGGGCGGCGTGCGCCTCCTCCGGCGAGCGGACGCTCACGAGCAGCTTCGGATGGCTTCCCTGCTTCGTCGCCTTCATCGCGCGGTCTCGGGTGGAAGAATCAGGCGGGGTTCGGGCGCGCCGGGCACGGTGAAGAACCGCGTCTGGCCGGAACATCGGAAGAACGGCAGCGGCACCGGATGCGCGAGCACCAGGCCGTACATCGCGGGCGGCGCGAACCAGCCCGGCGCGTTCAGGTGCCGGTCGGCCTCGGCGGCGAAGGCCGCGCGTGTCCGGTAGTCCCGGCATTCTATGAGTTCGACGCGGCCGATGACGCCGCCCGCCAAGGCGCAGAGCGCGGCGAGATCGGGCGTGACGTGGCGCGTCGCCTCGGGTCGCTCGTCCGGCGTCTTGGACGCGTGGATGAGGAGCGGCCCGCGCACCTGCGTGGCCCAGGTGCGCACCTCGATCCGTTTGCGGCCGGCGACGATCAGGCCGGCCCACGGCTGGCGAATCGAAAGGGCGAGCGGCGTCACGGCATCTTCCGGCGCGGGGCGATGCCGGCCATTCTAGAAGAACGATCGAACAGAGCGCGCACGCCGAACCCGTTGATCGTTCCTCGCTTTTCCCCCTCCCCCTCGAAGGGGGAGGGACGGGGTGGGGGTGTCGGGAATCGCGGCGAGCCGATCGCGAGAATCGACCCCCCACCCTCACCCTCCCCCTCAAGGGGGGAGGGGATCAAACCCTCGCGAAATTCGCATGCGGAGTTTGGAATCTTCAGTCCGTCCGTGCCTGCCGCGTCGGGCCTCGAAGACTCGGCCCGACCAACGGAACCGTCAGCCGCGGCGCGGGAGGATGTGGACGGGGAAGCGGAGTTCGCCGCCGGCGACGCCGTTGACGCCGACGGTCAGCGTCACGGGCGTATGGCCGGCGGGGCTTTCCCACGGCACGTGGACGTCGAAGGCGCGCGGCTGTGACTGGCCGAGCCAGGCGAGCGTCAGGAGCGAATGGGCGACGCCGGCGTTGGTCACTTTCAGCAGCAGGCTGAGGTTCGCGCCGCGTTCCACGGGTCGGTCGACGTAGCCGGTCGCCAGCAGCACCGAGTCGTTGTGGAACGCGCGCGAGAGGGTGTGCACGCTGTCGAAGGTTTCGGGAAGGTGCGCGAAGACCTGAACGCGGACGCTCTCGCCGGGGGAAATCTGCGCGGGGCCGTAGACGCTCAACTGCACGATTTCGCACGGGTTGACGCGCCAACCGTTGAACCAGGACTTGAAGCGGAACCACCAGGAGCGCGCGAAGACCGGCAGCGCCGGCGGCGCGCCGAGCGGCGCGGGGGCCGGCGCGATCGGTTCGGGGGCTTCGGAGTAGGTGACGGGCAGCGGCACGGAGGGCATCGAGGCGCGCGTGGGCCGCACCGGCGCGTCGCGCACGGTGTCGGCGGCGGGCGCCGGCCGCGCGGCGGCGTTCGGATCGCCCGCGGGCCGCAGCGTCGTCCAGCCCGGCGCATCGCTCTCTTCGGGCGGCCGGTAGTCGCCGAAGTCGATCTCGCTGACGGAGATGGGCCGCGGCCTCGAGAGCAGGATCGGTTCGTCGTTCCGGAGGATGGCGGTCGTGGCCGCGCCGCCGGCGGCGGTCCGCGGCGTGTCGATGGTTTGCTGGGGCGTGGCCGGCGCGAGCGAGGGCCGCGCGGGCGCCGGTTCCGAGGCCGGCGCGTCGGGAAGTTCGACGTACTCCTCCGAGATGCCGGCGAGCAGCTTCGTGGACACTTCGCGCATGCTCGCCGGGCGGCGGCTGGGCGCCTTCGCCATGAGGCGTTGGATGAGGTCGTCGATCCAGCCGGGAACGTTCGGGTTGAGCGCTCGCGCGGAGGGGGGCGGCGCAGTCTGGTGCGCGAGGACCTTGTCGACGACGTTGCCGTCGGGGTAGGGGAGCTGGCCGGTGAGGAGGTAGTAGAAGGTGCAGCCGAAGCTGTAGATGTCGCCGGAGGGATCGCGGAGGGTGGGGGAGTTGAGGGTTTCGGGGGCGCAGTATTCGATCATGCCGGCGGTGGCGTGCGCGGCGGACATGGTGTCGAGCATGGACTCGTCGTCGGCGATGTTCTCGGAGAGGATGGCACCGACGCCGAGGTCGAGGATGCGGATCTGGCCGTCGGTGCCGACGAGCAGGTTGGAGGGATTGACGAGGCCGTGGGCGATGCCGAACTCGTGGCAGAGGGCGAGGCCTTCGGCGGCCTGCGCCATGGCCTGGAGGGCGGCGGGCACCGTGGCCGGCCCCTTGTCGCGCACCCGCGCGGCGAGGGTCTGGCCTTCGACGAACGGCCAGACGAGGTAGTGCGAACCGGCGGCGGAATCGACGTCCACGAACGGGACGATCGCGGGATGCGCCGGCAGGGCGGCGAAGATGGCGAGCTGCGCCTTGGCCTGCCGCACGTTCCAGAGGCTGCGGAGCGGGAGAACCTTGATCGCGTAGCGTTTGCGGTCGGAGCGTCCGAGGGCCTGGTAGACTTCGCCGATGCTGCCGCTGCCGACCGGTTCGGCGAGGAAGTAGGGTCCGAGCACGAGCTGCCGCGCGGCGCCGGCGAGGGCGCGATCGGCCTGGTAGCGGGTGAGGAGGCCGGTGCCGACGAGGAATTCGGCGAGGGCGGGGGCGTCGCCGCCGCGTTGCGCGGCCTTGAATTCCGCCAAATACGGCCCCAACTGCGCCGGTTCGAACACGCGCGCAGCCGTCAACTCTTTGACGAACCACGCGGCGTTGGGGTGGGCGGTCGTGGAAGGCATGGCGGACTGGCGGGTGTTGGAACCTTCGTCCGATGGACTATAGTGCGTCTTCTCGACGATGCCAAACGACCGCAAGGTTTCTCTCGTCGGAACGAATGGAGAATTGAGGGGGCGGCGAAATGCCGAAAATCGGGCGCGAACCGCGCGGCGCGGCCTCTTCCGAGCCATGATCCATCATAGAATGCATCAGTCCCGGCTCGACCGGTGGCAAACCATAACGGAGAGCGAGAGATGAACAGTTCTCCCAACCGTGCCTCCCGACCCCCCGAGAAGGCGAAGCGGAAAGTGGCGAACCTGGATTTGAAGACCGCCCACCGGATGTTACCGTTAGTGCGTAGCATCGTGGCGGACATCGTGACCACCGCGGAGCAGATCCAAACGCTCGCGCCGGAACGGGCGACGCTCGACGAATACCGTCGCAGCCTCACCTGGGCCAGCCGCGAACGCCGGTACACGGTGACCGACGCGATCGCCAACGCGGAACGCAGCCTCGACGGCGCGGTCCGCGAGCTCGACACGCTCGGCGTCGCGCTGGTGGACGGCCGCCAGGGGCAGGTGGACTTTCCGACGCGGATCAACGGCCGACCGGCGGCCTACTCGTGGCGGCTCGGCGAAGAGGCCCTCGACTTCTGGCGCTACGCCGGCGAGGACCACCGGCGACCGATCCCGGTGGAATGGAAGCACGGCGCCTCGCAGCCCTGAATGCGATGCGCCGCGCGGCGGCGATTTCAGGGTGGCGGTCAAGTTTTGCGCGGGACGGGAAGACGGGAAAAGCGCCTTGTTTTCCTTGCGTCCCGCGAGAACGCGACCTAGATATCGGTGTCTCCGGGATTGGCGCGGGCCGAACCCGATGGCATCGACCGACGGTGGCCTCCATCGTCGGCGTTGGTTGATGTCGGCTTTTTCCGCTCCGAGGGGGGAGCGGTTTTAGCAGCCAGGCTACCGAAGGGATGGACGGGACCCGAAAGTACGCTTGGTACCGGGCACGGGAAACCGTGCCCGGTTTTTTTTCGTCCCCGCCTACAATGGTCTCCGCTCCCTCCCCGCACTTCGGAGACCGGCCATGCCCTCCTCCCGCCGCGCGTTCCTCCACGCCTCCGCCGCCTCCACCGCGACGCTCGCCTTCGCCAAGCGCTCCTCGGCCGCGCTCTCGCGATTGCCGGTCGCGCTCGTCGGCTGCGGCGGCATGGGCACGAACCACCTCAAGCTCCTCGCGGCCCGCGAGGATGTCGCGATCCAGTACGTCTGCGACGCCGACGCGAACCGGCTCGCGGCCGCCGCGAAGATCGCCGCCGACGCCGGCCACCGCGTCACGCCCGTCGGCGACCTGCGGAAGATTCTCGACGACAAATCGGTCGTCGCCGTCTGGCACGCGACGCCGGACCACTGGCATTCGCCCGGCGGCATCCTCACCGCCGACGCCGGCAAGCACGTCTACGTCGAGAAGCCCTGTTCGCACAACATCCGCGAGGGCCGCCTGCTCGTCGAAGCGGGCACTCGCAACAAGGTCGTCATCCAGGTGGGCACGCAGGCGCGCAGCACGCCGACGGTGCAGGAGGCGATGAAGCGCCTGCACGGCGGCGCCATCGGCGACGTGCTCGTGGCGAAGGCGTGGAACAGCCAGCTCCGCCGCAACCTCGGCAAGGTGAAGGCGACCGACCCGCCGGCGCACCTCGACTACGCCATGTGGCAAGGCCCCGCGCCCGAGGCACCGCACTACGCGAACCGCGTCCCCGGCATGTGGCGCTTCTTCTTCGACTACGGCGCCGGCGACATGGGCAACGACGGCGTCCACAACGTCGACGTCGCCTGCTGGGGCCTGAACCTCCAGCAGCTTCCCAATCGCGCCTGCGCCCTTGGCGGCAAGCACTTCTTCGACGACGACCAGCAATGGCCCGACACGCAGTACGCCGTCCTGGAGATCGACGGCGCCGACGGCAAGACGCGGCAGTTCGTCTACGAGCAGCGCATCTGGTCGCCTTACGTGCAGGAGGAGTACGAGAACGGCAACGCCTTCTACGGCACGAAGGGGATGCTGGTGATGGGCCACACCGTTGGCTGGAAGCTCTACGGTCCGAAGAACAAACTGATCGAGCAGATGACCGGCCGCGTCGATCTGGCGGCGCACCATACGAACTTCCTCAAGGCGATCATCACCGGAGCGACGCCGAACGCGCCGGCGCTCGCCGGGCACGTCGCGGCCGGCATCTGCCACCTCGCGAACATCTGCGTACGGACACGCAAAACGGTACAGTTCGATCCGAAGTCGGAGCAGTTCGTCGGCGACGCGTCGCTCGCCAAGATGGTGACGCGCAAGTACCGCGACGGCCACTGGGCCGTGCCGAAGGGCGCGTGAGGCGCCGTGGCAGTGGAGTTGCCGCGGTCTTGTAGGTCGGGCCGAGGCTTGGGGAGGCCCGACACGCTTGCGAACGAAGCCATGCGGGGCCACGAAGACTAGGCCCGAATCTCTGGTAAATGGCTCTCGTGTCGGGCCTCGAAGACTCGGCCCGACCTACAACCGAGTACACCGGATCACTTCACTTCGACGAGCGTGGTTGGCGCCTCGACCTTGACGCGTTGCGGCGATGGGCCGGGCCAATGGTCCTCCATCAGCAGGGCCGACAGTTCCGCGGCGGCCTTCCACGCGTCGCCGAGGGCTCGCGTATATTCCAGCCGCGCCTCGGCGACGGCGCGCTGCGCCTGGACACGCGCAGGTACTCGAACTGCCCGCCGCGGAACGCCTCGACGGAGAGCTTGTAAGTCTCCTCCGTGCGCGGCAGGAGTTCGCGCCGGTACTGCTCCGCCTCGCGGGTGGCGGCTTGATACGCGCGCAGCATCGTGGCCGCGCGGTCGGTCAGGTCGTTCTCGACGCGGCCGACCTCCTGCCGGGCGGCGCAGAGTTCGGCCTGCGCGGAGCGAATATTGCCCTGATTGCGGTTCCACGTCGGCAGCGGCAGGCTCACGCCGACGAGCCAGTCGTTCGATCGGTTCTGGCCCTGCCGCGTGTAGCCGGTGGAGAGCGAGACGTTCGGCACGACGGCCGCCTCGGCGCTCCGCACGGCGGCGCTGGCGCGTTCGACGGACACGCGCGCCGTCCGCGCGTCCGGGTGAGTGGCCACGATGCTCGCCAACGTGCGGTCGGGGTCGTAGAGCGGCACGTCCGCGAAGGGCGCTTCGATCCGGTCGACGGCGAGCGCGGGGTCGCCGACGGCGGCGGCGAGGCGCTTGCGCGCCCACGGGAGTTCGCGCCGCGCCGCCTCCGCCTTGGCCGCCAGCCGTTCGCGCTCGACCTCGAGCTGCACGAAATCCAGCCGGGCGATTTGCTTGCCGTCGAGCAGCGCCTGGCCGAACCGAACGCCGTCGGATGCGAGCTTCACGAGTTCGTCGAGCGCCGCCAAGCGGCGCTCGAGCGCGGCGAGGTCGTAGAAGGCGGCCCGCACCGCGCCCGCCACTTCGTAACGTTCGCGCAGCGCCGCGAGGGTCGCGAGGTCGACTTCCTTCGCCGCCACCGCCTGCGCGATCGTGAGTTTGCCGCCGGTCACGAGGTCCTGGGTGAGGCGCGGCGCGGTCCAGATGCCCGAGGGGCCGGTCCGATCGCCAAGTTCGTCGCCGTTGATTTCGAGGATCGGATTCGGATAGAGGCCGGCCTGCACGACCTTGCCGCGCGCCGCCTCCACGAGGTGCTGCGCCTTCGCCAGGCGCGGGTTCCGTTCGATCGCGCGGGCGACGAGGTCTTCGACACGCGCCGGCGCGGCCTCGACGTGCTGCACCGGGACGATCGCGGGCGCCGCGGCCGGAGCGACGGCCGCGATGCGCGGCGCCGACGCCTTCGGCGCGCTCGCGCAGCCGATTGTCGAAACGATCGCGGCGCTGCCCAGCGCATTCCGAACACTTCGCATCATGCGATTGGGCCAATCGAAACAGGATTCGTGAAACGCGCCCCGCGATCAGAATCGACACAATCGCACCACTGACTTGAATTCCGTTCCGAATTCCGGGAGATTGATTCAAGTTCGCCGCGTCCCCGTCCGGCGGTCCCTCCCATGCTTCGCATCCTTCCGTTGATACTCCTCGGCACCGCGTCGCTCGGCGCCGCGGAGCCGTTGCCGCGCATCCGGCCGAGCAAGGACAACACGCACTTCACCACCCCTTCGGGAAAGCGTTTCGTCGTTTGGGGCGTGAACTACGACCACGACGACGCCGGCCGATTGATCGAAGACTACTGGCACGACGAATGGAAAACCGTCATCGAGGACTTCCAAGAGATCAAGGCGCTCGGCGCGAACGTCGTGCGCGTCCACCTGCAACTCGGCCAGTTCCTCGACGCGCCGGACCGGTCGAACGCGAAGAACCTCGACCGCTTCGCGAAGCTCGTGGCGCTCGCGGAGGAGACCGGCCTCTACCTCGATGTCACCGGCCTCGGCTGCTACCACAAGAAGGACGTGCCGGCGTGGTACGACGCGCTGGACGAGGCCGGCCGCTGGGACGCGCAGGAAGCGTTTTGGAAGGCGATCGCGAAGGTCGGGAGGGGCCGCCCCGCGATCTTCTGCCACGACCTCCTGAACGAGCCGATCCTGCCCGGCGCGAAGCCGGAGAAGGACTGGCTCGGCGCCGAGTTCGGCGGCAAGCATTTCGTGCAGCGCATCGCGCTCGATCTCAAGGGGCGAACGCGCGAGGATGTCGCGAAGGCGTGGATCAAAAAGCTCACGACGGCCATCCGCGCCGTCGATCCCGAACCGATGCTCACCGTCGGCGTCATCCCGTGGGCACAGGTCTTCAAGGGGGCGAAGCCGGACTTCAACGCCCCCGGCGTCGGCGATCCGCTCGATTTCGTCAGCGTCCACTTTTACCCGAAGAAGGGCGACGTCGCCGGATCGCTCGCGGCGCTCAAGGTCTACGAGATCGGCAAGCCGCTCGTGATCGAGGAGATCTTCCCCCTCAACTGCTCTCTGGAAGAGGCGGCCGAGTTCATCGACCGCTCGAAGGCGCACGCCGATGGCTGGGTGAGCTTCTATTGGGGCAAGACGATCGCGGAGAACGAGAAGGCCGGCGACCTGAAGGGCGCGATCCTGGCGAAGTGGCTGTCGTGGTTCCGCGACAACGCCGGCGCGATGACGCGGTCCGAAGCGGGCGGGTGGACGAAGCTGCCGTCGTTGCCAGACAAGGAAGGGTTCGCCGGCGGCTTCGCGGGAACGAGCGGCGGCGCGCTGGTCGTGGCGGGCGGCGCGAACTTCCCGGACCGCAAGCCGTGGGAAGGGGGCGCGAAGGTCTGGACCGATGCGGTGTTCGCGTTGGAATCGCCGGACGGTCCTTGGAAAACGGTCGGCAAGCTGCCCCGTCCGCTCGGTTACGGCGTCTGCGCGAGCCATCGCGATTCCCTCGTCTGCGTCGGCGGCAGCGATCGGGACGGGCATCGGGCCGAAGCGTTCCGGCTGACTTGGGCGAACGGCCGGCTGACGACCACGGCGCTGCCGTCGCTCCCGGCACCGGTGGCGAACGCCGCGGGCGCGCTCGTCGGCGATACGATCTTCGTGATCGGCGGACTCGCGACGCCCGACGCGACTGCGACGTTGACCACGGTCTATTCGCTCGACCTCGCCGATCCGAAGGCGACGTGGCGGGCGCGCGATCCCCTGCCCGGCGGCGGTCGGATGCTCGCGATGGCGGCCGCGCACGACGGCGCGCTCTGGGTCGCCGGCGGCGTCGACCTCGCGGCGGGGCCGGACGGCAAACCGGTGCGCGACTATCGGAAGGACGCGTATCAATTCAACGCTCAAACCGGTTGGCGGAAGCTCGCGGACCTGCCGTACCCGCTCGCGGCCGCGCCGGCCTACGCCGACGCGGGCGGCTTCACGATCCTCGGCGGCGACGACGGAACGCCGGCGCGAGCGGCCCCGGAACGGCACCCCGGATTCCGAACGGAAGCGCTGCGGTACGACGCGGCGGCGGATCGCTGGCGGGAGGTCGACCGATTGTCGGCGCCGCGCGTAACGGCCGCGTGCGTGGCGTGGCGGGGCCGGTGGGTCGTGCCGAGCGGCGAGCGCCGACCGGGCGTGCGCTCGCCGGAGGTTTGGGCGCGGCCGGCGACCACTGAACGGTAAGACGGAACTTCAGTCCGAATTCGCGATTTTCCCCGACCCGCCGGCGCGCGGGCGGTGCCCCTGCGGGTGATGCCGGCGGCAATCGCGCCGGCCCGCGCACTCGTCTCAATATTCATGTCGGGTTCGGCGGATCGCCGATAAACGGCGGAGCGATCGAACCCCCGCGAGCGAAGAGGACTCCCCGTGCGGAACACGCGCAGCCGGCTGAACATCGTCCGCCTCGAAGACCGCACCGCCCCGGCCGTCTTCACCGTCACGACGACGCAGGACAACGGGAACAACGGCGCCCCCACGGCCGGCTCCCTGCGCGCCGCGATCCTGAGCGCGAACACCACCGCCGGCGCGGATACGATCACGTTCAACATCGCCGGCGGCGGCGTGCAGACGATCCAGCCGCCGAACGCCCTGCCGGCGCTCACCGAGAGCGTCGTGATCGACGGTACGTCGCAGCCCGGCTACGCCGGCACGCCCGTCGTCGAACTCAGCGGCGACGCCGCCGGCGCCGGCTCGAACGGGCTCGCCCTCTCGAACCACTCCATCAGCACCATCAAGGGCCTCGCCATCGGCGGCTTCGGCCAGGCCGGCATCCGCATCGACGGCGGCGGCCAGCACCAGATCCGCAATAACTTCATCGGCACGAACCCCGCCGGCACCAAGCTCCACGCCAACGCCGACGGCATCGTCATCACCACCGCCTCGAAGCAGAACCTCGTCGGCGGCTCGCAGGACGCCCGCAACGTCATCGCCGGCAACCGCATGTCCGGCGTCCTCCTCGCCGGCGGCTCCGAGCAGAACACCGTCGCCGCCAACTTCATCGGCGTCGGCTTCGACGGCGTCACGCCCATCGGCAACGGCAACCAGGGCGTCTGGGTCCGCGACGGCGCCGCCTTCACCACCGTCGGCGGGACCGCCGCCGGCTCCGGCAACATCATCGCCGCCAACGCCGGCGCCGGCGTCCGCATCTCCGACCCCGTCACCGCCGGCACCCTCGTCCAGGGCAACCGCATCGGCCTCGACTTCGCCGGCACCGCCTCCGGCAACGGCGGCGACGGTGTCTCCGTCGACAACTTCGCCGGCACCACCCCCTTCAACGGATTCAACCCGCCGACCACCAACAACCGCATCCTCGCGAACACCATCCAGCGCAACCAGGGGAACGGCGTCGCCGTCCGCACCAACAGCCGCTTCGTCCGCATCCTCGACAACTCCATCGCCCTCAACGGCGGCCTCGGCATCGACGTCGACGCCAACGCCAACAACGGACTCGCGTCTCCCGCCATCGCCAAGGTGACCGCCGACACCATCAACGCCCTCACCGTCACCGGCTCCATCGTCGGCCAGCCCAGCACGCAGTACGTCGTGACGGTCTACACGAATTCGGTGGCCGATCCGAGCGGCTTCGGCGAAGGCGAGACCAAAGCCGCCGCCGTCACCGTCACGACGAACGCCTCCGGCCAGGCGAACTTCACCGCGAACGTCTCCGCCGCGCTCTCCGCGCCGTTCGTCGCCGCCACCGTCACCGACGTCGTCGACGGCGACACTTCGGCCTTTTCGCCGTCCGTCGCCCGCCCGCCGCGCGGCCTCGACGGCCGCCTCGCCTTCGCCGGCAGCGGCAGCGGCGCCTCCACCGTCAACCTCTACGATTCCTCCGGCGCCATCGCCGCCACCCTCGCCGCCTTCCCGCCCGGCTTCACCGGCGGCGTCCGCGTCGCCGCCGGCGACTTCAACGCCGACGGCGTCCCCGACGTCGTCGCCGCCACCGGCCCCGGCACCACCACCCTCCTCCGCGTCATCGACCCCGTCACGCAGAAGGTCCTCTTCGAGGTCCAGCCCTTCGAGTCCGCCTTCACCGGCGGCGTCTACGTCGCCGCCGGCGACCTCAACGGCGACGGCGTCGCCGACATCGTCGTCTCGCCCGACGAAGGCGGCGGACCCCGCGTCGACGTCTACAGCGGCGCCGGCTTCGGCAAGCTCGCCAGCTTCTTCGGCATCGCCGACCCCAACTTCCGCGGCGGCGCCCGCACCGCCGTCGGCGACGTGAACAACGACAAGCGCGCCGACCTCGGCGTCGCCGCCGGCTTCGGCGGCGGCCCCCGCGTCGCCGTCTTCAACGGCACCACAGTCGCCACCGGCGCCCCCACCGTCCTCTTCAACGACTTCTTCGCCTTCGAGCAGACCCTCCGCAACGGCGTCTTCATCGCCGTCGGCGACATCAACGACGACGGCTTCGCCGAAGTGATCGCCGGCGGCGGCCCCGGCGGCGGACCCCGCATCACCGCCTTCAGCGGCAAGGGCCTCCTCACGAACCAATACGTCCCCGTCGCGAATTTCTTCGCCGGCAACGACGCCAACCGCGGCGGCGTCCGCATCGCCGCCCGCGACCTGAACGCCGACGGCTCCTTCGAGATCCTGGCCGGCGACGGCCCCGGCGGCGAAGGCCGCCTCCGCGTCTACACCGGCTCCGACCTCATCCAGGGCGGCCTCGACCCGCGCCTCAACGTCGTCGCCTTCGCCGGCGCCGCCGGCGGCGTCTTCGTGGGGTGACGGTCGCGGCCATTCGTCGGATTTTCCTCTCGACAAGCCCGCCCCGGCACGCTATCCCCGGACGTTCACGCGAGCCGACCGAACCCGCCGTGCGGGGGAACGCGACGGACCGACCGGTCGGGCCCGCTTCCGGAGGACGATTCACCATGCGATCGATCAAGCGCCGCGCGGCGGCGATCTTCACCGCGTCCGTGCTGGCCGCGTCCGCCTCGGCCCAGGCGCCGGCGACGCCCGGCACCCTGCCGCCGGCCACGCTGCCGCCCGCCACCGCCGCCGGCACGCCCGCCGTCGCCGTGTCCGCCAAGCCCGAACCGCGACCCGCCGGCATCGCCGCCAAGGTCAACGGCCAGGAGATTCCCGAAGTCGCCGTCTACCGCGCCCTGCGCCAGTTCCCAATGGAGGAACGCGACATCGCCCGCAAGGAAATCCTGAACCACCTCGTCGAAAACTACATCATCGACCAGTACCTGAACGCCCTCAAGATGACGGCCGAGCCGGCCGAGGTCGACAAGCTCATCGACGAACTGAAGGGCGAGCTGAAGAAGGGGAACGTCGACTACGCCAAGCAGCTCGACCAGATGATGCTGACGGAAGCCGAGTTCCGCGTCGAGGTGACGGCGCAGATGAAGTGGGACAAGTTCCTGAAGCAGCAGGGCACGGACGCGGAATTGAAGAAGCTCTTCGACGCCAGCCCGGACGTGTTCGACGGCTCGATGGTGCGCGCCCGGCACATCCTCATGACGCCCGGCACCGAGGCCGCCAAGGTGGACGAGGCCAAGAAGACGCTCGCCGCCATCAAGCAGACGGTCGAGGCCGAAGCCAAGAAGACCGCCGACGCGACGACCGGCGACCTGAAGGCGAAGGAGGACGCCCGCGTGAAGCGCGCCGACGAATTGTTCTCCGCCTACGCGCAGAAATACTCGGCCTGCCCGTCGAAGAAGAACGGCGGGGACCTGAACTACTTCCCGCGCGTCGGCGCGATGGTCGAGCCGTTCGCGAAGTCGGCGTTCGCGCTGCAACCGTTCGGCATGAGCGAAGTCGTCGAGACGGAGTTCGGCCTGCACCTGATCATGTGCACGGCGAAGAAGGCCGGCACGCCGCGGAAGTTCGAGGAAGTGAAGGAGGACGTGCGCGGCGTCTACGCCGTGCGCCTCCGCGAGGCCGTGGTGGCGCAGATGAAGCCCCGCGCCAAGATCGAAGTGACGCCCGTGTCGGCCACGGTGCCCGCGAGCGCCGTCGCCCCGGCCGGCGCGCCGATGAAGTAACTCGCGATTGATCGCCGCGCGACCGCCGGGTATCCCCCGGCGGTCGTTCGTTTCCGGAGCCTCCAAGCGCACGATCCTCTTCACCGCGCTGCTCTTGATCGCGTCGAACGCCTTCATGACGGTGGCGTGGTACGGCCACCTGAAGCACAAGGACAAGGCGCTCCTGGCCGTCATCCTCGTGAGCTGGCTGATCGCGTTGCCGGAGTACGCCCTACAGGTGCCCGCCAACCGCATGGGCTCGGCGGTGCTGACGGGCACGCAATTGAAGCTGATGCAGGAGGTGATTACGCTCGTCGTCTTCGTGGTCTTCGCGTGGCTGTACCTCGGCGAGAAGCCGACGTGGCGCACGGCCGCCGCGTTCGGCCTGATCGTGCTGGCCGTGGCCCTCGTGCGCGGCGACGGACCGAAGCCGAAGGAGGAATCCGTACCGGTGGAGGCTCAGCCGGGGTAGGATGGAGGCGTTCGCGGAGGCGTGTCGATGCTTTACTTTTCTCTCATACTGTCCGTCGTCAGTCTTGGCTGTCTGTTTCTCTTCAATCGCGGCAAAAGTGATGGCGTGTATCGACCGGTCGTCGTCGGGTTAGTTTGCGCGGTTGGCCCGATGTGCATCTTCCCGGCGGTCTTCCCGGGCTTTCTCGTCTCGCTCTTCGTCGGACTGTTCGCGGTCGGCCTCTGGAAGCGGGAATGGCTGCCACGGTATTCCGCCATCCCGTTGATGGGCATTTCGATCTTCCTCGGCCATCTCGTGCCATATTTGCTCGTGGTTCGATCCGACATGAGGCGCTACGACGAGATTCGCGAGGCGATCGAGATATTGAATCCGGATGATCGCTTGACGCGCCCGGCGAAGCCGGCGATCGAAGCGGTGCCGCTATTGGATGATCTGGATTATCTCGAAGTCGCGACCCAGCGCTTGCGAAAGCACAACGCCCGCGAGTTGCGGTTCTCCCGGCTCCACGAACGCCAGATCAATCAATTCGTCGATAATCCCGGTTTCGGTGTGGCCCGCATGATCCTACCGTTGAGCGAGAAGGAATACTACCTTCCGAACCGCGAACCAATTCCCCAACCGTACAAGATCGCGACGTCTCAATCGCGAACCGCGATCGATCATCCGACTCTCTCGCCGGTAGCCAAGATCCATCGCCTGCATCAATCGTCCGTCGTCGAGTTCGCGTTCGCCTTCGGTTGGGGCTGGGGACGCAAGCCGGACGAATTCCTGGGCTTTCAACCGCACCAACTCGGCACTCGCATGAAACACGAGCCGCCGCCGGTCGATGACTGGTCGCTCACGGTCGAGGACGAATGGAAAGTCGCCTCGCTCGAACTCATCGGTCTCCTCGCGCATCCGAAGCCGACGGTGTACATGACGGCCAACCTCCCGCGGATGGACGAAGCGAAGACCGCCCCGACGCGCGATCCGGACGAATTCGAAACGGCCGGCCTGAAGGCCATCGCGAAGGGACAGGAACTGTACTTCGGCAAATCCCGAACCGAGCCGCTGCTGCGGATGGTCGGCGGCCTCCGCGCCGCCAAGTCGTGCGCGAACTGCCACGGCTGCCGCGAAGGCGAGCTCCTCGGCGCGTTCAGCTACACGCTGGTGAAGTGAGAATTACGTCGGATAGAGGATGGCATCGATCTTGGCGATTACGAGTTCCAAGACCTCCGGTGGAACGACTCCGATGAGTGCGGCCTTCCGCGCCTTCCAATCGAGACTGCGAATTTGATCGGAAAGCACGACGCCGCGCACCGGAAGACCGGCTGGCAGAGATACTTCGAACGGATAACCCTTCTCTTGATTCGTGATCGGACAGACCAAAGCAAATCCGGTGACGCGGTTGAATTCGACCGGCGACAAGACGATCGCCGGCCGCCGCCGGGCTTGCTCGTGGCCCGCCTGCGGGTCGAAGTCGAGCCAGATCGCATCGCCCCGTTTGGGGATGTAACTCGACTTCATTGCTTCGCCTCCCGGCCGACGGCCGGGCCGGTGGAAATCTCCGCGTGCCGGTTCTCATCCGTGACGCGCGCCAGCAGGTCGGCGAGATTGAACAGTTTCGGTCGCACGTTCGCCTTGCGGATGCGGAGTTCCTGATCGCTGATCCGTTCGAGGATGACCTGGGTATTCGCGAAATCGTCCGGCAGCGTGAGCCGGGCCTGTCGGTCGGTCTTGCGGGGCGTCGGCGTGTCGTCGGATTCGGCCGCGCCCGTGTCGCCCATGGCCTGGCGCTGGTTCGCGCGCGCGATGAGTTGTCGGGCTTTCTCGGTCAGCTGCCAGCGGCCGTCGGGCAGCCGCTCGGCATATAGCCGGCCTCGCATCGTGTTGAGGTGGTTGTACGTGATCTGTTCGCTGTAAGTCCGATCGTTGAATTCGAGGCCCATCGATTCGGCGATCGCGCGGGCCCGTTCGCCGATCTCCGCGGGCGCGAGCGGCTCGGCGCTGCGCGCCATCGCCTCGTGGATGCAGTTGGTCCGATTGCCGATGCGGCCGTTGAGGGCGTCGACGCCGGGTCGCTGGAGGTCGTTCGACAAGACAGTGGTGGACATTGGCTCGAATCCCATGTGGGTCAGTTAAATGCAGTACTCGGCAGAATCAAACGAGAGCGGGCGAAAATTGCCCTTTCGACAGCCTCGAACGTCCTTCTTCGGTGAGTCGATATCGACCGCTGCCATCCTGCTCCACCGCTTTGACTTCTTCTTTGCCCCAACCAAGTCGAAGGGAGCGAAGGTGGTTCAGAGTAACTTGGACTGTTTTCCCATGATATCCCCACGCATCGAGTTGCCGTTCTATTTGTTCGAGAGTGCACCAGCCTTTTGCTTTGAATAGAGCGGTATGGATGGCGTGCGTTCGCGGAGGAAGGCCGCTCCCTCCGGTTGCACCTCGCTTGCCCGGCCGCGTGCTGCTGTTCAGACCGTCGCGAGAGGGGTTCTTTGCAGTCATTTCGTTCTCGGTACGGGAAAAATAGTTCGACACCGAAGAGTGTATCAAATCCGTTACAACAAAACTATTACATAACTTGTAGTATTTGTAGTAGACTCTAGCCTTAACGGATGCCTCCGCGCCGCCAAGTCGTGCGTGAGCTGCCACGGTTGCCGCGAAGGCGAACTCCTCGGCGCGTTCAGCTACACGCTGGTGAAGTGAGGCCGCGACTTGACGCGGTGGCTCCGTTCGGCCACCATGAAGGCATCCCGCCTGCCGCGATCCGCGGCCACCGATGGTCTTCCGATGAAACCGATCCTCGCTTTGCTCGCGTTCGGTTGTTCCGTCGCGGTCGCCGCGCCGCCGAAGTTGGCGGTCTATCCGACGGCGATCGCGTTCGACAACCCGCGCCAGATTCAGCGTATCGTCGTGCTCGGTGCCTCCGACCTCTCGCGCGAGGCGAAGTTCGCGATCGTGCCGGCCGGCGTCGCCGTCGTCGAGAACGGCGTCGTTCGACCGCTCAAGGACGGCGCGGCCACGCTCACCGTCACGGCCGGCGGCGCCGACGCAACGATTCCGCTCACGGTCAAACTGCCAACCGATCTGCCGGTGAACTTCGCCACGGAGATCGAGCCGATCCTTACGAAGGCCGGCTGCAACGCGGGCGCCTGCCATGGCGCCCAGCACGGGCGCGGCGGATTCCGCCTGTCGCTCTTCGGCTTCGATCCCGCCTTCGACCACGACCAGATCGTGCGCAGCAACGAGGGCCGGCGCGTCGTGCTGTCCGACTCGGATCGCAGCATCCTGCTCGCGAAACCGGCGCTCGTCATGGAGCACGGCGGCGGCGAAAAGCTGAAGCTGAATTCGCGCGAATACGAGACGCTCCGCCGCTGGCTGGAGGACGGCGCGCCGGAACCGCCCGCGAAAGAAGCGGTCGTTACGAAGCTCGAAGTCTTCCCGGCGAAGCGCGCGATGGCGGCGAACGACCTCCAGCAACTCGCCGTCACGGCCGTCTGGAGCGACGGCCGCCGCGAGGACGTGACGCCGCTGGCCCAGTTCGACGCGCTCAACGACGCCGTCGCGTCCGTGACCTCCGCGGGCCTCGTGACGGCGAAAGGCGCCGGCGAGACGCACGTGATGATCCGCTTCCTCGGCCAGGCGACCGTCGCGCAGGCGACGATCCCGTTCGCCAAGCTCAAGGACTCTCCGAAGCTACCGGCGAACAACTTCATCGACGAGAAGCTGATCGCGAAATGGAAGGACCTCGGCCTGACTCCTTCGCCGTTGACGAGCGACGCGGAGTTCCTGCGGCGGCTCTCGCTCGATGCCATCGGGACGCTGCCGAAGCCGGACGAAGTGCGGAAGTTCCTCGCGGACACCGATCCGAAGAAGCGCGCGAAAGCGATCGACGCGTTGCTCGAACGGCCGGAGTTCCTCGATTGGTGGGCGCTCAAGTGGGGCGACCTGCTGCGCATCAACCGGCAGGCGCTCGACGAGAAGGGGATGTGGAGCTTCCACAACTGGGTCCGCGCCGCGGTCCGCGACAACAAGCCGGCCGACGAGTTCGCCCGCGACATCCTCACGGCCGAAGGGAGCACGTACACCGACGGCCCCTCGAACTTCTACCGCGTGGCGCGCAGCCCCGACGACTGGTCCGAAGCGGTCACGCAGGTCTTCCTCGGGGTGCGCGTCCAGTGCGCGAAGTGCCACCACCACCCGTTCGAGAAGTGGAGCCAGGACGACTACTACGGCCTCGCCGCGTTCTTCGCGCGGATGGGCACGAAGAGCAGCCAGGAGTTCGGGCTGTTCGGCCGCGAGACGGTCATCTACATCAAGCCGACCGGC
>CAYVRB010000023.1:0-33190 GCA_964453375.1 uncultured Alcaligenaceae bacterium
CCAGCGGAAGCGCGGCCGCGGCCGGTTCCGCGCAGGCGTCCGCCGCCGCCACGGGCCGCGCGGGGACCGACGGTCCGGCCACGGGATCCGCCGGCGCGGGCGCGTCCGCCGACGGTTCCGCCAACGCGTCCGGCTCCGCGTCCGCGGATTCCTCCGCCGGGGGTTCGACCCGATCGCGGACGGAGGTCTCGCCGTGATCTGTTTCTGTTCGATCCCCCAATTGCAACTGACGCAGAGCTTCAAGGCGCTCGCGCCTAACCTCGGGTTCCCGCCGGTGAACTTGATGTTGCCGGATCCGGCGGGCCTGCTGGCGAAGCTGCTGGAACCGGCGTTGAAGCCGGCGCTGGACGCGCTCAAGGACGCCGGAATCCCCCCGCCGCCGGCCGCGCTTGCCGCCGCGGCACAGGCCGCCGCGAACGCGAACGCCCAGGCCGCCGCGAACGCGTCGGCCGCCGTGACCGCCGCCGCCGATGCCAATGTCCAGATGGCGGCGCAAGTGACGGCCGCGGCCCAGTTCGCCGCGTCCATGAATGCGGCGCTCGGAGTGAACCTCACGCTGCCGGCGGCGCCGGACATACTGGGGATGCTGCTCGCGTCCCTGCGAAACCTGATGAACACCCTGTCCAACCTTCCACTCGCGGCGCTCGGTGCGCTCCTGCCGCTGGCGGACCTCGCGAAGCTGATGGACAAGCTGCGCGAGCTGGTCGGCCCGGATCCGCTCGCACCGGCGGCGCTCGCGCCGCTCGCGCCGGCGCTCGCGGTCGCGGGATCGGCGGGCGTGGGCGTGGCGGCCGCCGGATCCGCTTCCGCGGCAATCACCGCGAACGTGTCGGCGGCACTCTCCGCCGCCGTCAAGGCGGGCTTCAGCGCGAATCTCGCGGCGGCGGGCGGCGCTCAGGCCGCCGTCGCCGCCGCGGCCGCCATGAAGGCGAACATTCCGCAAATGCCGCCGTTCGCCGATGTGGTGTCCCTCGAACTGCTCCAGAAACTTCTGGAACTGCTCGGTGCGTTGGATCAAATTCTCGCCGGCCTCGGGATCGATATGCTGGCCGCCGACGCGGCGGCCCAGTTAAACTCCCTCATGAAGCCGGTGAACTTCGCCCCGCTCGCCGGCCTCGGATCGGGGTTGCCCGCGGCGCCGAGCCTCGGCGGGAGCCTCGCGGGGAATCTCGCCGGCAACCTCGCGGCGAATGCCGCCGTCGGACTCGCCGCAAATGCCTCGGCGAGCGCGTCCGCCGCCGCGGCGGCGAGCGCGTCCGCCGCGGCGAGCGCCGCCCTCGCCGCCAAGGTCGATGCCCTGATGTCCGCGGGCCTCGGCGGCGTGATGGCCGGCTTCCCCCCGGTCCCCATGATTCCGGCCGCGCTCGTCGCCGTCATCATGGCCATCGGCCAGAAGCTCGGCCTCAAGCTCGTCTCCTTCGGCGATTGCAAACTCTACGCCTGACCCCCGAGGCCCCATGCCCGCCCCGGCCGCGCGACTCACCGACAAAGTCCTCCAGCTCGGACCGCATTGCCACGCGCCGATCCACCCGGCCGGCCCCGTGCCCACGCCCGCGCCGCATCCCCCCATCCCGCTCACGATCATCAAGGGCGCGCCCACCGTCCTCGTCGGCAAGCTCCCCGCCGCCCGCGTCTCGGACATGACCGTCCCGTGCTCGCTCCCGGGCTGCGTCCCAGGCGGGCCCGGCGTGATCGTCATGGGGTCCTTCAGCGTGCTGATCGCCAAGCTGCCCGCCGCCCGCGTCGGCGACACCACCGCCCACATGAGCTGCGTCGCGCCGATCCCCGCGCCTTCCGGCAAGGTGATTCCGCCGGGCTGTCCCGCCGTCCTGATCGGTTGACCCCCGTGAAGCTTCAACACTTCGCCGCCTACCGGCCGCTCTGCCCGCTCTGCCGGACGTCCGGCGCCGAATCGCCCCTCGCCGTCGACCGCGTCGCGCGCGGGAACGACGAAGCCATCGACGAGGGAACCCTCGCCTGCCCCGCGCCCGCCTGCGCCGCGAAATACCCGATCCTCGACGGCATCCCGATCCTCCTCGCCGACGCCCGCGGCGCCGTCGCCGGCGCCGCCCCCGCGCTCCTCGCCCGAAACGATCTGAGCGAACTCGCCGAAGACCTCATCGCCGAGTGTTGCGGGCCAGGCTCCGCCTTCGACACCGTCCGCCAGCAACTCTCCTCGTACGCGTGGGACCACTACGCCGAATTCGATCCGGCCGATGCGGCGGCGGACCCGGCGCCCGGCGCCGCGTCGCGACTGCTCGCGCGCGGGTTGGCCCTCGCGGGACCGCTCGGGGGGCCGGCGCTCGATCTCGGCTGCTCCGCCGGACGCACCACCTTCGACCTCGCGACCGCCACCGGCGGACTCGCGCTCGGCGTCGACATGAACCTGGCGAAGCTCCGCCTCGCGGCGGACGTCCTCCGGACGGGGCGAGTCCGCTATCCGAAGCGCCGCGTCGGGAACCGCTACGAACGGCGGGAATTCGATCTGCCGCTGGATCGGCGCCGCGTCGACTTCTGGGCGTGCGACGCCGCGGCGCTACCCTTCCCGGACGGCGGGATCGGAACCGCGGTGAGCTTGAACGTGCTCGATTCGATGGCGAACCCCGCCGGGCACCTGCGCGCCGTCGCCGCGGCGTTGCGGCCCGGCGGACGGTTCGTGCTGGCATGCCCCTACGACTGGTCGCCCGCCGTCACGCCGCCGGAGGCGTGGCTGGGGGGAACGGCCGTCGGCGATTCGGAGCCGGCGACGGCGGCGGCGCTCGCCGCCGCCGGCTTCACGGTGCTCGCGCGCGACGCCGACGCCCCGTGGCGCGTGCGGCTGCACGACCGGGCGACCGTCGCGTACCGCTGCGACCTGCTCGTCGCGGGCCGGGAAACGAAGACGCCCGGCGCGCCCGCGTGAGCGGCGCCGGGCGTTCGCCGGGGGAATCGCTTACTCGAAGAAGGTGCCTTCGAGGGCCTTCTTCGAGATCTTGTCGTAGGCGAACTGGCCGAGCGGCGGGATGAGGTTGCCCAGCGTTTCGCTCAGCTTCGCGTACTGGGCCGGGTCGGTGAACGAGAGCGCGATGTCCGAGAAGACCAGGAGGTTCTCGAAGATCGCGAAGCCGACGCCCTTCAACTTCACGAGTTCGCCCACCTTCGCCTCGGCGATCTTGAGCTTCGGCTCGAAGGTCTTCGCCCGGTTGACGTACTTGGTCACTTCGGAGATGCAGTCCTGCACGGCCATGTACATCGGGGCGCACGCCTCGTCCAATTGGTCCTTGATCTTCGCCGGCTGGTCCTTGGCGAGCGGGCTGGGGTGCTTTTCGAGCTTCTTCCGGCAACCCTCCACGAATTCCAGCTTGAACGCCTCGATCTTGAGGAGCGCCTTGTTGAGGTCCTTGGCCGCGTCGTGCGCCTTCACGATCGTGCCCGCGTGCTTGTTCTTCGCCGTGCCGAGGTTCTCGACGCAGGTCTTGATGCTCGGCAGCGACACGCCGATGAACTGCTTGAAGACGAGCGTGCCGACCTCGGCCGCCTTCCCCTTCGCCGTGAATTCCTTGCGGGCGTTCAGGTAATGGTCCTCGACGATCTTGATGTTCGTCTCGAGCGCCTTGGTCGCGGTGTCGAGCGACTGGTTCAGCTTGCGGATCTCGTCGCCGACCGTGACGACCGACTTGACCATGCCGACGATGCCGGGGATCGAACTCGCGCCGAACGACACGACCCCGGTGGCGAGCAGCGCGATCGACACGGCGAGGCCCGCCAGCGCGCCCACGATCTTCACGCCGACCTTGATCTTGTACGACGAATATTGCTTTTTCGTGGCCGTGAAATCGGTCCACGCCTTCAGCGCCGCCTTCTCGGCCGCCCCCTTCGCCACGTCCACCGCCCCGGTGATCCCCTTGTTGACCACCTCGATGAGCTTCTGCAATTTGTCCGGCTTGTTCGTGTCCCGCAGCGTGATCGCGCCCTTGTCCGTGTTCTTCAGGTTCTCGCCGATCCGGGCGATCAGGTCGTCGTAGACCTTCCCGATCTCGTCCGTCATCTCCTGCTGCAGCAGGGGGTCCTTCGACACGGCCTTATCGATCTTGCTGTCCAGCTCGACCTCGATCTTGAAGGACATCCCCTTCGGGTACGTCATCATTTCCAGCTTGCCCGCCGCGCGTTCGATGTCGGCGTTGATCTGGCTGCTCGACCGGTCGAACATCGTGAGTTTCGACATGGGCTGTCTCCGGGATCGGGGTGGTGTCGGTGAATCGAACGGATCGTCGGTCTTCCGCGGGCGAAGGCTACCATGAGAAGTCGTGCGGCTCGACGAGGCCCTTGATCTTCGCCTTCGCGACGGACTCCTTGGTCTTCAGGTGCGCCGATTTGTATTCGTTGCAGATCTTCTTCAGGTTCTCCAGCACGGTGCCGCACTCGACGAGCGGACTTTTCTTCCGTTGGTCCTTCGGCGGGAGCGCGTTCCAGATCTTCTTGACCCCTTCAAGCTGCGTCTTCGCGGTGCTCACGTGCGACTTGAGCATCTTCAGGTTCTTTTCGATGTCCACGCACGTGTTCGTCGCCATCGTCTGCCAGTTCGACGGCTTCGTGTCGACCCATTTCGCGACGAGGTTCAGGTTCTTCACGAGCCGGCCCTGCTCGAACTCCGCGTCGCTCGCGTTCTTCCGGAGCGACTCCATCAGTTTGCCGCACTCCAGCCGAGCCTTCTCCACCGTAATCGCGGCGTCGGCGAAGACCGCGATCTGCGCCGCGAGGGTTTCGGCCCGCTTGATGTAATCTTCGTTGATCTTGACCTGTCGCGTGCTCGCCATCTTCGTTTTGTTCGAGTGTTCCGTGCGCATCTTCGAGAGGATCTCGGCGAACGCCTTCGGGACCGGCACGTCGTCCTGGAACGAATTGACTTCGCGAAAGTTGATGCAGGCGTTGGTGAAATCGGTCCCCACCTTGATCGCCGCCTCGCCCAACGACGAGATCTCCGCCGAGACCGTCTTCGCCTTCTCGAGCATCGTCTTCGCGACCTTCTCGTCGGCCTCGCCCGTCTCCGCCAGCTTCACCATGCCCTCGAGCATCGTGAGCTTGTCCTTGGAGAGGTTCTGCAGCCGCTGCAATTCCTGATCGTGGGCGGTCGCGCCGTCGTTCAGGTCTTTCAATAGTCCGGCCAGGAATTGCTTGCCGGTGGACGACGACTTCCAGTCCACGACCTTGAGTTCGTTCTTGCCGGGGAGCTTCTTGAAGTTCATGGGTGGGCGATGGGAGGGTGGGGGAACGGGACGGGTAGACGATCGGATCGACGATCGTCCGGCGCCAACCGCGCGCCGGACGATCAGGTCGAATTACTCCGCCGGCGATTCGCCGCCGCCGATTTCCGCCGCCATCTTGGCGGCCGCCTCGGTGTTGGCGAGTACGTCGCTCAGGAGGGCCTCCAGCTTGTCGTTGCCTTCCATCTTCGAGAGTAGTTGCGTCAGCTTGTGCCGCATCTCGAGCAGTTCCTTGAGGGCCGGCACCTGCGCGGCCACGCTCTGCGGCTCGAAGTCCTCCATCTTCTTGAAGTTCAGTTCGACCGCGAGCTTGGTGCCATCGCCCGTCAGTTCGTTGTCGACCTTGGTCGCGATCCGGGCGCCGGATTTCGAAAGCACGTCGTTGAAGTTGTCCCGGTCGATGTTCGTGATCTTGCGTTCCTTGAGCGGCTTCAGCGGTGTCGACGGCATGCCGGACAGGTCCGCCATGACGCCGACCACGAACGGCAATTCGGTCTTCTTCATCGCGCCGTTGGTTTCCACGTCGTACGTGATCTGCACGCGCGGGCGACGGACGCGGTCCAGTTTGTGCTGCAGGCTCTCGGCCATCGTAAGACCTCACGGTAAGGGTGTGTCGGGTCGGGGTCGGTCAAGTCGTGGGTTCGTCGGGCATCGGCGCGTCGAGCGCCGCCAGCATCGCCGCGATGTCGTCGTCGCCGGACGCCGGTTCGGGCGACGGTTCGCTCGGCGCGTCGAGCGCCGCCATCATCGCCGCCAGGTCCGAATCCATCGCCGGCTCCTCGGTCGGGGCGCCGTCGGTCGGCGCGTCGCCGGGGGAATCGAGCGCCGCCATCATCGCCGCGAGGTCGTCCCCGCCGGACGGCGCGTCGGAACTCGGCGCATCGAACGACGAGGCGTCGGCGGACGGGGGTTCGCCGGAATCGGACGCGGCGGCCTTGCTCGCGGCGGCCTTGCTCGCCGCGGCCTTCGGCGCCGTGCCGGTCATCGCGGAGTCCATCACCACGCTGACGCCGAACTTGCTTCGGGGCGGTCCGGCCGAGGCGCTCTTGCCCCAGCGGCCGTAGAGGTCGGTCGGCGCCGCGGTTCCCCCGATCGAATGCAGTCGCGTGAGCTGGCAGACGTCCCGGGACTTCACCGCCTGCGCCGTCATGACGCCGAGGCCGGTGAGGCGCTCGGCCGCCTTGCGATCCAGCCAACGATCGAGCAGCGTGAGGTGGTCGTCGTCGTCCGAGTCGGTGTAGGCGTGCGTGGTCATCTCCTCGAGGGTCCGCGTCCCCTGCGCGCCGAAGCCCCAACCGTCGGCGATGTAGCCCTGCGCGAGCGCTCCGGCCGGCACGAGCGCCGCCGGCGCCCAGGCGTATACTCCGGGATCGCCCCGGAATTCCTCGTAGGAGAAGTCCTCCGGTTGTCGGTAGTTTTCTCCGTAGGGCCGTCGTGCGAGGAAGCGGGGCGTCGCGAGGCCGATCAGGGCCGCCTCGGGCATCCCCCGCAGTTCCGCCCACGCTTCCTTGTCGGATTCCTCGATGCTCGCGCCCGGATCGGTCGCGTCCGGCGACAAACCCGCGAGGAACGGCCCGCCGCAATCGGTCAGGGTCCGCGCGACGCGCCCCAGCAACTCCGCGTTCGCCGCCGTGGGGTCGTAATCGTAGAAGCCGACGACCGCCCCCCAGGGCTTCCCTTTCTTGCCATACACCGCGTCTTCGACGAGCACCCGATAGGCGTCGCTTTCGGCGAGGGCTTCCCCCGCGAACGCGGCGGCGAAGTTTTCGGCGGAGACGTCGTAGAGGACGATCTCGACCTGGCGTCCGCCCTTGCGCCCGCGGCGCGCGAGCCAGTCGACGCCGCGCCAGGCCGATTCGACGCGTCGGAAGTTCGGATGGTGCAGGACGGAATCGAGGAACTCCCCCTTCTCCTCCTCGCCGGAGCAGTCGGAGAAATGGTCGATGGCGCGGATCAGCGCATCCGGTTCGAAGTCGTCGAGCGATCGCGGTGCGACGGTCGGATCGCCGGGCAGGCCGTCGAGAGCAACGTCGGGGCCGATCTTGGCGAGCGCGGCGTCGAAGTCGTCGGAATTGAGGGGGACCGGTTTTACCGAAGCGAAGTCGCCGTTCCGTCCGGAGAAGTCGGCCAAGAGGGCCAAGCGGAACGGATCGGTGGGCGCTGGCACCGGGAGGGTGTCGCGAGGTGCGGGAGCGACCCCGAGATTCAAGGCCATGGACGCACGCCGTGGGACGGTGGGCTGCGGAACCGGGACGGCGATATTAGAGCAGTTCCAAAGTCGAGTGGCAACGAAAAAAGTTAACCCTTCGCCGGCCACCGGCGGGTACCGTCGGCGACCTCGGCACCGATGGCGAGGTACGCGCGGAGGCGATCGCCGGCCTGCGCGGGGGGGCCGTTCACGGCGGAGGCGAGAACGATCGCGCCGGCCACGGTCTGCGCCGCGAGTCCGGGCGGCGGGGGCACGATCGGCAATCCCGGCTCCGAGAGGCTGCCGGCGCTGAAAAACGCGGCGACTGCCGCGGTCGCCCCGGGCGTTTCGAAATTCGCGGCTTCCGCCGCGGCCATCGCCGCGCGCCGATGCGCATCGTCCGGCTCGCGGACGTACGCGCGGCACGCCTCCTTCGCCGGGCCGTCCTCCACGCACTCGCTCGCCCACCAGAGCGCCTCGCGCACCGGCAACGCGTACGCCAGGAACGTCACCGCATCCCGATGGCGCTGCGCCGCCACGAGCGCCGCGAAGAAACCCTTCGCGTCCGGCGCACCTCGGCCGATCGCCGCGGCCTCCGCCTCGATCGCGTACTTCGCCGTGACTTCTGCCGCGGTCCGCGGCCACCGGTCGCCCATGTAGATTTCCGTCGAGGAGGGATGATGCGATCCGCGCCCGTTCAGTTGATCATCGTCACGCCGCCCTTGAGTATCAAGATTCCACTCGCTTCCACTTTCGCGATCGCGGCCTTCACCTGCACGGCGATGTCGCCCTCGATCTTGATCTGCATCCCCTTCATCTGAATGCCGCTCGGGTCGATCTTGATGTACGAGGCGCCGACCTTCAATTCGATGCTCTGCATGGCCTCGAGCTTGCTCCATCCGGCGCTCACGTTCGTCTTCTGGTTGCCCAGGGCGACCTTCAACGTGTCGTTCCCGGTGGAGATTTCGACGGAACGGTTCCCCGTCTTCACGAGGTGCTCATCGTTGCCCGTCGTCACCGTCACGAATCGACCGCCCTTGTCGACCGTCAATTTGTCGTTGCCCGTCTGGATGGTCGTGATCCGGTCCTTATAGACCGTGAGCGTCTGGCTGCCGCTCGCGGCCTGCGCCTTGCCCGACCCGATCGTGATCGTCTGGCTGTTGAACACGTCGAGCTTGTGGCTGCCGTCCTTCGCCTCTCCCTTCCCGCCGCCGATCACGATGCTTTCGTTGTTGAAGATTTGCACGACGCGGTCGCCGCCGGCCTTCGTCTCGAAACCGACTTTGAGCGAATCGTTGTTCTCCACCACGCGGTTGAAATCCCGTTCGGCGTGGAAGTAGATCTCCTCGACGCCTTTCTTGTCCTCGAACCGCAACTCGTTGAAGGTCTTCGCATCGCCCTTCGTGGTGCTGCGGGACATGATGCCGGATTTCGTCATCATGTCCGGCAGCTTGTACGGCGGCATGTTCACCGCGTTGTACAGGCTGCCGACGCAGATCGGCTGGTCGGGATCGGCTTCCTCGAATGCGACGAGCACCTCGTGACCGATCCGGGGAATGTGGATCGCGCCCCACTGCTGGCCGGCCCAGGGTGTCGCCACCCGGACCCAGCATGAACTGTCCTGATCGTATTTCCCGGCCCGATCCCAATGGAACTGGACTTTGATGCGCCCGTACTTGTCCGTGAAGATTTCCTGACCTTGCGGCCCGACGACGACGGCGGATTGCAAGCCTTCCGCCCGTGGTTTCGTCGTGGACCGCGCCGGAGCGAACGGCGTGTCGCCCGGCAGGGCGGTGAACTGGTTTCGGAAGGCGAGCGTTCGGGCTCCGCCGGAGGTATAGGCCCCTTCGATGCTGGCGGCCATGTCGATGCGCACGAGCAGAAAGGTGCCATTCGCATGGGGATGGCCGACGAGCTTGAAAGTCCGCCCGCCGACCAGGCGCCTCACGTCGCTCATTCCGTCGATGACGACACCCGGCCAGGTCTCCTCCCGGAGGCGAACCTTCGCCGTACGGCGCCCGTCCGGGCTGATTTTCGAGAGATTGCCCGCCTGCTCGGACCCGCCCGGGGCGATGCCGTCGAAGCGGGCGGCGAATCCGGCGGACGGAGTGTACAGTTCGAGCGCGTCGGCACCTCCCGCCGTGCGCGAGTGGGGCTTCGTGCCGACCTTCGTGTTCCCGGCGATGGTTTCGAGGCTCTCGAAATGGTCCTTGCGGTCGGCCATTTCGAAATGGTAGTCCCAGAGCGTCACTTTCCCGGCACGGACGCGCTGACGCTTCGTCCAGCCCATGATGGATTCGCCCGACTCGGATGTTCCCTCGGCGTAGTAGTTCACGTCCGGCGAAGGTTCGATCGCGGCGTGTCCCTGGGGGGTATCGCCGTAGACGAGTGTATGTTTCGAATCGGTGTGGTCGAAATAGAAGTAGATCCCCTCGTCTTCCATCAGGCGGCAAGCGAAGTCGAGGTCCGATTCGCGGTATTGGACGCAGTAGTCGCGCGGCTCGAATGTGCCTTGGATCTTGTTGGAGACGTCGTAGCCTTCGAAGACGGCTTTGAGGATGTCCGGTACGTTCTTGTTCTGGAAAATGCGGTTGCGGACGACCTTGGAAAGCATCCAGATCTTCGGGGCGATCTCGGCGTAGTACCGCGTGAAGGGGGTTCCTCCCCCGTCCGTGACAACCCGTTCGCCCTCGGCCAACCCCGTGACAATGCCGTTGATATGGCGTGCCGCCTTGCCGTCCTCCCCGCGCACCGTGACGGTGACTGCTTTGCCGAGGAGTTTATCGAACGAAACGGTATCGTCTTCCTTGGCAAGCAGCGACAAATCGTATTGGAAGGGCCTCGAGAGTTGTTCAGAACCCGAGAACGACTCAAGGAGCAAGAAATCCTTGCCCAGCGGAGTCGTCACGGCGATCGGCCGGTCTTCCTGAGTAAATGTAGGGGCTGGCATGACTCCTCACACTTTGCCGATTCGGCCACCCGATCGTAACGGTCCGGTTGCGCGAGGCGACCGGTTTGGACCGGGGGGGCGCGACGCCTGTTTCGTTTCAGGCGAGGGTCTGAAAGAGTAGAGTAGTAATTAGGGTTTGCCGCGCGCCGCGCGCGAGACGGTTCTTGCGATTTTTCTACTGTCACGGGGGCGCGATGTCGTCCGTCAGAGCAATGGGACCGGGAACGTCGTGGAAAGACGCGGCTACGGTGCCGGGCGCGACGGCCCGAACGGCGACCGCCGGACCGGTCTATTATCGCCCGTTCTGGGTGCTCGTGGCGGCGACCTTTTTCCTGGGCTTCTGCACCGGACTCGTCTGGCTGGTCACCTGGTGGTCTCGCCCTCGGCCGATCCAAACCCTGGTTCTGGCGGCTGGTTACGAGTCGAATCTCGCCGTTCCGCAGAACAGCCTCGGACGCCGGTGGGCGAACGAACTGGCGACGCGGACGGGAACGGTCGCCGCGGAATTCCGACGCGACTCGCGGTGGGACGCCCCGCTGAGAAAGGTTCGCGCGCAAACGCTGATCCTGACGATCGTGGCCCACGGCGGAGCCGATGAAACGGGGCCCTACCTCTTACCGTCGGACACCCAGTTGGGGCCCGCGCCCGAAAACCGGGTGCGCATGACCGAAGTGATGGAGAGATTGGGCGGTCTGGCGGCCGACACCAGGAAAGTCTTGATTCTGGAATCGGGCGGAATGCCGGCGAATCCGTACTTCGGTCCGACCGACGCGGAATTCGCCACGGCTTTGGAGAAGCTCGACTTCGCAGCCCAGCCGAATCTCGCCGTGATCACGGCTCATGGCCCGGGGGAACGAAGCTGGCCTGCGGAAATCCATGATTCGACGGTGTTCGGGCATTATCTCGCGGCGGGCCTGAACGGGTCCGCAGACGCCGACGGCGACCATCGTGTCACGCTCTGGGAACTCTTCGAATTCGTCGCACCCCACGTTGAGGAATGGACCGCTCGCAACCGGGCCGCGAAGCAGCGGCCGCGACTCTATCCCGCCGGTCCTGAAGGCGAACGACGCGCGCGGGCGGTCGTGGTGGCCATGGTGAAGTCGCAGCCCGCCCCGGCTGCGGAATCCCAGACCGCCTATGCTCCGTCGCCGAGTCTGGCGACCGCCTGGGAGCGCTATGCGGAACGGTCCCGTCTGCGGCCCGCTCCCGCGTCCCATGCTCCGCACCTTTGGAGGGTCTACGGCGCGACTCTCCTGCGTGCCGAGGAACTGGCGCTCGCTCGCGATTACGACTCGGCAACCGCCGTCCTCGCGCAGGCGGCGGAACTGGAGACGCTACTCGATGGATCGCGCAGCAGCGACGTGGGAGATCCGCAATTGGTCGATGCGGTGTTCGGTTCGCCTCGGACGCACGCCGACACCCGCGCCATGGTCGACAAACTCTGGACCGCGGCTCCGGACGCGGCCACGAAAGTCGCCGAGTCGGTCTTGCCTTCGTCCGCCGTGTACGACGTACTCATCGACCGCGCTGCCGAGGATCCGGCCCGTTCGCTCGGCCGCGCCGCGGAGGTCGTTCGCCTCATCGATCGTCCTGGCCGGCCACGCCCAGCGTCCGCGCAACTCCTGCTCTTCCTTGCGAACCAATTCCCACCCAACCGGGCCGGCGAGCACGCCCTTCTGATCCGGACCGCGCTCACGGTTCACCGGCGCGGGGAACTTGCCGCCACGGCCGGCGGTCAGGGGCTGGCGGAACGGATCGCGCCGTGGATCGAGGCACGGTTGAAAGCCGCCGACGGAGAGCGCGTCGCCGGTATCGACCGGCTATTCGCAACCGATCCCGGCGACGCGGCGACGCGGCTGGAATCGGCCCGGAGAGGGTACGACGCAGTCCTCGCCCAGGCGGCACAATTGAGACGAGCGTTCGAAGCGCGTGATCGGCTCTTCGCCGAATTGCCTTTCCTCGGCATCGCAGTCGACCGCGCGCCGGCGAACGATGACTCGCTGGCCGCACCCGTCGCCGAAGAACTCGTGAAACTTTGGGTCGTGGCCCACGATTTCGAAAACGCGCTCGTGCCCGCGTCCGATCCCGCGGATCTCGCTCGATCGGCCGACGACGCCATCAAGCGCCTGGACGCGGTGACCGGCCGGATCATCGCTCCGGCGAATCAGTTTGTCCCCGCCCCGCCGCCGGGACTTGCTCCGCGCGCCGGCCGAGACGCGATCGAACTGGCACTCGCACTCCCGACGACACCGCCCGAGGTCCGTGCCAAGTTGAGCACTCTCTTCGATCGTTTCGTACGGGACGCTGCCGAAGCCGACATTCCCGCAACACTGGGTTCGCAGACCGCGCCACGCCGCGCGGTTCTCGCGGCCGCCGCCCTCGGTCGGGGCGAAACCATGGCGCCCCATGTCCGCGTACCAAAGCTCTCCTCGGAAATCCGGCGTGCGCTCGATACCGATCCCACGGGCGACCCGATCAAGACTCGCACCGCATACAAGGCCGCCGAGCGCCTCGCAAGGATGCTCCCGGTCGCCGTGGCGCCCCTGCGGGTCGACCCGGCCGTAATCGTCCGCAACCTGCTGGCGCAGGATTTCGCGCTCGGCCTCGCGGAACGGCACGCGAGTCACTTTTGGGCTGGCGATTCTCACGATGCCAATCCGTATTATCAGATCGCGGCGGGGCGCCTGACGACCGATGTGGCGGCGCTCGGTCCGCTCGATCTCGTGCGCGAAAGACTGGGGCGGCTCCGCGGCCTGGTGGAGCGTCCGATTCGGATGAACGTCTCGGGTTCCTCATCCGTAACCACGACCGATGCGACGCCCTTCGCCTTGGAAGTTGGTCTCGATGGCCCGCGGTCCGACATCTTGCCCGGTTCGGTGACCGTCTGGGCGGAACCTCGCCCGGGACTGAAGCTGGTCGGCACCGGCGGCCGGTTATCGCTCCCGTGGCCCGGCACGACCCGTCACCGTGTGATCGTCGCGAATGACTCGGCCGAGAACCGCGAGTCGGGAATCCAGGTCCGCGGCTTTTTCCGGGGTTGGGATTTCAGCGGCCCGGCGCCTGCGATCCTTTCGCCCGTTCCTGACGTGATCGCCGTCTCGGCACCGGCCGCGTCGTCCGCCGCCGTGACGCTCCGCGCTTCGGCCGAGGCGATCCGAAAATACGGATGCGGCGACGGATCCATCGCCCTCGTGCTCGACTGCTCCGGCAGCATGGCGGCTCCCGAAGGCCGGCCGGCGCAGGATTCCCGTTACCAGCAGGGTGTCGTCGCCGCCGGGAAAATCATGGCCGCCATGCCTCGCGACACGGTGTTCTCAGTCTGGGCGTTCGGCCAGGCGGGGGAAGGACGGAAAAAGATCGACGCCGTCGAGCAAACGATCACGAAAATCGCCGGTCCGTTCCGTCGGGATCCGGACGACGCGACTCAGGTGTCGCAGGTGACGGCCAAACTCGCGAAGCTGGAACCGTACAACGAATCGCCCATCTACCGGGCCATGCTTTCCGCCCGCGACGAACTCCTGGCATCGTCCGGCTACCGCGCCGTCGTACTCGTTTCGGACGGGTTGGATAATCGGGTGGTGGGCGAGACCAAGCTGAATCCGAATCGGGAATCGCTCCCGGCGCTGCTGCGGGTGAAGTTCCGCGAGGGCGGCGTCATCGTGCATGCCGTCGGATTTCCGACGAAGGACACCGACGACAAGGCTGCGGCCGAATCGCTCCGGGAGTTCGTGGAAGGATTGCCGACGCCCGGAAAGTACGTCGTCGCCCCGGATCTGGACGACCTGATCGCCGCCCTCCGCGCCGGGTTGAGCTCGCGCCTGACGGCCCGCCTGATTCCCCAGGACGGCAAGCCGATCGACCTGGACGTGACGCCCGGAGGCACGGCCGACCGCTGGGCGAAGGTTCCCGCCGGTTCCTATCGATTGACCACGACGACGGGCTTGGCCGCTTCGGCATCGTCCGCAACCGCCGACGTCCGGTTGGCCGACGGCGACCGACTCCTGATCGGCTTCGATGGTGGCCCGACGTTCCGCCGACTCCTTCTTGCCGACGAATTCCCTTCGAAGCCGTTCGCCCGCAGCGATCGCGGCGATTGGCGCGCGACACTGCTCCTGAACCAGCGCCGCAACTCCGACCTGGCTTTCATTGTGGGTCTGGAAGCGACCGACACGGCGGCGCGGATGACCCGCCCTTCGGAAGTCTGGTTCGATGTCGCCACGGATTTTCCCGATCTCGCCCCCAGTTCCATCCGATGGCGGCCGGTCTACGACTTCCCCGCGCCGGCCTGGGAAATCGTCGCGACGAACTGGCCATCCTATCCCGGCGGCGGATCGGTCGCGCGACCCCGGGTGCGCGCCTGGTTTGAACCCTCCGGAACTGCCATCGCACCGGCCAATCTCGCGTACAAGACGGTGCTGGAATCCAAAACTCCCCTTCCGATCGCGCTCGGAACCGAGACCGTGACGCTCGAACGGATCGATCCAGCGACGATCCTCGGCGCGAACGTTGCGCCGGGTACGATCGCGCTCCGTGTCCGGCACGCTCCCGATCGGCCCGTTCTCATTCGCCTCAACGGATCGACGCTCGCAAAATCCGAGTGCCTGATCCACGCGAAGGCCGGTGTCGCCATCGGACTGTTCCTCCCCGGCGATACCGCCGATCTGAAGACGGCGAGCGTGGCGCTCGTGCCACTGAACGACTTCAAGTCGACCGCGCGGCGAATGGATCTTCGGGATCTTCCACCGCCGGACCAGGACGATCGGCCCGCGCCGGGCCGCTGAGCGAGAAAGCGAGCTTAGGATGAGCACCGACACCGATAAGCAACCATCGACGGGCTGGCGCGCCACGCCCGCGGTCGAACCGGTCGACAAATCCCCGCGACGAGTCTTCGGCGCCTTTGCGGCATTGCTCGTGTGCGTCGGTGGATTTCTTGCCGTTTCAAATTGGGCCACGCCGCGACCCCGGTCGGCGTTCGCATCGTACCTCGCACCGGCGCCGGGGGGTCCGCCGGCGATCGTCCGGGCCGACCATGTCGCGGCCGGTCGGGCCATTCTCGGACGCCTGCCGGACGAACCGGCTTCCTCCCGCACGGTTTTTGACGCCCGGTTGAAGGCACTCCCGTCGGGTCGCCCCGCAGTCGTGTACATCTCCGCCGCCGCGACATGCACGCCCGACGGCCGCGTGATGATCCTTCCGTCGGACGTTCGAGCCGATACGCCTCAGGCCGGCTTTCCCCTGCGGGAGATTCTCACACTGCTCGCAAATTCTCCCTCCCATCGCAAGTTGCTCCTGCTCGATCTGAGTTGGCCGGCGGATTCGATTCCCGCGTCGGTCGCGAGCGGTGCTGTCTCCGCGGCGATCGTCGAGGAGTTGGACGCGATTCCGGACGATGGCCGGCTTACGCTGGCCTCGTGCACGCCGGGCCAGACGGCTCGCTCGGCCGATGAACTCGGACATACCGCTTTCGGGTATTACGTCGGACTAGGCCTGGCCGGGTGGGCCGCGCCCCCCGGCGCCGACTCGGTGACCGCTTACGGATTGGCAAGCTACGTTCGCATCCATGTGGAACGTTGGGCGGTGCAGGTGTCCGGTGCCCGGCAAACGCCGGTTCTATTAGGAGAAGGGGAAGACTTTCCTCTAGTCCCGCTGGCGGGTCGACCGCTGGTCGCCGCGCCCGAACTTCCGGAACCGGTGGAATCGACCGACTGGCTACGACCTCATTGGGCCGCACGGGACCGCCTTCGTGCCGCCGGAGCGGATCGCGTGGATCCGCTTGCGATGCGAGCGCTCGGAGAAGAACTGCTCGCCGCGGAAAGGGCCGACCGTGCCGGCATTTCGGCGGCCGATCGACGCGCGGTCGGGGATCAGGTGGCCCGCATCGTCGCCCGGTGCGAGACGGCGCTGGCCTTCCGGCCGTTCGTTCCGCCCAACCTCGTCGCCATCGCCCCGCCGACCGACTCGACGATCGCTCCGGTGGTTCGTGCCGCCCTCGTTTCGCCTCCCGGAGCGAAGCCCGAAGAGTACGCGGCGACTTTCACGGCGGCCGAAACCAAACTCGCGGCCGTGCCTCCGCTTTCCGCCGCCCGACTCGTACTGGATCTCCTGACCGAGCGCCGCACGCTCGATCGGGAGGTCGTCGTCCGGGCGAACGACGTGATTGCAGCTCTCAAGCCGCGTCCGAATTCCATCGAACTCGTCTTCCTCGATCGGCTGGCCGGCACGGCTCGGAAACCCGAGACCGTATGGGATGGCGAACTGGCGGCGCGGGCACTGGCCGTCCACCGGCTCGGCGAATCGACTCTCGATTCCTTGTCGTTTTCCGCGTTCAATCGAATACTCGAATCCGCCGCCGCCGCCCGATACCGGGGCGAAGAATTGCTCCTCGCGGCCGACTTCGTGTCACCCGCGAGTGCGGAGTCGCCGCTCGCCGCGGCCGGGACACTGTATGCCGTTGCCCACCGTGCGCAGGACGCGGCGAGAACCGCGGACCGGGAACTCGCGGAAGCGTTGCGACTGCTGACATCGACGGTCCGCATCGCGGCGGATTCGACCGACACCTACTCCAACTGGCGCGATCTCCATTCGGCGACTCGTGCCGCGATCGAAACCCGGGAAAAGCTCGGCGGGGCTACAAGCGACGAAATCGCCCAGACTGCCCTCGCGTTGGAGCAGGCGAGCCGACGACTCGCCCTTCGGTTGGCACCGATCGCCGCGCCGTTCCAGCCCGAGGCCATCAAGTCGTTGATCGAGGTGGCTCATAAGACGGATGCCAAGTTGGCGGTACTGAAGGACCTCGACGCGATTTTGGCGACCGATCGACCCGTGGCGGAAACCCGCTCGCAATTGAAGGCCGCACGGTCCCGGTTGATTGCACGGCTGATCGCCGGCGTGCTTGAATCCGACGACCTCGACGGGCCGCTCGCGACGGTGGCACGACCGGCGGCGCCGAGCTTGGTCGACCAGGCCGCGGAACGGACACTCGTCGAGCGGGAAGTCGCGGCGCTGGCCGCCCTCGCGGAACTTTCCGGTCAACGCTTCCCCGAGGCGCCTTTGCGCACGCCCGCCGAGCGCGGCGAGCGGGCACGCGACCTCTCGACATTCATCTCCACCGTTCCCGCCGGCCTCGCCGATGTTCGCCGCGACCGCCGGGACCGCACGATCGCCCGCGCGAAACTCGCCGACGAGAATCTGTCGATCGCCGCCGAAATCCGTCTCCGCGATGAATCGGCCCTGCGTACCTGGCTCGCCGGGTGGTACGACCACGCCAGCACCGCCGGGGGGCCGTTCTTTGTCGGCGCTGCCGCGGCCACCCGTCCGCCCGGCGTCCCGATCGTTCCGCCACCGACGATCACGATCACCGGAGTCGGTGACCTTACCACCACGACACCTTCGGCTCTGCGAATCGTGAAGGTCGATCCATCCGGGGACATCCGCATCCTCGAGCGGCCCAACGATTGGTTTGCCGTCGACACCGCGCCGCTCGAGGCCCGCGGAGTGCCGGTTCGGCTGACGTTGAAATCGGGATCCGCCGCGGCACCGCCCGCGGGATTCCTCGTCGAGCGCAGCGCCCGCGCCGGGCGGCCCGTTTTCTCCCGTGTTCCCGTACCTCTCGATTCCGTGCGCAACCGGATCGACATCTTCTTCAGCCAAAGTCCGACGGACATCGTCGCCCCGGCCGTGCGACCGCTCGTACGGCCCGGCGGATCGAAAGCGACCAACTACCTGTTTCTCCGGAATCTCGGCGACAAGACCAGGACACTGGCGATCGAACTCTCGACCGGAGGCACCTTGCAGAAACAGACGGTGTCGATCGCGGCCGGTGCCATCGAGCCGATCGTGTTCCCGGTCGCTCTCCCCGCGAGCGTGCCGGCGCCACCGACCGCGACAAGCCCGGCTGCGACGGCATTACCCGAACTGACGGCGCCTCTGATCCTCCGTGTCCGCGAGAACGGCCGCGAGGTCTACCGTTCGCAGATCCGTCCCGAAGTGCGGAATCCCTCGGCATACGCGAGACTCGAACGCGCCGTGCTCATCCCGGCCGGTCCGACCACCGACGGCCGGAACCGGATCGAATTCCATCTGCGCGGCGCGGCTGGACTGACGGTGCCGGCCCGCGTCGAGCTACGCCTGCCCAACCTCGCCGGGGCGACGACGGCGGGTACGCTGCGAGGCGAACTCCCGGCCAACGGCGAGTTGCGTCTCTTCGCGGATCTCCCCGTCGAGCTTTCGGAGGGTGTTTTTCGGTGCGCGCTGGACATCGATGGAATCGCACGGGTTTATCGGTTCCAGGGTCCGTCCGCCCCACCCCCGGGTCCGCCGCTGACGCTCCGACAACTCGACGCCGTCGATCTCCACCTTGCGTTGCCGACCGGTCCGCGAACGGCGCGCCTGATGGTGAAGGTGTCGGTCGATGAAGCACCGGCCGATGCCGAACTCGAAGTCGCGCTGGGCCGATTGACCGCCACGGGGATCGAAGCCGACGCCACCCTGCGCTTCCCGACGGCACGCCGCACGCGCATCGGGTTTGCCCCGTCCGCCGATGGCGGGCTGGAGTTCGACGCCTTTGTCGAAGACCGGATCGCGGAGTTCGACGCGGGGCAGGTGCGCGGCCGACGCCTCGTCCGCGGGCGCCTGCTCTCCGCGACGGGCGAGGAGATCGCCACCGCGACTCTCCCGCTCGTGCTCGACGATCGTCCGCCCCAGAAGGTCGTCGTGCTCAACCTGCCACGCAAGGCGCAGTTGGGAACAAAGTTGACGGTCAAGGCGGGCGGTCTGTCCGATGTTTCGGGCATCCGTGAGGTGCAGTTCTTTCTCGGCAAACCGCTGGAGGGGAAGATTCCGCCGGGTTCGGTCGTGGTCGACGGCGCGGCGGCGAACCCCGAACGCACGCTCTGGTCGTCGGAACTGACGTTGCCGAAGGAAAAGCCCGGCCCGTTGGACGTGAGCGTGCGATTCGTTTCGGGTACCGGCATGGACGCGTACGGTACCGCGTCCCTGGAACTGGTGGATTACGATCCGGCGAAGTCGGAACCGGGGATAATCCAGGGCGTGGTCGCCATCGGCACCGCCGCGCAGCCTGGCGTCGAAGTGACGCTCGTGAACTCGAAAGGGGCCGTGGTGAAACAGGCGAAGACCGATTCGAAAGGTCTGTTCCAGTTCGATGGCATGGCGCCGGGAGAATACGCCGTCCAGTCGTCCCGTCGCATCTCGGGCGCGGACAAGGTCGGATCGGCGGCGGCAAAGGTCGTGGCCGGTGGCCGCGTCGCCGTGCGGATCGAATTGTACCTCAAGTAACGTTCAGCCCGAGATCATCTCGCGGACCTGGCCGGCAAGTGCGAACGCGACGATGAGCACGAAGACGAAGAGTGTCAGGTAGCCGATCGCGGTCCATGTCCGGTAGGCGGAATCCTCCGCCTTGGCGGCCGGCGTCCAGGTCACGTAGTTCTGTTGCTCCGTGAGCAATCGCACAAGCCCCGCGACGAACGCCTGATCGCGATCCGGATCGGCGCCGGTCGCGGCGAGGAATCCCCCGGCGAACCGGGAGGGACTTTTCGTCGGACCCAGGGCGGCGGCGGCAAAGATCCGGCTCGCGGCTTCCTCGTGCGATCGCACCGCCGAGGTAAACCGGCAGAGCGCGGCATTGTAGTTCAACACGGCCGATTCGGATCCTTCGCCTGCGATCTTGGCGGCCTTCAAGGCGATCCGGTCCAACCCGTCCCCGGTCCACCGGAGGGTCGAAAGGACCGACAGGGCGAGTCGATCCGCCGCGAGATCCGGTTCCAGGGGGAACGGCTGGCCGAGCAATCGGTCCTTCCGGTCCTCGGGCACGGATCGGAAGAACGTCGACGCGCCCTCGGCCTGTTCCAGATCGCAGATCACACCGAGGATCGGGCAATCCACCTTGAATCCGTCGCGTATCGATTCGAGATCGAGCTGGCACGCCGTGACCGCCTGATTGGTGGCCGCTTCGTTCTCCAGGCTCGCAAACGGCACGAGGAGGATCACGCCGTTGACGCCGCAAAACGGATGGCGGTTGTGGGCGACGAGTCGGGCGAGGTAGTTCAGGCGGGCGCGTTCGCGATTGACGGCGTAACCATCCTGCATCAAGTTCGGAACAACGCGGGGTTTGCTGCGGACCGAGACGGCCTTGGCGCCACCCTCGTCCTCGAGGAGAAGAGCTTCGCGCGGCCAGGCCGGCGCAGCCGGGGCATCGTCGGCGGGCGGCGGGTCGTCGAAGAGGGTCTGCGACGCCGCCGGGGGCGGCGGGGGCAGGTCGGCGGCGAGAAGTTCGGCCAGGCGGGAGAGCAGCGAGACCTTCGGACAGGCGACAAAGATGCCATGACTGTTCGCGAAGACTTGCACGGGTGCGTCGCCGCGCGCCGGGATGCCGGCGACCGGGAAGCCGGTGCGCGAGGCGGAAAAGAACGACCCGGTTCCCGATGCGGGTCGGCCCACGACGAGGTAGACGGGCAGGTCGGTGAGAACGAGTCCGTTGGCTTCGAGAGCGGCGCGGCCTTCGACCCATGCGGCATGAATATCACGGTGGTCGGTCGGTTCGCGGAGCGGACCGATCAGGTTCCAGAGCCACCATCCGGCCGCGCAGGCCGCGAGAAACAAGAGGAAGAGCGCGGGGAGCCAGTAGGGGCGTGCCCAGGGGAAGGGCCCGCTGAGCTGGCGTTCGAGTTCCCACGCGGAGTTGAGCCGCCAGAGACCGTAGAGAGCTCCACCGACGGCGGCGATCGCCACCAATACGAGAAGGACGAATCCGATTCCGCGGAAGAAGGCCCCGGCCGGGGAAAGCGTCTGCACCTCGTCGCCGACCATGCTGACCGAGGAGGTGCCGATCTTTCGCAAGGCCCGCCAGCGGCCGATCGTCTGGATGAACTTGTACGGGATCTCGAAGATACCGCCGATCCAATCGGTGATGAGCGTGAACAAACGGAGCATCGGTGGGTCTCCTTACCTGGCGAGTTGGCGGACCGCAAGGTAAGCGATCACGGGCAGGGCCAGGAGCATCACCCACCCGGCCGTCAGCGACATGCGTCGGAGTTTCTCGCGTCCGCCCAAGGGTGGTACACCCGACTGGGGAGGCCGATGGGGCGGGGGGAGCCATCCGATGGCGGGCGGACGGCAGGCCCGGTCCTTCGCGCGATCGACCCATTCGGAGAGCCGGAGAGGAGCATTCCGGTAGTCTCCGCGGAATCCGAGCGCCACGCACTGCAGGTAGACGCCGACGAGCGTCGAATCGGGCCGTTCCTCGGCGAGCGCCGCTTGCTCCCAGAAACGCCAGGCGCGATCGTTCGAGCCGTAGAGGGCATCCTCGAGTTTCACTTCGGTCCAAGTCGCGTCCCAAGCGGAATGGACGATGAACAATTCGTCCAGCCAGCAGACGAGGGCGTAGCGCAGGCCAAGGAATTGGGGAGCGGCGGAGGCCGACCCGGACGATTCGCCCGCATAGTCGGGATTGGCGGCGAATTCCGGCCCCGGATCCAGCAGTCGGCGCAGGGCGGCTTGCTCCTGGGAGACCGCGGGCCGTTCCCCTGCGTCGAGCCGGTCCTTGAGCTTCAGGGCCCGGGTGAACACCTGGCGAACGGCCTCGGAAACCTCGGGCGTCATGCGGGCTTCCCGGTCTGAGGGACGGCGAAGAGCGTGAACCGCACCGGCACGGTGTCGGTGCCGACGCGAATCGAGAGTACGCGTTCGTCCTGGATGCTGCCGACGACGCGGTGCTCGTTGACCCGCAGCGCGAGCGTCAGCGATCGCAGGAGATTCTGCCATTCCGGGTTGCCGGGCGCGCTGGCGATCTGGAAATAGATCTGTCCGGGACGGTCGGGCAGGACCTTGGGGGCGCTGGCGCGATATTCGAATTTGAGACCGGCCTGGCCGAGCCGGAAAATCGAATCGACGCGCTCCGAACTGCCGAGTTTCATGTCCAGCTGGCCCTGGGACAGCAGGCGCACGCATTCGTCCGACGGCAGCGGGCACTCGACGCCCACGAACATCGACCAGGCCGATTCGACCCACGAGGGTTCGAGGGCGACCTGCATCCGAAGGCCCGCTCCGATGAAGGGGCGCTCTTTGTAAGCCGGTTCCACAACGAGGTCGAGGAGTTCGTCGAGGAGTTGCTTGAGGCGCCAGAATCCGCCGCCGAGGTCGTCGTGGTCGTAGCGGGGAAGTTGCGGAACGCGCCGCGTGGGGCCGAAAACCGCGAGCCGTCCGATGATCTGGCAAAGTTCCGCATGGGCGGGGAACGGGTGGAGCGGAGGGGTGTAGGACAAAACGTTGAGAATCGAGGCGGCGGCGTTCAGTTCCCGGAGTTGTTCGAGGATCAGCAGGTCTCCTTGCGTACGGCTGTCGAAGGAGAGGGAGCGTGCCGCGACCTGATCCGCGAGGACTTCGATCTTCGTGCCGATCCGATCATAGGCGGCGCGGAGAATGCCGCCCGCGAGGACCGGCGATGCTTCCGCGGCGAGCAACGGGGGGATGAACGTGGGATCGAGTTGGGGCGGGGCGTCGGCGCGGGCCGACTTGACGATCCGCGCGACGGGGAGAACCTCGAAGCCGGCTTGCGGGCTTGTCGAGAACATGAGCCGAGCGTTCAGGATGCGAACCTCCACGGGTAGCGGGTTCACACCGGTGTTTTCGTCTTCGACTTCGACGGTTTCGATCAGATAACGCGCCCGGTCGGAGGCGCCTTCGGCCGCGTTGGCGAGTCCGGGTCGAGCGACCGGTACGGCGAGCACGACGGTTGCCGACCGGGAGTTTTCCAGGGCGGACTTCAGGTCGAGTTCGGGCAAGGCCACGTCGCCGGGGCAATCGACCGGCGTGCCGTCGCGGAGTCGGCCGCGGAGCGCTCGTACGACGAATCGGTTGTTCGCGATGGCGTCGGGGTCCACGTCCAGGGAGCGGAAACCCCAGTTGTGGGGGCTGTCCCACCGCCCGCCGCGTGCGGCGTTCGTCTCGGCATACCGAGTCGCAGCCTGAAAATGGTGGGGATGGAGGAACATCCCTTCGTGCCAGTGAACGGCCCGGACGCTCATTCGTCGCGCCTTTTAGATCTTTGGGAATTCGGGGAATCTACCATTATCGCACACCGGATGCAATCGCGATCCGGTGACACCGCGGCAGGAACGCCGATCAGGTTTTGACTTTGTTCGTTTCGGTCTCGATCGAGGTCCATGCTCCGGACACGCCGGTCCGACACTTCCGCATCGGATCGACATCCGATTTGTACACCTGGACCGCTTCCGTCACGATCGACTTCTGCTTTTTCAGGGCTTCCTTGTGCTTGGCGAGATCCTTTTCCTTGACGTCCTTCTTGTTGGTCAGTTCATGCAGCGTGTCGAGTGCGGGGCCCATGCCTTTTGCGAACGCGGGATAGCGGACGAGTGCGAATTTGACTTGGCTGTGCGCGGAGCTGAAGTCCGCCGTCATGCGATCCAGGTGATCCCACGCCATCTTCACTTCCTTCTTCACTTCCTTCCATTTCGTATGCAATTCTTTGAACGTGGGCATTGTTCAATCCCTTGCGGTTGAAGGATGCGGCAAATATTGGCAGCGGTACGGATTGTACACTCCGGACTGCGCGTGTCAATTACCGTCCGGTTTTGCTAATTCTAACCGGAAACTCGTCACGGATACGCCCATGTTCCGGCTCAGATTCGAATTCGGCGGGGATGTTCAGGAACGCACTGTCAATGCGAACATCGTGGAGATCGGCCGCGGCGGGCCTCGCGACGATGTTCCACGAGTCACCATCAACGCGCCGACGGTCTCGCGCGACCATGCCCGGCTCCAGATCGAAGGTGGTGGAGTCCGAGTGACGAATCTGAGCCACACCCAGCAGATCGGACTACCGAACGGGAATACGATCGCGACCCATCATTCCGCCGATCTGCCCGCGTCGTGCCGCATTCTTCTCGGCACCATGGTCGTGACGATCCTGATCGGCGCGCCAGATCCGGACGAACCCGAGTTACAGACGATTCTGCCGAGTTCGACCCCGCGAGGATCCCAAGCCATCTGGCCCCAGCGATTGCCTGCCGAGGGGGGCGATCCCGTGAGGCTGGCTGGCTGGTTCGAGAGCCTCATCGCGGTTCAGACCGCGCCGCCCGGCTCCCCGGAATCGTTTGAGCAGGCGGCCCGGGCGCTCATCGATCGGATCGGTCTGGATCGGGGACTGATCCTTCTGCGCCATGGTGACCGTTGGGAGGTTGTCGGCCGAGCGGTTTCCCCGCGCGAAGACGATCTGGGTCGCGAGTACAGCCGAACGATTGTGAACCAGGTGGCGGCCGAACGGCGGACTTTCTACCAATCGACAAAGGCCGACGGCGGGGGTAACGCGCGTGACAGCCTCGTTCATGTCGACGCGGTGGTGGCCGCACCGATCCTCGCGCCGGGTGGGGACGTGCTCGGGGTGGTTTATGGAAGCCGGGCGGCGCGGGGCATGGGTCGTCACATCGCCTTTGGCGGGATCGGCCCCCTGGAGGCGCACGCGACTCAACTCCTCGCGACGACGATCAGCGTGGGTCTGGACCGGGCCGAGAAACTCGCACAAGCCGCGCGGCTCACCGTTGCGAAGGAAGCGGCCGAGGCGGCAGACCAGGCCAAGGGGCAATTCCTCGCACTGGTCAGCCACGAACTGCGCACGCCGCTGACGGCGATTCTCGGATTCACCGAAGAGCTGATCGAACAGGCGGACGAAGCCAACCTGGACGACTTCAGGAACGATCTGGAAAAGATCCATGGCTCGGGGCGTCGGCTCCTCACGCTGATCAACGAACTCCTCGATTTGACGCGCATCGAGGCCGGAATGTATCACCTGATCCCGGAGCCGTTCGACGCGACGGCCGCGCTCGTCGAAGTTTGCCAAACCGCACGCCCGCTCGTCGAGAAGAACCGCAATTCCTTCGCGGTTGAAGTCCCCTCCGATCTGGGATCGGTGAACCAGGACGGGGGTCGACTGCGACAATGCATCCTGAACCTGGTCGGGAACGCCGCAAAATTCACGGCCGACGGACGTGTGACCGTAACGGCGACCCGGTCCGATCGCCAACTCCGTGTCGCCGTCTCCGACACGGGGATCGGGATGACACCCGAACAGCTCGCCGGGCTTTTCAAACCGTTCGTGCAGGCGGACGCGTCCATCGCGCGCCGGTTCGGCGGCACCGGACTCGGGCTGGCCTTGTGCCGCAATCTCGCCCGACTCATGGGGGGCGATGTCATCGTCACGAGCGAGCCGGGTGTCGGATCCGAGTTCGTTTTCGAAATCCCGATCGAAACGCCCGCGAAATGACGCCGATGCCGTGCTCCGGAGCTTCCGATTCCATCGCGACCCCGTGGAGGTTCGAACATGGGCAAGACTCACGAACACCTCGAACATGCCGAACATGCCCAGCATCATGCGCAGGATCCGTTCGACCGCCGTGTGGCCGTGAGCATGGCGATCATCGCGGCGTGCCTGGCCGCGGTCAGCACCCTGGGCCATCGCAAGCATAACGACGTCTTGCGAATCGTTGGCGAGGCGAACCGACTTCGGACCCAGGCGGCCGCCGCCGATGTCGAGAAGAGCAACCTCTTCTCGTGGTTCCAATCCAAGAAAAACCGCATGCTCCAATACGAGGCCGCGGTATTGCAGTTGGCCACCTTTCCCGCCGATGTGAAGGATCCGGCGGCCCGACAAGTGATCGAATCCTGGCGCGCGAAGCTTCACGAAATCACCGATCCGGTCGAGCGGAAAAAACAGGACGACGAACTGGCGGACATCAACTCCCGCGGCAAGGCGAAGGAGGTCGAGGCGAAAAAGTTACTGAAGGATGCCGAAGAACTGACCGACGACGTGGAGTTCAACCATCACCAGGCGGACCGGTTGGACATCGCCCACCTCTCGGCCGAGGTTGGACTCGTCGTCTGTTCACTCGCCTTGCTGACGAAACGCCGCGCCTGGTGGTATTTCGGTCTAGCCGCGACGGTCGCCGCGCTCGGAGTGGCGGCTTCCGCTTATACGATGAAGCACCACGACCCGCATTCAAACGCACCGGAATCACCCATGGCTGTAAAGGAACACCATTAACACGATCCTCTCGAAGAGAAACCGTCCGTTGCCCCATTCGGGGCAAAAGACCAACAGCGTCCGTGCGTTTGCTTGACCAGTCCATGGCGGCGGATATTCACCGGGAAGCGCATAACTTAACCCGTATCCCGCCCTCAAGATGGACGCCATCGGGAAGTTTCGAGAACGCTTCTCGACGACACGAACTCGGGCACGGTTCGAGCAAGATGGCGACGCGTGTTCGGCAACGGAACGATCGACTCCCCGGGGACCGGTGGTCGACCCAAAAATGGTCGTTCCCCCGAACACGCCGGCAAACCGGATCACCCGTGATGCCGACTGCGCCGATCAAAGATGCCCAAGAGGGACAAACGATTAAGGCTGTTTGAAAGTGTCCAGTAGCCGCCGGAGGCGGTCCGACGTTTGAAGAACATTCGATCACCGAGACATCCTCTTCCCTGGAACGACCATGATCTCACTGGCTAGTGTGGAAACCCCGTTCCGGATACGAGACATTGTCGTTCCTTGTTTGCCACTCCTCGTGATCGTCGGTTGCACAAATGTCGTTCGCGGTGCGGAACCGTACGAAGCATTCCTGACGAAGCACTGCGTCCGCTGCCATGGTGCGGAGAAGGAGAAAGGGACACTGCGGATCGACCAGCTTTCGCGCGATTTCAAGGCGGGCAAAGACGCGCAGCGATGGGCGGAAGTGGTGGAGAAAATCAACGGCGGAGAGATGCCACCGAAGAACGAACCCAAACCGACCCAAGACGAGATCGCGGCGTTCGTGACCGCGATCGATACGCGGATCAAGGAAGGCCGTGCGGCCCGGATGGCGGCCCGGCCGGCGGTGTCGCACTATCGGTTGAGTCGTCAGGAGTACCAGAACACGGTCTACGACCTGCTGGGCGTACGGTACGATCCCACGAAGCCGGGCGAGTTGAATGAAGACACGCGCTGGCACGGGTTCGAGCGCATCGGCTCGGAACTGTCGCTTTCGCCATCTCACGTGGACCGTTATTATCGCGCGGCAGGGCTGGTGCTGGACCGCGCGTTCCCCACCACGGCCGGCGGCGAGGCTCGCAAGATTCGGAAGACGGCGGCCGACTTGCGCTACAACGGCGGCAAGAACCAGCAGGCCGTGATGGAACGATTTGGCATCACACGGCCGTTGCGCCAACTGCTCTACCCGGGAAGTGTCCATCACGCCCTATCGCCGAACTGGTTCGGCAAGACCGGGCCGGAACACAGCGGCCTATACAAGTTGCGCCTCCAGGCCAGCGGCATCCGCCCGCGCGGTGGTCAGACGGCTCATTTGAGCATCGGCAAGCGCACCGGCGAGGAGACCGTCGATGGCCTCATCGAGTTCGACATCACCGCGCCCGAGGACAAGCCGCAGGTGTTCGAGTTCGAGGTATTCCTGGAGATGCCCGTGTCGCTCGATTTCTGCGTGGTCGCGACCGACGTGGTGGACCGGCGGGCCGGCGCGGCCTTCCGGAACGCGCTCAACAGCGGCAGCTACGTCTTCACGCACAGCCGCGAGACGCGGACGCTGAATCCGAACGCCCCGCAGATGTTCGACGAGGAGGGCAACGGCCTCTTCTCCACGGTGATTCTCGATTGGATCGAATGGGAAGGGCCGATCGTCGCGCCCACGGAAAAGGAGCGGCGGAAAGACATCCTGCCTCCCGAAGGCGCGACGCCCGAGGTGGTCGCGGAACATTTGATGCGATTCGCCGAACGCGCCTGGCGTCGGCCGGTCAAGAACGAGGAGTTGGCCGGCTACCTGAACGCCGTCGCGGCCGAACGCAAGGCGGGCGAGAAGATGGCCGACGCCTTCCGAGTTGCCCTGCAAGGCGTGCTCACGTCCCGGCACTTCATCTACTTGGTGGAAGGTTCGCCGGCGGTCCGGGATCGTTTGAACGACTCCGAGCTGGCATCCCGGCTCTCGTACTTCCTGTGGAGTTCGATGCCCGATGATGATCTGCTCGAAGCTGCCCGTATCGGCTCCCTCGGTAAGACGGACTTCCAGTCCGTCGAGCTAGCCCCTAGTCGGAAAGGGGTTTCCGTCGCCCTGACGAAGGAAGTGGATCGCCTGTTGTCGGACGGCAAGAGCGATCGCTTCATCGACGATTTCACCCGCCAGTGGTTGCAACTGCACCGCGTCGGCATGTTTACGCCGGACAAGAAGCTGTACCCGAACTACGACGCCTGGCTGGAGACGAGTCTGCGGTCCGAGCCGGTCGAATTCGTCCGCGAGCTGTTCGCGAAGAACCTGCCGATCGATCAACTGATCGATTCCGATTGGACGATGGCGAATGCCCGGCTGTGCGATTTTTACGGGCTGCCGGAGCCGAAGTCGGGCGGCTTCCAGCGTGTCTCTTTGAAGCCGGAACATCATCGCGGCGGCCTGCTGACGATGGGGGCGGTTCTCGGGCTGACGTCGGATGGCACCCGCCATCGGCCGGTCCACCGCGGCGTGTGGGTCAGCGAAGTGATCTTCGGCAAGACGCCGCCGCCGCCGCCGGCGAACGTGAGTGCCATCGAACCCAGCCCGCCGGAAAGCCCGAAGGCGACGTTGCGCCAGAAGATCGAGGCGCACCGCAACACCGCCAACTGTGCCGCGTGCCATGCGAAGATCGACCCGCTGGGTATCGCGTGGGACAACTACGACGCCATCGGCCAGTGGCGCACGCGCGAGAAGGTGGCGAAGGGCCTCGGCGAAGATCCGTTGCTCGATCCGTCGGGGGTGCTGCCGGATGGCCGTGCGTTCAAGGATTCGGTCCAGTTCAAACGACTGCTGCTCGACGACCGCGACCGGTTCCTGCACGCGTTCGTCGAACATCTTTGCACCTACGCCCTTCGCCGCGTGATGACCGTGGACGACCAGGACGACCTGAAGCGCATCGTCGCTGAAGTGAACAAAACGGACCGTGGCATACGGGATATCATCCGCGCCGTTGCTCGTTCGGAGATGATGCGGAAGAGATGATGCGTCTGGTCGAGACGGACTGGAAGTCCGTCCTACCACGGAGCCGTAGGACGAACTTCCAGTCCATAATACCACCCAGCCGTAGGACGGACTTCCAGTCCGTCTTCGCGTTGGAAGCGAGAACCCAACCGTAGGACGGACTTCCAGTCCGTCTTCGCGTTGAAATCGAGAACCCAACCGTAGGACGGACTTCCAGTCCGTCTTCGCGTTGGAAGCGAGAACCGGGCCGTAGGACGGACTTCCAGTCCGTCTTCGCGTTGGAAGCGAGAAGACGATGACAGTCTCCATCTTCAACAAGCCGCCACCTCCACGGTTTCGTGGACTTGATCCCCATCATCCGATTCGCATGTATTGCCGACACTTGCCACATTGGAGGCAGGATGGTGCCACCTACGCCGTAACATTCCGGCAGGCCGATTCGCTCCCGCAAGAAAAACTTCAGGCACTCAAGAGTTGGCGGGCTGTTTGGGAGCAGGAACACCCGGAACCGCGGACCGAATCGGATTGGAAGAAATTCGCCCAGGAGTTGACAAATCGGACGGATCGTTGGATGGACGAAGGCGATGGCACGTGCGTCTTTCGTCAGTCGCGGTTCTCTTCGATGATGTCGGACGCCTTGCTGTACTTTCATGACCAGCGTCACTTCACGTCGTGCTTTGTGGTCATGCCCAACCATGTCCACGCGGTGATGCAACCCCTCGGGGCTTTCGCGCTCGAAGATTGCCTGCAACGGATCAAGCAATTTGTCGCGCTGCGCGTGAACCGAACACTGGGGCAGGGCGGGGCGTTGTGGGAAGAGGAAAGCTACGACCGCATCATTCGCGACGAAGAACACCTTTGGAATGTGGTACAGTACATCGGCCGAAATCCCAAAAGCGCGGGGCTTGCCGCGAATGAATCCGTGAGGTGGATTCATCCGGAGTGGAAAGCGGCCGGTTGGGATTTCATGGATGAATAGTTCCGTACGACGGACCCTCAAAGACGTAGGACGGACTGGAAGTCCGTCCTACAACTGAAACGTAGGACGGACTTCCAGTCCGTCGACAGCCACGACGGACCCACAAAACGTCAGACGGACTTCCAGTCCGTCCTACAACTGAGACGTAGGACGGACTTCCAGTCCGTCGACAGTCACGACGGACCCACAGAGACGTCAGACGGACATCCAGTCCGTCCTACAACTGAAACGTAGGACGGACTGGATGTCCGTCGTGGCTGTCGACTGACCCACAGAGACGTCAGACGGACTGGAAGTCCGTCCTACAACTGAAACGTAGGACGGACTTCCAGTCCGTCGACAGCCACGACGGACTGGAAGTCCGTCCTACTTTTGAGCCGCACCAGACGAGGTGAAACACATATGAGCAACGTCCGGTCCCAAACCTGGCGGATCGATCGCCGATACGCACTCCGGGGGCTTGGCACCTGTATCGCGCTGCCGTTCCTGGAATGCATGGTGCCGCTGCGGGCCGAGGAGGCGAAGACGGCCACGCCGCGGCGGAGCGCCTTCATCTACCTTGCGAACGGCGTTCATTCGCTGAACTACCAGATCACGTCGCCGGGGAAGGATTACCAGTTCTCGCGGTCGCTCAAGCCGTTGGAGAAGCACCGGCAATCCGTCACCCCGATCAGCGGGTTGCACCATCCCGGCGCATTGGGACACCACCACAACTGCATCTCGGTCTGGCTGACCGGCGGCAAGCTCGGCCCGTCGGACAAGAACACCATCTCCGTCGACCAGAAGATGGTCGAAGTCACCGCGAAGCAGACGCGGTACCCATCGATGGAAGTCGCCCTCACGGGGGAATCGCTCGCCTGGACGGCCGACGGCGTGCGGTTGCCGTCGATGCGGCGGTGCAGCGAGATTTTCGCCTCGCTGTTCGAGGCGCCGAAAGGCGGTACGGCGGCCCAGCGGAAGGCGCTCCGCCGCAAGGGCAGCGTGCTCGATGCCAACCTCGCGGAAGTGCGCCAACTTGAACAGGCGATGGGATCGGGCGACAAGGGCCGCCTCGATCAATACCTCACGTCGGTTCGGGAAGCCGAGGTTCGCACCCGTCGCGCCGACGCCTGGCTCGATACGCCGCTGCCCGCCGTCTCCGAGGCCGATCGCAAACGCGTCAGCCGCGACGTTCCCGCCACGCTGGCCGGCGATTATTTCCGCACCGTGTACGACCTGATCGTGCTCGCGTTCCAGACGGACGTCACCCGCGTGGCCACCTTCAGCCTCGGCGGCGAAGGGGATGCGTTCGCCATTCCCGAAATCGGCATCACCGAGTCGCGCCACCAACTCAGCCACCACGGCGGCGACCCGGGCTACATGGAAAAGCTCACGAAGTACGACACCTTCGCCATCGAACAGTTCGCCTACTTCCTCACCCGGCTGGCCGAGACGAAAGACCTCAACGGCAAGCCGCTCCTCGGCTCGACGATGGCGCTCTTCGGCAGCGGCATGTCCTACGGGCACAGCCACGGCAACGCGAACCTCCCGCTCGTGCTGGCCGGCGGATCGGACCTCGGCCTGACGCACGGCCGCCACCTGGATCTCAACCAGGGCCACTTCAAGGGCTATCAGCTCGATAAACCCGGCGAACACTATTCGCTCTGTAGCCGCCCCGCGAACTCGAACGCGCACATGAGCAACCTGCTGCTCCTGATGGCCCAACGCATGGGCGTCGAAACGGACAAGTTCGGCGACAGCAATACGGCGATCGAACTCTGACAGTCCGGTTTTCGGCCTCGGAGGTCGATGGTGCCGCAACACCATCGTTAAAGTTGTCGGACGGACTTCCAGTCCGTCTTCAGCAAGGCTCGCAGGGTCGTTGGTTTCATGGACCATCGTTGAAGTTGTAGGATGGACTTCCAGTCCGTCCGAGTCGTTGGGACGGACTGGAAGTCCGCCCTACAGCGGAGGCACTTTCTGTTACACGCCTTTCTGCAACATCATGATTGACAGGCCGCCGGTTCCGTTTCAGGTGATCGAACTATGACACGCATTCTTCTCTTGGCGTTGTGCCTGGGCTACTCGGCGCCCGCCGTCGCGGCCCCGCCCGAGAAAGACGAGCCGTTCCGCCCCGCGGCCGGGAAGTTTCCGCCGCTCGAGAAGGCGCACGCGTACCGGGGCGAACTCGCCTTCGTCGATCACGCCAACCGCCGCGCCAGCCTTCGCGTGCAAGGGTCGGGCATGTTCTTCCGCAACGACCCGCATCCGTTCGCGATGCTTCCGTACGGCATGGTCCGCTACCGCGGCGCCCCGGCCGACCTGCGAGACATTCCTTTGGGCGCCGTGATGCACGTGCTAGCCTACCTCCCGCCGGATCCGAAGACGTCCGCCGTGCCGGTGCTGCCGGTGAACAGCAAGAAGCAGGACGCGAACCACAATCGGGGGGCGGGCATTTTCCCGGCGGAAAACCATGTCCTGCTCCTCGAAGACGAGCCGAGCCACTGTCTGCGCGAGGGCAACGTGTGGAAGCTCCAAGAAGTGGATGTGCGGAACAACGCGGGGATGATCGTGGCCACCCGCGAGCCGAAGGCCGGCGGGACCGCCAAGGCCGAGGAAGAAAAGCTGACCTTCGACGCCGCCACCCGCATCTGGCGCGGCCGCGAATGCCTCGGCGTTGAGGAGTTGATCGCCGATGGCCTTTGGCCCGCCAACGGGAAGAAATCACTCGGTAGTCAAGCCGTGCAACTGGGCATCGCCTGGAAGCCGACCGCCGACGGCATTTTCACGCGCTTACACATCTCGGACATCTGGCTGGACTACACATCG
>CAYVRB010000024.1:0-32502 GCA_964453375.1 uncultured Alcaligenaceae bacterium
CGGCGTCGAACGGCGGGCAGAGCGAGCGGCGCATCAGCCCGAAGTGGTCGCGGTGCGTGTCCCAGGCCTGGTCGATCCGACGGCCGGTGACGACCGTGACGAGTTTCACTCCGGCTTCGACGAGCCGCCGCGCCAATAGGAAGCACTGGCCGAGGTGCGGCAGCCCGCCGAACTTCCGCGCCTCGAGCGCGCGGTCGGAGCCGGGGTCCATCCCGTAGCGTTCGCGCAGCTTCCGCGGCTCCTTGGAGAGGTCGAACGCGTCGCGCGTGCGCGGCGAGGTCGCGAGGTCCAGCGCGCGGCGGCGGAGATCGTCCATGCCGTCGGCGGGCCGGTCGCCGATGGCGCCGATGGCGCGGTCGAGTTCCTTGCGGAGGTCGTCCCGGGCGCCGAGCCGATCGAGCGGCAATTCGGGCAACGGGTTCAAGCCTGGCACCGCGTGGCCGGGCAGGCTGGGGTCGCCGCCGACGAGCGGGTCGTACCGCGGGCCGAGGAAGCCGGCCTTCTGCCCGCCAATGTCCGCGCCGTTGTTCCACTGGTATTCCGGCAGCAAGACGTACTGCGGCAGCGGGAGGCGGTTCGGCGCCAGCCGCGCCACGGCGCTGCCGAGGCACGGGAACGTCTTGGCGGAATCGGTCTGGATGAACTTGCCGCCGTCGACCGGCGAATGGCCGGTGAGCATGTAGTACGCGCCGGCGTTGTGGTCGTTCACGGAGTGGTGGACGGAGCGCACCTGCGCGAAGCGGTGCATCTGGCCGGCGAGTTTCGGGAGCAGTTCGCAGACCGGCGCGCCCGGCACCGTCGACGGAATCGGTTTGAACTCGCCGCGCACTTCCAACGGCGCGTCCGGCTTCAGGTCGAAGGTTTCGAGGTGGCTCGGTCCGCCGTCCATGAAGATGAGGATGCATGACTTGGCGCGGCGATTCGACGCGGCCGCGAGCATCGCGGGAAGCGAGAGTCCGCCGAGCGCGAGGCCGCCGACGCGCAGGAACTCCCGGCGGGAACGCCCCCGGCAGAGGTTGGCGGCGGATTGCCCGGCGAGCGAGAACATCGGGGCACCCGACAGGTCGGCGTCATTTCTTCGGCGGCGGCGGCGCCACGGGCGGCGGCGCGGCCGGCTTCTTCTCCAAGATGATATCAATCGCGGCGGCCGCCATCGCCTTGATCGCTTCGTCCTTGGTCGTCGCCTTCAGCTTCTCCAGGTCGGGGATCGCCGCCTTCGCGTGCTTGTCGAGCGCCGCCAGCGCGTTGATCGCCTCGATCACCGTCACCGGGTCCTCGTGCTTGAGCGCCTCCTGCATCGCGGGCAGGAATGGCTTGGCCTTCTCGTCCAGGAGGCCGAGCGCCCGCAGGGCCGCGATCCGCGCGTTGGCGTCCGCCCCCGGCACGTGGTCCGCGATCTTCTTAATCGTCGTCTCGGTGAATTGCGAGCCGTCGTAGAGCATCAGCAAGACGGTGAGCCAGACCTGGATCGACTTGTCCTTCTCGTCTTTGAGCTGTTCGTTGATGACCTTGAAATACGGCTCGATCGCCTTGGCGTAGGCGGCGAATTCCTGGGGTTGGGGCGGGTTGCTCATGGGTACGACCGGCGGCCCCATCGACACCATCGCCTGCACGAGTTCGAGCCGCACCGGCAACGACTTCTCGGTGCGGATCTTCTTGGACACGGCGCCGAGCGCCTGCGCATTCGGCGAGAGGCGCTTGCCGTTCGGTCGGCCGACGACGCCGAGCACCTGCGCGACGGTGCGACGCGTCTCCCACGCGGCGTCCTCGAGCGCCGAGACGAGTTCGGGCACGGCTTCGGACGCGAAGGCGGCGCAGTTCCCCAGCCCCCGCGCCGCGTGGAGCCGGTACGGGCTGCCGGAACTCGACGTCGACACGATGATCTTGAGCGGGTCGACGACCTTCTTGCCTTCTTCGGCGTTGCGCGGGCCGATGTTGCCGATGACGATGAGCAGGTTCACCTTCACGCCCGGATCGGACTCCTTGCGGAGCGCGGCGAGCAGCGGCGTGAGAGCCTCGTCGCGCGCCGGCGGGCCGAACGCCGGGATCGCCTTGCTGGCCGCCTCGCGCATCGCGGCGTCCGGGGAATCCTTCAGTTCCGCGATCCAGCCCTTGAGGTCTTTGCCGGCGACCTCCTTGGGCCATTCGATCTTCGGTTCGGCCGGCGGCGCGGCGCCCGGCGCGGCGGCGGGCGGAACTTGGCCGAGGGCGACGGCGAACGACAAAAGGCCGACGATCGCGGCCCCGACGAACGACTGGAAACGGCGCATGGAGGAACCCTCTCGCATACCGTCGAGATTACCAAAGACGTGGCTGGAAGGGAAACGCCAACCCGGCGCTCACTTGCGCGCGATCCGGTTCAACACCTCGATCCCGCGGTCGAGCGTCTCGTCCTTGGCGGCGTAGCTGATGCGGAAGTGCGTGTCCCGCTTGCTGAATACGCCGCCGGGGATGACGAGCAGCGATTGGCGGATCGCCTCCGTGACGAACTCGGTGCCGGTGCCCCAGGGCGCCTTCACGAAGAGGTAGAACGCGCCGCCGGGCACGTCGAACGCGAACCGCTCGCGCAGGCCGGCGCAGAGGCGATCGCGATTCCGCTTGTAGTCGGCCACGATGCCGGAGACGTCGAAGTCCATCGCCGCCATCCCGGCGTGCTGCACGACGCTCGGGGCGCAGACGTAAGTGAACTGCTGGAGCTTCATCATCTCGTCCACGATCGCCTTCGGGCCGTGCGCGTAGCCGAGGCGCCAGCCGGTCAGGCCGTAGGTCTTGCCGAAGCCTTCGATCACGAGCGTGTCCGGCTCGTCCTCGGCGGGGCTGCTCGCTGGCAGGTCGTAGTGGAAGGCGTTGTAGATCTCGTCGCTCAGCAGCAGCACGCCGCGTTTGCGGGCGATCTCGGCCATTTGACGTTTGACCTCGCGCGTGGCGACCGTGCCCGTCGGGTTCGCCGGCGAGCAGAGCAGGATCACCTTCGTCCGCGGCGTGATGGCGGCCTCGACCTTCGCGGGATCGAGTTGGAAATCCGGGTACGTATCCACGAACACCGAAGTCCCGCCCGCGAGCGTGACGAGGTGCGGGTACGCCACGAAATACGGGTCCGGCACGATCACCTCGTCGCCGGGGTTCACGACGGCGAGCAGCGCGAGCAGGAGGCCGCCGCTCGTGCCGCTCGTGATGATGACCTCGCGGTCCTGCCCCGGCAGGCGCTTCGCGAGGTCCGCCTTGATCTTCTCGCGGAACTCGGCGAGGCCCTGCGTGACCGTGTAGCCGTTGTGCCCCGCGTCGATCGCGGCCTTCGCCGCCGCCTTGATCGGCGCCGGCACCTCGAAGTGCGGCTGGCCGATGCTCAGGTTGATCGGATCCTTCAGCGACTTGCCGAGGTCGAACACCTTGCGGATGCCGGAGACTTCGATCTGCCGCGTCCGGTCGGCGAGGAGGGATTTCGGGTTCATGGTGTTCCGTGGGGAGTGCGGCGGCTGGATGCCGTTATTATTCGGAGTGCGGCGGCTGGACGCCGCTTTCGATTTTGGACAATCGCATTTCGTCCTCGCGATGCTGATCCCTTGGGGCCGAGGTCGATCACTTTGAGTTCGCATCGAGTGCGTTCTTGGGTGAAAAAAACCAAAGCGGCGTCCAGCCGCCGCACTCCAAATCAGTAGCGACCAACCTCGGCATTCCAAAGATTCTCGATTCAGCGATCCTGATCCCCTCCGGGTTCCCGGCGAACGGCACAGCGTCAGCGTGCCGGTATTCCGATGTGCCGTCTCTGCGATCACCGGCACGCTGACGCCGTGCCGTTCGCCTCCGCGGCTGAGGCGCGAGGGAACTAGACTCGGACGCCACCGATCATTGCAACGGCAGGTGGTCCCTGCCCGGCAACTGCACCGGGGCGAGGCTCCCCTTTCCGCCGTGAACGAGCTTGAACAGATCGTCGCCGCCCACCGGCGTGGGTAGCGTGAACAGCTCCCCGTACAGGAACCCGCACCGGCTGCCGATGAAGCCGTTCGTACTCGACAGGTAATGCTTCACCTTGTCGAAGCGGTTGTCGTCGAACTGCGAGCGATACGCCTGCACGGCGTCGAGCTTCTGGTCCATCGTCTCGGTGACGTCGATGACGAAGCTGCCGGGCCAGATGCGGCTTTCCGCGTCCGACGGGAACGGCACGTACACGAGGTGCGGCACGCGGTACGGATGCGTGCCGTCGAAGCGGTCGTCCCACTTCGTGAGCTGCGAATAGAACCGCGCCGCCTCGGCGATCAGGCCGCCCTGGTAGTGGTCCGGGGAACCGGCCGGCGTGCGGCCGAACGCGGCGATCACGATCTTCGGCTGCAACCGCCGGAACGCCGTGCCGAGCGCGAAACGGTTGTCCGGGTGATCCATCAGCACGCGGTTGGGGAGATCCAGGTTGATGCGCACCTGCACGCCGAGGATTTCCCGCGCCGCCTCGGCCTCCTGCCCGCGCGTCTCCAGGCTGCCGCGCGGCGTCGGCTCCCCGCTCGTCAGGTCGAGGATCGCCACGCGGTATCCTTGCCGCACGAGCTTCGCCAACGTGCCCCCGCACAGGATCTCCAGATCGTCCGGGTGCGGGGCGACGGCCACCACATCCACCTGCTCCGATTCGGCCACGGCGAGTCCTCGTTGAATGTGTCCCGAAAGAATACCGAAGCGGACGGCGCGAGCAATCGCGTTCCGCTTTTGGTACTCTATTCCTCGGTCGGTGCCCGCCTTACACCCTTTCCCGGAGCCTGCCATGCGCCGCGTCGGTCTCTTGTGCGCGTTCGCGGTCCTCACCGCCGCCTATTCCCTCGCGCAGACGCCCACGAAGGCGCACACCGCGCTCGTCCACTGCGTCGCGCTCTCGGCCGACGGCAAGCTGCTCGCGACCGCCGGCTTCGACAACACCGTGAAGGTCTGGGACGTGGAGGGGGGCGCGATCAAGGAGAAGGCCGTCCTCGCCGGCCACACCGGCCCCGTCTACGCCGTCGCCTTCTCCGCCGACGCCAAGCTCCTCGTCTCCGCGAGCCTCGACAAGACCGCCCGCGTCTGGAACCTCGCCGACAAGAAGACGACCGCCGAAGTCAAGGGCCATACCGACATCGTCGACACGGTCGCGATCCTGCCCGACGCCAAGCAGATCGCCACCGGCAGCGCCGACAAGGGCGTGAAACTCTGGACCGTCGCCGACGGCAAGGAGGCGAAGGCGCTCGGCGTCCACACCGCATCGGTCTATTCCGTCGCCATTTCGCCCGACGGCAAATGGCTCGCCTCCGGCGGCGGCGACAACATCGTCAAGGTCTGGGACGTGGCCGCCGGCAAGGAGGCCAAGCAACTCAAGGGCCACGAACAGGCGATCACCGGCCTCGTCTTCACGGACAATACCACCCTCGCTTCGATCAGCCTCGACCGCACCGTGCGGCTCTGGAACGCCGCCGAAGGGAAGGAAACCAAGAAGCTCGGCCCGACCACCGACGACCCCTACGGCATCGCCTGGGCGCCCAAGGCCAAGCGCCTCGCCACCTGCGGCTACTCCGGCCTGCTGAACGTCTGGGACCTCGACGCCGGCAAGGCGACCTTCACCACCAAGGTGAACTCCCCCGGCTACACCGTCGCCATCGACGCCGACGCCAAGACCCTCTACAGCGGCCACGACAACGGCACCGTCGTCGTCACGGCGGTGAAGTAAACGATGGCCACAAAAAGGCACGAAAAGACACAAAAAAAAGGATTTATCGACTCTGCTTTTTGTGACTTTTCGTGCCTCTTTGTGGCCAATCTCTTCGTATTCCCGCGCGATGCGAATGCTGAGATTTGGATTCCGACAGTCGCCGTCCTCGCGTAAACTCTTCGCATGAATCCCACTTCGCTCCCGCGCATCATCGGGCCGTGGATGGCCGGCGCCGTCGTCGTCGGCACGGTCATCGGCTCCGGCGTCTTCAAAAAGGGCCGCAACGTCGCCGAGCAATGCCCCGAATTCGCGCTCGCGATCTCCGTCTGGGTCGTCGTCGGATTGCTCTCGCTGATGGGCGCGCTCGCCATCGCCGAGGTGGCCGTGCGGCTGCCGAAGGCCGGCGGCAACTACGCCTTCCTCCGCGACAGCTACGGCCGCTGGGCCGGCTTCCTCTGGGGCTGGGTCGATTTCGGCATCATCCGCACCTCGTCCATCGGCGTGCTCTCCGTCATGTTCGTCGAATCGCTCAGCGACGTGCTGGTCCTCGTGAACGGGCAGGGCCTCGATCGCTGGGTGCGCGTGATCGGGGCGCTCGCCGTGATCGCCGGGCTGACGCTCGTGAACATCCGCGGCACCCGCATCGGCGGCGGCCTCCAGATGTTCCTGACGATGTTGAAGATCGTCTCCATCGTTGCGCTCATGGTACTGCCGTTCGTGGTGTTCCTGTTCCCGCCCGCGACGGATCACCGGCCGTCGCTGTCCAACTATCCACCGATCTGGCCGGACATTACTGCCATCGAATGGTCGAAGTACGGCGTCGCCGTCGTCGGCGTCCTCTGGGCCTACCACGGCTGGCTCAACATCACACCCATCGCCGAAGAGGTGAAGGACCCGCAGCGGAACATCCCGCGTGCCTTGCTCGGCGGCATGTTCGTGCTGATCTTCCTCTACGTCGGCGCCAACGTCGCGTACTACTCGACCGTGTCCGGCGCCGAGATGGCCGACAAATCCACCGGCTCGCTCTCGACCACGCCGCTCTCGACGCAGTTCTGCGCCCGGCTGCTCGGCTCCGCCGGCGTGGTCGTCGCATCGCTCATCCTGATGACCTCCGTCTTCGGCTCCTTGAACGGGAACATCCTCGTCGCCCCGCGCCTGCTCTACGCCGCGAGCGAGGACGGCCTCTCGCCGAAGACGCTGCGCGAAGTGCATCCCCGCTACCTGACGCCGGCGAAGGCGATGCTCGTCTTCTCCGGCTGGTCGATGCTGCTCGTCGTCGTCGCGGAGGTCGCCAAGGAACTCAACATCATCGATCCGAAAAAGACGGTCTTCGACATCCTCACCGACTATTGCGTCGTCGGCGGCATCATGTTCGAGACGCTCGGCGTCGCCTCGATCTTCGTGCTCCGCCGCATCCAACGCGACCAGACGGCCTCCCTGCCATATCGCTGCCCCGGCTATCCGGTGGTGCCGGCGATCTACGTGCTCTTCATGGGAGCGGTCCTCGCGAACATGTTCCTCGGCAAAGAACAATTCACGGAGGCGATGGTCGGCACCTGTTACGCGGCGCTCGGCGCGCTCGTCTACGTCCTGTTCCTGCGACGATCATGAACGACCTGGACCGCGACGGCTTCGCCTGGGTCCGCGGCGCCTTCGACGCGACCGCCGTGGCCGCGATGCTGCGCGAAGTCGAGGCGGCGATGGCGTCGGATGAAGCATCCGTCCTTGCTGGTTCGCGCGGCCCGGCCTACGGTGCGCGGAACCTGCTGCGAATGTGGCCGGACGCGGTCGAATGGATCAGGCGTTGCGAAAGGTTGACCACATTCCTGCGCGAATCGCTGGGGCCGGACGCCGGCGTCGTGCGCGGCCTCTACTTCGACAAGCCGCCGGGGCACAGTTGGGCGCTCCCGTGGCACCGCGACCACACCATCGCCGTGAGGGAGCACCGCGCCGTGCCGGGCTTCGCGAAGCCGACGGTGAAGACCGGCGTGCCGCACCTCGAAGCTCCTGAGGAGCTGCTCGCGACGATGCTGACCGTGCGCATCCACCTCGACGCGATGGCCGACGACAACGGCCCCCTGCGCGTCGTCCCCGGCTCGCACCGGCACGCTTCCGAAACGACCGAGGATGCTCGGACGCTGCTCTGCGACGCCGGCGACGCGCTGCTGATGCGGCCGCTGCTCCTGCACGCGAGCGGGCATTCGACGGCGGACACGGCTCGTCATCGCCGCATCGTGCATCTCGAGTGCGCGCCGTCGCCGGAGTTGCCGGGCGGCCTCGGATGGGATCGCTTTCTGCGGATCGAATGAAATGGGATTGGCCACGAAAAGGCACGAAAAGACACAAAAAGGGAAGACGTCTCGATACTTCCTTTTCGTGGCTTTTCGTGCCGCTTCGTGGCCACAATGCGCACCGTCGGGCAGCCTCGGATGGGATCGCTATCTGCGGATCGAATGAAATGGGTATGGCCACGAAGAGACACGAAAAGACACAAAAAGGGAAGACGTCTCGATACTTCCTTTTCGTGGCTTTTCGTGCCGCTTCGTGGCCACAATACGCACCGTCGCCGGGCGGCCTCGGATGGGATCGCTTTCTGCGGATCGAATAAAGGCAAGATGGCCACGAAGAGGCACGAGAAGACACAAAAAGGGACGATCTCTCGATTCTTCTTTTCGTGGCTTTTCGTGCCTCTTCGTGGCCATCACCGCTTCGCTTAATTGCGCTTTCGCTTCATCGGGATCGTCGCCGGCGACGCCGAGGCCGACGCAGTCACCGTCGTCGGCGACGGGCCGATGGAATAGCCGAGTTGCTTGAGCGACGGCATCAGCCGATCGGCCTGCTCGATCGCGTCGAGCGAATCGACCTTTGCCAGCCCGATGGCCAGGTACCACATCTTCTCGCGGTCGCGTGGGGCGAGGGCGTCGGGGTCGGCGCCGAGTTCGGCCACCAGGTCCTTGTCAAACTTCGCAGACTTCAGCTCCGTCGCGAGTTGCCGCCACGTCAGGCCGGCCGAAACGACGGTGCCGTCGGCTTTCGCGATCCTCCGGCCGATCAGGATGTGGAGCAGGCCGCGCAGGTGGCCTTTCACGAAGGGTTTACCGCCGAGGGCTTCCAGCAACGCGCGAACATCGTCCATTCCCTGACTCCCGCGAATCGTCCAGTTTCCGGGTTTGTTCCTACGGCCCCATTTTGCCCAATTTCCGCAGTGTTGCCTAGTCCATTTTTCCGACACCGGACTGGCGACGGCAAGTGCGATAGGAAAGACCGGACAACCCCGAGAGGCAAACACCGTGGACCGCACCCCCCACTCCGTCGAGACGCTCGCGGCGCTCGGCCGCTTCGATTCGCCCACGATCTGCAACGTAATGGAATTGTTCGACGCGATCCCGCGCACGTCGGGCTATCTCGATAGCCGCATCCGCGCCTGCTTCCCGCAGTTGCCGCCGATGGTCGGGTACGCGGTCACGGCGACCTTCCGCGCCGGGGCGAAGCCGAAGGCCGGCGACGTCTACGCCGGCCTCGAGAAGCAGGTACGCCACCTCGAAGCGATTCCGGGGCCGAAGGTGATCGTCTTCCAGGATCTCGACGACCCGAGCGTCGCCGCGACCTTCGGCGAGGTGATGTGTTCGAGCTACCAGGCCTTCGGCGGCGTCGGACTCGTGACGAGCGGCACCGGACGCGACCTCGACCAGGTGGAGGCCCTGAAGTTCCCCTGCTTCACGAACGGCGTCGTCGCGTCCCACGGCTATTGCCAGATCGCGGAGCTGAACGGGCCAGTCCGCGTCGGCGGCGTCTGGATCAACCCCGGCGACCTGCTCCACGGCGACCGCAACGGCGTGGCCGTCGTGCCGCACGAACTCGCCGAGGCAATCGCGAAGGGCTGCCCGAAGCTCGCCGACGCGGAAGCGGTGGTACTGGACTACTTGAAACAAACGAAACCCACGGCCGACGGCTTCGCGGCGGCGCGGAAGGAATGCCATCGCCGGATTGGCGAGCTGGCGAAGGAATTGAAGGCGATGCTTGGAAAATAAGAGATCACGAAAACTCGAAAGGACGAAATCCCGAAAGTCCGTCTTCGTTTCGGGCTTTCGTCCTTTCGAGTTTTCGTGATCTCTGTATCGTTTTATTTCCCACCCACGATTGCCACTCGCGCCGGTGAGTTGGCCACGTCGATCAGTTCGCACTTCAGGTCTGTCTTCCGCTTCGCGCGATCGACAACCACCGTCACCGTCGTCGGGCCGGGCTTCACCTCGAATGCCGATTCGGCCTTCGCCTCGACCGACGCTTCGCCGACGTAGATTGAGAGACCCTCGACGCCGTTGAGCTTGATCGCGGTCGGGCCGCCGACGGTCGCGGTCAGGTGGAAGCGGACGACGGAGAGCGGCTCGGAGCCGTTCCAGACGACAAAGCGCGGAATCTCGGCGAGCGGCAGGTCGCCGGACACTTTCGAATAACTCGCGACCCAGGGGAAATCGTTCGGCTTCTCGACGGCGGTCGTGACGCGGTTGCGGCGGAACAGGTTCGTCGCGGCCGGCGTGGGGTCGAGGTATTGCCAGCGGCGGACGAGGCGGGCGGTGCTGGGGGCGTACGGGCCGACCTTGCCGAGTTCCGAGAGAAAACGCGAAAGGTCGACGAACTCCTGCCGCGTCAACGTATCGGTCAGGCCGTCGGGCATGATGGAGCGCGTCTGCTTCCGCGTGTCGATGTCGTCGATCGGGATGGCGATCTCCTTGTCCTCAGCGTTGCGGATCACCAGTTCCTTCGGCGATTCGCGAAGCTTGATGCCGCTGACGATCTGGCCGGAAAGCCGGTTCACTTCGATGGCGTGGTAGCCTTCCTTAACCGCCTTGTTCGGCACGAGCAGCGATTCGACGAGGTAGTCCGGCTGGGCGCTCGCGCCGATGCTGGTCATGTCCGGCCCGACCTGCCCGCCGCTGCCGGCGATGGCGTGGCAGTTCAGGCATTGGAGTTCCTTGCGGCGGTAGATCGCCTCGCCGCGGGCCGCGTCGCCGGACTTGAGCACGTCGGCGACGTACTGCTTCACTTCGTCGGCGGTCGGTTCCTTCTTGGCGGCGCCGAGGTCGCCGGCCTTCGTGAGCGCCGCCACGAGATCCGGCAGGTTCTGCGACGAGGACCGGATGGAACGCAGGCCGACCTTCGCCACGTCGGCGGGGAGTTTCGCATCCTTGAGCGCCTTCGCGAGCGCCGCCGGACCGCCCTTGCGCGAGACGAAGGCGTTGAACAGTTCCGTCGGATCGCCTTGGATTTGCGCGGCGAGAATACTCGTCGCCGATTTCGCGGCGGCGTCGAGGTCGACGTTCGCGAGGGCCTGAGCCGCCAGCCGGCGCGTCGGAAGTGGCTGATCCGCGGCGAGCGATTTGTCCAGGAATTCCCGCAGCTTCGGTCCGCCGAGGCTTACCAGCCCATCGAACGCGGCGGCGCGCTCGGCGAGGTCGACCTTCGCGTCGGCGGCGCGGAGCTGCAGGTCGCGGCGGAAGAGTTCAAACTTGACGAGGCCCATCAACCGCAGGGCCGCGGCGCGGATGCCGGGGCGAGGGTCGTCGATGTACTTGGCGAGGTCCTCCCAACCGTCGAGCTTGGCCGGCGCGACCTTGCGCGTGCGAATCGACGCTTCGAGAATGCCGAGCAGGCCCTCGCGCACCTCGTCCGTGGCGAGCGTCAGGCCGCGATGAAAGACGGCCGTCATCTCGTTCGGACCGCCGATCTGCGCGAGCAGGCGCCACATCGCGAGACGCTGGTCCTTCGTCGCGTCCGCATTGTCGGCGAGGCGGACGATCGACTTGACGGCGTCCGGGTTGCCGCTGGCATTCAGGGCGAAGGCGATAGCGCGGGCGTCGCCGCCGAGCGTGACGTGGCCGTCCTTGAAGGCCGGCAGCCAGTACGGCTCGAGTTCGCGGACGGTCAGCCACAGGGCGTAGTCGAGGACCGGGTCCATCGGCAGTTTGAGCACAGCGAGTGCGTGTTCGACGGCCGTCGGCACCTTCCATCCGGCGACGGCGCGAACGGCTTCGAGCCGCACCTGCGGGTGGTCGTCCTTCAAGGCCGCCTCGCTCCACGAGCCGGATTTGTTCAACGTCATCCACGGATCGGACACGATGCGCACGGCGGCGGAACGGACGTGCGGCTCCTTCGCATTCAATAGCGGTTCGAGCGCGTTCATCATCGAGCGGCCGAACGATTGCCGTACCCACTCGGCTTCGAGCCGGGCGTGTTCGGCGTCGGCCGGCAGCGCCTTCACCCAGGCGTCGAGCGCCGGCAGTACGGCGTCCTCGCCGCGTTCCTTCAGCACGCGCTTCGCCGCGTTCCGCGTCCAACCTTCTGGCGACTTCAACTGCTCCAACAATTCCGGCACCGTCGCGTCCACGAGCTTCGGCTTCGGCACGAGCGGCCGGCCCTTCGCCGTGATCCGCCAGATGCGGCCATGCGTCTTGTCCCGGCGCGGGTCCCGGAAGTCGACTTCGCCGTGCTGGATGATCGGGTTGTACCAGTCGGCGATGTAAATCGCGCCGTCCGGCCCCATCTTCACGTCGATGGGGCGGAAGGCCGGGTGGTTCGTCTTGATGACTTCCGTCATTTCGCGCGATTCGTAGGTGCTGGCCGCGTCGCGGAGGACGAACCGGCAGACGCGGTGGCCGCGGAAGTCGTTGGTGATGACGTTCCCCTGCCAGTCGTCCGGCAGGTGCCGGCCGCTGAGGACTTCGAGACCGCAGTGCTTGGGGCTGCCGGGGTTCATGCCGCTTAAGAGACGTGTTGCCCCGACGGCAGTGACGTAGTAAGCGCCGGGGATGCCGTGGTTCACGCCTTCGCCGTAGGCGCCGTCGGTGATGAGGGATTGGCCGTACTTGTCGAAGTGGTGGCCCCAGGTGTTCACGAAGCCGCGGACGAAGACGTCGAGTTGCTCGGTCTCGGGACGGTAGCGCCAGATGCCGCCGCCGTTGAGGCGCTTGACGCCGTGAGGCGTTTCGAGGTGACTGTGGATGTAGATGGATTGGTTGAAATAGAGCGACTGATCCGGCCCCCAGCGGAAGGTGTGGAGGATGTGGTGCGTGTCCTCGGTGCCGAAGCCGGAGAGGGCGATGCGTTTGCGGTCGGCCTTGCCGCCAGGCTTGCTCGCGCTCAGGTGGACGAGTTCGGTGCTGTTGGCGACGTACGCGCCGCCGTCGCCCGGTTCGACGCCGGTCGGGATCAGGAGGCCGTCGGCGAAGACCGTGGTCTTGTCGGCCTTGCCGTCGCCGTCGGTGTCTTCGAGGATCAGGATCTTGTCGTTGGCCTTCTCGCCCGGCTTGATCTGTGGATAGATCTCGCTGGACGACACCCAGAGCCGGCCGGCGGGGTCGAAGTTGATCTGAAGTGGTTTCGCGAGCAGCGGGTCGGCCGCGAAGAGCGTGACTTCGAAGCCGGGCGCTACGATGAACGACTTGCGTTCGATCTCCGGGTCCGGGTCCGGCACGATGGCGTTCGCCTGGGCGAGAACCAGATTGGGCAGGACCAATAGTATCGCCAGGCTGGAGAGAAGTTTCATGAGTCCGATCGACCGTGGTAATGAGTAGTTAGATGGTTCAAGAACACCGAGTCACGATGGATTCTTTACGGGAATAACGACGCACTTCAGTCCGGCGTATTTTGAGAAACCGTTGTCGTAGGTCACGACTTCGCATCGACTCGCGATGGCAAATGCCGCGAGATACGCGTCATTCCAACTATTTGCTGCATTCCCTGCCAATGGGGTCAGACCGCGCCAAATGGTTTCCAGATTGGCCGGTTCGATCGCGAAGGCGATTCTCGATTCGGTCAACATGGTCTCGTACGCCCGCCATGCGGCGGGCGGCGACAGGACGTCGATCGAACCAGGACTTTGCCGACGGGTGGCGTACGTCCGCGTCGAACGCGAGCGCGAGCCAGAAGTTGATATCAGGGAGATACATCGCGAGTCCCCGCGAAATCCGCGATGTCGTCCGCTTCCAGAATGGCCGCAATCGTCTCGCAACTGAGTTTCACGCTGCCGGGATTGCGAGACCGCACCAGCGGAAATTCGATTTTCGACTTCGGTGCGGTGGCACCCTTGGATTCGATGTTCCGCAACGCGACGGTCACGGCCGCGCCTTCGGGGAGTGCCGGGCCATCGAAGACCACGACGCCGTTCTGAATGTGTCCAAAGGTCTCCATGTCGGCATTATCCATTCTCAAATCGTCCGGAACAAGTGTTGCGAGGTTCCGACACGCCACGCTATTTCGTCAGTTCCTGTTTCAACTCGGCTTCCGCCTTCGCGATCAGCGGGTCGAACTCGACGATCTCCTTCGCGTTCTTCCCCTGTTCGTGCTTGCGGAAGCCGAAGAGATACGTCTCGTTCTGAGGCCGCCAGCGGTGGAAGAACAGTTCGTTCTTCTTCTTCACGGCCGTTCGCACGGCCTCGAACTTCTTCGGGTCCTCGCCGCTCCAGGTGAGGCCGAGCGCCGAGAGGAATTCCGGAATCGTCGCCTCGTAGCCGGCCTCCGTCAGGTGAAGGCCGTTGTCGGTGAAGCGCTGGTCGGAATTCTTCTGGTGATCGAGGCCGGCGAAAAACAGGTCGGCGTAGCGGTGGCCGCGATTGTCCGCGACTTCGCGAATCGCCTGCACGTAGAGCTGGAGTACCTTGTTCCGCTCCGTCGGGTCGGGCAGCGCCCTCGTCTTCTCGAACGGTCGAGGCGAGAACAGCACGACGCGCGCCTTCGACGGCGCGAGCGAGTCGAGCAGCTTCTCCAGTCCCTTCTGGAACTTCGCCACGCCCTCGGGTCCGTCGAACGATTCGTTCAAGCCGTAGCTGACGAAGATCAGCGTCGGCTTCGATTCGAGCGTGAGGCTCACGAGCCGTTCGTAGCCCTTGGCGGCGTTCTCGAAGCCGGCGCGGGCGTCGCCGTACACGGTGTCGCCGGACCAGCCGAGGTTGCGGACGGTGAGGTTCCGTTCCGGGAACTTGCAGTGGAGGGCGGTCTCCCAGTGGCCGTAGCGCTGCTCTCGCTCGGCGAGGGCGTTACCGATCCAGACGATCCGATCGCCGTCCTTGAGCGCCACGGCCGGCGGCGCGGCCGGGGCAAGGGCCAAGAGTGAGAGAGCCAGGAACACGGCGGATCCTTTCAAGATTTTTCACCGCAGAGACCGCAAAGAACGCAGAGAAAAGCCATCAATGATTTCTTGTCCGTTTTCTCTGTGCGTTCTTTGCGTACTCCGCGGTGAAATCTGTTTTCTAAATCGTGACTTCAACGCGCTCGCGGGCCGACTTCGCCAGCGCATCCATGACTCGCCCCAGCTTCACCGCCTCGTCCGGGTTCGGCACCGGCTCGCGCTTCTCCCGCACCGCCGCCGCGAAGTCGTCCAGCATATGCACCATCTGGTTCTGGCCCGGCGTCGCGATCTCCTCGATCTCCGTGTCGAAGTCCCCCTTCTGCCGGAGCACCTGGAACACGGCCCGATCGTCCGGGATCCACATGTTCGGCACGCGGACGACGGCTTCGCTGCCGACGATTTCGACCCACGTGCGCAGGGGATGCGTGAAGCCGCAGTCGAAGTTCGCGGTGCGGCCGTCGGCGAACGTCATCACCCCGCTCATCGCAACGTCCACGTTGTTGACGTAGGTCGCGGTCGCCCACACCTTCACCGGCTCGGCGCCCATCCACCAGCGGATCGCGTAGGTGGTGTAGCAGCCGACATCGAGCAGGCCGCCGCCGCCGGCTTCGGGCTGCATGCGGATGTTGCTCGTCGGCAGGCCGGTCAGGTTGAACGTGAAGGCGGTGTTCACTTTCCGGATCGCGCCGATGGCGCCGCTGTCGAGGAATTTGCGGAGCTTGTGCGTGCGCGGGTGGTGCGGCCACATGAAGCCATCCATGAGCCGCACGCCCTTCGACCGCGTGTAGGCCACGAGCTTCTCGGCTTCCGGCGCGGTCACGGTCAGCGGCTTCTCGCAGAGGATGTGCTTGCCGTGGTCGGCCGCCTTCCGCGTCCATTCGTCGTGCATGTGGTTCGGCAGCGGGATGTAGACCGCGTCGACGTTCGGATCCTTCAAGAGGTCGAGATAGCTGCCGTGCGCGACCGGGATGCCGTCGCGGGCGCTCGCGGCCTTCGCCTTCTCCAGCGAGCGGCTGGCGATGGCGCGGAGGTCGGCCGTCGTCGAAGCGCGGAAGGCGGGGAGAAGCCGCTGGTTGATCCCGGCGTCGCCGAGGATGCCCCAGCGGAGTTTCGGTTGGCTCATGGTTTCCAATCGAAGAACATTCACCGCGGAGGACGCCGAGAACGCGGAGAAGAGAAGATTGAGTTTTTTTCTCTCCGCGTCCTCCGCGGTGAAGATGGTTTCTGGTTTCCATAAAGTACGCCCCGAATGGCCCAGCCGCAACCCTTCACGCGGGCGGAGGGCGACCTAACATCTGCGTATGCTCCGCGAACTGGCCGTGCAGAACCTCGCCGTGATCGAAGACGTGCGCGTCGAACTCGACGCCGGCTTCGGCGCCTGGACCGGCGAGACCGGGGCCGGGAAGTCCCTGCTGCTCGGCGCGCTCGGCCTGCTCCTCGGCGATCGCGGCTCCGCGGACCTCATCCGCGCCGGGGCGGACGAATTGCGCGTCTCGGGACGCTTCGAGTTCTCCCGGCCCGAGCAGAAGGCCGCCGCCGAAGCGATCCTCAACGAAATGATTCCACATGACGAACTCGTCATCGTCCGTCGGCTGAGCCGCGCGGGCCGCAGCACCGCCGGCATCAACGAACAACCCGTCTCCATCGCCACGCTCAAGAAGCTCGGCGAACTGCTCGTCGACATCCACGGCCAGCGCGAGAGCTATTCCCTGCTCCAGCCGGCGTATCAGTTGGAAGTCCTGGATTCGTTCGGCAAACTCGTCGATCTGCGTCGCAAGTACGCCGACGCGGCCGTGCGAGTCCGTGAACTGCGACGCCGGCACCGGGAACTGTCCGACGCCCGCCAGTCGCGCCAGCGCGAGCTTTCGCTACTCCGCTTCGAGCGGGACGAACTCGACGCGGCCCAGTTGCAACCGAACGAAGCGTCCGAGCTGCCGAAGGAACGCGAGAAGCTGATTCACGCGCAATCCCTCGCCGCGTTCGCCTCCGGCGCGGCCGCACGGCTCTACGACGACGACGGTTCCGTCCTCGAAGCGCTCGGACGCGTCCACAAGGAGGCGCAGCACTGGTCGAAGTACGACGCGGACCTCGTCGACGTCGCCAAGCGCCTCGAAGCGGTGAAGGTGGAGGTGCGGGACCTCGCGGACTTCTGCCGGGACCGGAGCGAGACCTACGCCGCCGATCCGGAACGACTCGACGCGATCGAACGGCGATTGCAGATGCTCAAGAAACTCGAGGCGAAGTACCAGAAGCCTGCGGCGGAATTGATCGACTACCGCGCGACGCTCGACGAGCGCGAGGCGGTCCTTCGCAAGCAGGAGGACGATTTGTCCCAGGTCGACGCGGACCTCCGTACAGCCTTCGCGGAACTGAAATCGGTCGCGGCGACACTCTCGAAGAAGCGGGCCGGGATCGCGAAGAAGCTCGCGGTCGAGGCGCAGGACCACCTCGCCGACCTGCAGATGGGCCGCGCGAAGCTGGATGTGGCATTGGAAACGAAACCCCTCGGCGACGATCCGCTCGCGGTCGACATTCCCTCCGACGGCTTCGACGAACTCGACATCCTCCTGACCGCGAACCCCGGCGAGCCGGCGAGGCCGCTGCGCAAGGTCGCTTCGGGCGGCGAACTCTCCCGCACGATGCTCGCACTCAAGACGGTGCTCGCCGCTCACGATCCGGTCCGCACGCTCGTCGTCTTCGACGAGATCGACGCGAACGTCGGCGGCCGCCTGGGGGACGTGCTCGGCCGCAAGCTCGCGGCGCTGGGCCGGACCCATCAGGTGCTGTGCGTGACGCACCTGCCGCAGGTGGCGAGCTACGCCGCCGCGCACTGGTCGATCCGCAAGCGGACGGACCGGAAGCGGACGACGACGACCATCCAGGAATTGACGACCGACGCCGAGCGGATCGAGGAGATCGCGATGATGCTCCGGGGCGAATCGCGCTCCGAGACGACGCGGATGGAGGCGGCCGAGATGCTCACGGCCGCGAGGAATCCAGCGAATGGCCACAAAAAGGTACGAAAAGGCACGAAAAGTTAAGACCCGATTCCTGTGGTTTTTTTGTGCCTTCTCGTGCCTTTTCGTGGTCACGTTCTTCTCGTCGGCTCCAGGCCCCCCGAACGGAAATCAGAAATCGAGTCCATAGCGATCCGTCCGCCGCACGATCAGTGCCCGTCGGATAGAGTGAACGTACCCTTCGACGGAATCGCCGATGCCCGCGCCGCGCGACAAGCCGACCTTCGTGGACTGGGTGGTGACCGCCCTCAGCCCGATCCTCGTCATGACGATGGTCGGCAGCCTCGCGTTCTTCCTCGTCGAAGTGCTTTACTCCGGCCAGTACACCACGCGCCTGATCTCGACGCTCTTCTTCTTCGTCATCGCGGCCGTCCTCATCGCCCGCATCAGCATCGAACAAGGTTCGATGAAGGCGCGGCTCTACGGGATCGGCCTCGGACTCGCCACGTTCCTCGCATTTCAGGCGTTCGTCGAGTACCCGACCGCATCGGCGAAACTCCTTTCGCCGGTCATCAATCTCTTCCTCATGGCCGTCGTCTGGTGGAGCGCGAACAAGCTCACCTGGGACTGTACGCACCTGGACGAAGACCGGAAGACCAGCGGCCGCGGCATCCTCGCGGCGGCGGGCCTCGACGGGCCGACATCGACCAACGACGCGGAGAAGCGCTCGCGCGAGAAGGTGGGCGAGACGGACGACTCCGACGAACTCGCCGACCGTGCGGAGACGAAGAAGCGGAAGAAGGACCCCGAGGGATTCGCGGGCTGGATGGCGCGCTGGGGCCGATACCGCGAGGCCCAACGGAAGAAGCCGCACACGCCCGGCACGTGGATCGTCTACTTCTCGCTCGCGGCGTTCCCGCTCTTCGGACTCGGGCAATCGCTCATCCCGGCGGACGACGCGGCGCGCCGCCGCGCCACCTTCCTGCAAATGACCGCGTACGTCGGCAGCGGCCTCATGCTGCTCGTCACCACGAGCCTGCTCGGCCTACGCAAGTACCTCCGCGAACGGAACGCCAAGGTTCCCGCCTCGATGACGCTCGGTTGGCTCGGCATCGGCGCGGCCACGATCGCGATCTTCCTCGCGATCGGCGCCGCCCTGCCCCGACCCCATTCCGAAACGCCACTGATCGACCTGCCGACGGCCGGCAAGAAGGACCGGAACGCCTCGAAGTTCGCCCAGAAGACCGACGACGGCGCCGCCGGCAAGGGCGAGGGCAAGGCCGGGAACAAGAACGAGGCCGGCAAAGACGCGAAAGCCTCGGGCAAGAACGGCGAAAAGGGCGGCAACGCCGGCGAAAAGGGCGACGGCGGCGGCAAGGGCAAGGATCAGGGCGGCAAGAACAAGGCCGACGGCAAGGACGGTAAACAGGGCGAAGCCCAACAAAAGAAGGACGATGGCGGCAAGCAGGGCGAACCGAAGGACAACCAGGCCGAGGGCGACAAGGACGCGAAGCCGGCCGACGACAAGTCGAACGACGAGGACAAGTCCACGAACGACGGCAGCTCGTCCCGCGAGACGACGTCCAAGATCTTCGAGTCGATCGGCGGCTTCCTGAAATGGGTGGTCTGGTTCGTCGTCGCCGTCGCCGTGATCGTCGGCATTGCGATCTTCTTTCTCAAATACCTGGCGCCGTTCACCCAGTGGGCGAAAAATCTGCTCGAGTGGCTGCGCAGCCTCTTCGCCCGCAAGCCGCGCGAAGGGCGCGTTCGCAACACCGACGACGACGAGGAACCGGAACCGGAGGCGGAGCGTACGCCATCGTTCGCCGAGTTCGCGAACCCGTTCGAGAACGGCTCGGCGAAACGGATGACCTTGCCGCAACTGATCGAGTACAGCTTCGCGGCGATGGACGCCTGGGCGTGGGACGGCGACCTCGGCCGCAAGCCGGAGGAGACGCCGAACGAATTCGCGGCCCGGCTCGGCGAGGACTGCGAGGAGTTGAAGGACGAAAGCCGGGCGCTGGCGATGCTGTACGTGCGCTCGCTCTACTCGAACGCCGACCTGCCGGCGAAGGACGCGGTGGAGACGCTGAAGGCGTTTTGGACCGCGATCGAGCGGGCGGAACCGGCGCGGGCGTGAATCGAATGGCGGGCGGCGATGCGATCGGTTAACGTGGGTGGATGGTCGAGTGGGAGAACGGGATGTCGCGGGGACCGAATCGCCGGATCGCGTTGCGGGCCGGGGCCATCGCGCTCGGCGGAATGTCGCTGGATTCGCTCTTTCGCGCGACGGCGCGCGGCGAGTCGACCGCGCGGGATCGCTCCGTGATCGTCGTGTGGGTCCACGGCGGGCCGAGCCACCTCGAGACCTTCGACCTCAAACCCGATGCGCCGAGCGATACGCGCAGCATCTACAAGCCGATCGACACGAACGTGCCGGGCGTCCGCATCTGCGAGCACCTCCCGCGACTCGCGACGCTCGCCGACCGCTACACCCTCGTGCGCTCCATCGCCCACGACGAGGCCGACCACGGCTTCGGCACGCGGCGGATGTGCACCGGTTTCGCCGATTCCGTCGGCGGCAACGGCGTCGCCAAGTACCCCGCCTACGAGTGCGCCGTGAACCACGCGCTCGGCAAGATGCGCGGCGGCCTGCCGGTGTCCACGAACCTCGGCGGCTTCGCCGCGTCCACGCCCTGGCGCGGCGCCGGCGTCCTCGGCGCGCAGTTCGAAGTGCCGCAGAACTCGCTCCAGAACGCCGCCCTCGCGATCCCGCGCGGCCTCTTCGACGACCGCAAGAACCTGCTCAAGGAGTTCGACCGGACGCGGACGGAAATCGACTCGCGGCAGACGCTCGCCACCGCCGACGTCGCGCGGCGGCAGGCCTACGACGTGCTGACCAGCGGCAAGGCCGCGACGGCCTACGATCTCGCCCGCGAAGACCCGCGCGTCCGCGATCGCTATCGGGACATCGAGTTCGAGCAGGGCCTGCTCGCCCTTCGGCTCGTCGAGGCGGGCGTGAACCTCGTAAACGTCTACTTCCCCGGCCGGCGCTCCATCCACGCCGAGAAGACTAAGGCCTACGACTGGGACGACCACGCCGTGAACTGGAACATGGACGTGGCCATGCGGCTGCGCCTGCCGTGGTTCGACGCCTGCCTCGCGTCGCTCATCGGCGACCTGCACGATCGCGGATTGGACGAAAAGACGCTGGTGCTCGTGACCGGCGAGTTCGGCCGGACGCCGCGATTGGAAAACATGAACGGGAACGTCGGCCGCGACCACTGGCCCGGCGCGATGTCGGTCCTCGTCGCCGGCGGCGGTCGGAAGCGCGGCGACGTCCTCGGCGCCACGAACGCGCGCGGCGAGCACCCCGTCGGGTTCCGGCACGATCCGGTCGATTTCCTCGCCACGATCTACCACTGGCTCGGCATCGACCCCGCCCGACACTACTTCGACCTCACTGGCCGGCCCCTGCCCTACTCCTCCGGCAAGCCGATCGACGGGATCATTTAAGGAGTCCGCTTCACTCGTCCTCGTGCCGGATTGCGGTGAACGGCTCGATGTAGGCCCCAGCGCCGGCGACCGCCAACCGCGCGTCCCGCGCCGGGTCCGGCTGCGGGATCGAGAGAACGTGCTCGTGGAAACCGCCCCCGGCGATCGCCATTTGCGCCGCCAGTCGTGCAAGCCCGCGTTCGCGCCGGTAATTCGTCCGCGCCGCCACGAAGTCCGCTTCGTCGTCCGGCGAGAGCGAGTTGAAGAACGTGAGGTTCCCCGTGCAGGTCCACCAGGCGGCGGTGCGCAGCCGGCCGTCCTTGGCGATGATCTGATACGACTCGAAAGCCATGACGGCGTTCGCCATGGAGACCGGCTCGAGCGTGACGTACGGGCCGAACCGCGAGACGTGGAACGGGCCATGCTTCGCGATCACGTCCTCGACCGGCTGCCCCTCGACGATCCGATACCGAGCGAGCGCGACCTCGACAGGGCGGGTAGATCCGAAGTTGGCGAGGGCCCAGCGCGTCGCGATCGGCTCGAAGCGCGTGCCCCGGGACTTCTGCCAGAGAAAGACGACGATCGGCGGGAAATGCAGCAACAGCCCGACCACGAGCAGGACGAGCACGGCCAGGAGCAGGCGCTGCCCGCGGCGCCTCGGCTTCGGTTTCGCGTCCATGAGGCCCCTCACGGGGTTCGGCGGCTCACCACCTTCATCGTCACCTTGTCGGCGACGAACGTCTTCTCGCCCGCGGTGGCGAAGCGCACCTTCATCCTCCGTAACGCGCCGTGGCCGCTGATGTTGGTGATTTGTCCCAGGCCGTACTCGTCGTGCTGCACCATCGCCCCTTCCTTGTACTCGCCGTGCGCGGCCGGGTCGCGCCGCGGCTCCACCGGCGCGGGCACCGCGTTCGCCCCCGCGTACCCCGCCTTCGTCCGCCATTCGTCGATCGCGCTCCGCGCGAAGTTCCGCCCCGGATCGGCGTCCTCCCGCCGCGCATCCTCCGGCAACTCGTCCAGGAACATGCTCGGCACCTGATAGAGCGCCTGCCCCCGGAAGTCGCGCAGGCGCGCGTGGCTCAGCGTCAGTTCGCGCATCGCCCGCGTCATCCCCACGAAGCAGAGCCGGCGCTCCTCCTCGATGTCCTCGTCCTTCGTCAGGCTCCGGTCGTGCGGCAGCAGCCCCTGCTCCACCGCGAGCACGTACACCACCGGGAACTCCAGCCCCTTCGCCGCGTGCAGCGTCATCACGTTCACGGCGTCGGCCGCCTCGTCCCACCCGTCCACGTCCGACGCCAGCGAGATGTTCTCGAGGAAATCCGAAAGCGTCCGCGATTCGTCCTCGTCGTAAAACTGCTTCGCGGCCGTGATCAGTTCCTCGATGTTCGCAAGGCGGTCGGCGTCCTCGTCGTCCTTCGAGTCGGCGAGCATCTTGTGGTAGCCGGACTTCTCGATCACGAGACGGATCAATTCGTGCGGCGGGAGTTCGAGCTGGGCGCGCAGCTCGGCGATCAATCGGTAGAAGTTCAACAACCCCGTGGACGCCTTGCCCCGGATGTCCGAAATCTGCGCGACGTTGGCGGCCGCCTGCATCAGGCTCGTCTCGTTCCGCTCGGCGTGCGCGATCAAGCGTTCGAGGCTCGTCTTGCCGACGCCCCGCGTCGGTTCGTTCACCGCCCGCAGGAACGACACCGTGTCGTTCGGATTCACGAGCAGGCGGAGGTACGCCAGCACGTCGCGGGTTTCCTTGCGTTCGTAGAACGCGAGGCCGCGAACGATCTGGAACGGCACGCCGTGCTTGAGGAACGCCGATTCGAGCGTCCGCGTGAGGGCGTTGATCCGCACGAAGATCGCCGCGTCGCGGAGCCTGTGATTCCCCGCCTTCACCGCCTCCTTGATGCGCGTGACCACGCCCTCGGCCTCGTCCAGCCCGGTGTTGAACGTCAGCACGCGCACCGCCTCGCCGGCGGGGTTGTCCGTCACCAGCGTCTTCTTCTTCCGGTGCTTGTTGTGGTCGATGACGGCGCTCGCCGCCCGCAGGATCGCCTTCGTGCTCCGGTAGTTCTGCTGGAGCGTGATGACCTTCGCGTTCGGGAAATCCCGCTCGAAGTCCAGGATGTTCTTGATGTCCGAACCGCGCCACTTGTAAATCGATTGATCAGGATCTCCCACCACGCACAGGTTCGGATGATTCATCGACAGCCGACGGGCGATCTCGTACTGCGCGAGGTTCGTGTCCTGGTACTCGTCGATCAGCACGTACCGGAAGCGCGCGTCCAGCTCGGCGCGCAGCTCCTCGTTGTGCCGCAGGGCGAGCGCCGGCAGGTAGAGCAGGTCGTCGAAATCCATGCCGTTGGCGGCGCGCAGGCGCTTCTCGTAGCCGTTGTACACCTTCGCCGCAGTCTGCGAGAAGTAATCGTGCGCCTGCTGCTCGTATTGCTTCGGCGTGAGGAGCTGGTTCTTCGCCTTGCTGATGGCGCCGGCGAGCCGGTCGGGCGTGAACTTCGCGTTGTCCATCCCGGTCGCGTCGAGGGCCTCCTTCACCAGCTTGTTCCGGTCGTCCACGTCGTAGATGGTGAAGTTGCGGTCGATCTGCAATCGGTCGGCGTACATGCGCAGGAGGCGGGCGCCGAGGCTGTGGAACGTGCAGATCCAGAGCCGGTTGCCCGGCACCAGTTCATCCACGCGCTTGCGCATCTCGCCGGCGGCCTTGTTCGTGAACGTGATGGCGAGGATGCTCCCGCCGCGCGCCCCCGACCGCAGCAGGTGCGCCACGCGCCGCGTGATGACGCGCGTCTTGCCGCTGCCCGCCCCGGCCAGGATCAACAGCGGCCCCTCGCCGTGCGCGACCGCCGCGCGCTGGTCGTCCGTCAAATCCGCCATCAAATCGTCGGACATTCCGCGCTCCGCCGGCAAACTGGGGTTTCGGCCCCGCGTTCCGTTCGCCACAATGGAAAAGGGGCATTCTACGAATCGTGCGGACGGGACGGACGGCGATGAACATCCTGGGATTGGGATCGCAAATCCACGACTGCGCGCGCGTGCGGAAACTGATCGAGAAGCACGCCGAGAAATTCCTGTACGAGGTGTTCACCGAGCGCGAGATCGCCTTCTGCAGCCAGCGCAGCCACAGCACGGAATACTACACCGCCGTCTGGGCGACGAAGGAGGCGGTATTCCGCTCCCTCGGCCGCAAGTGGAAGCGCGGCATGAACTGGCACGACGTCGAGGTCGTCTGCCAGAAGGGGGGCGAAGCCCGCGTCAAGCTCACCGGCCCGACGCGCGAGAAGGCGCTCGCCAAGGGCGCCAAGGCGATCCGCGTGTCGTTCGCCTACACGCGGATGTTCGCCACCGCCACCGCCATCGCCCTCAAGTAACCGTCACGCGCCGTCGGCCACTTCCTTCAGCAGGCCGCGCGCCAGCTTGTACGCGATCTTCAGGTTCGTGCACCGGAGATCCAACTGGTCCCCCGTGAAGATCTTGTTCGGGTCGCACTTCGGCAGCCCCGCCAACTCCACCGTCAACGGTAGGATCTGCAGGAATTCCTTGATCCGCTGGTTGCGGACTTCGGCGGACGCTTCGACGCTCATGGCGAATCTCCGGTCTTGGAAAGGCGAAACGAACGGCAAGTCACCGGGCCATATCCATGTTATCGCGAACGTGCCGCGAATCGAATTGAAAGACACCGTGCCTCCGAACCGCGGCGAACGTACCGTGTCTGTCCGTCGTCCTCCTCGTGCCGTATACTTGGGATGCCGCTGGAGAGGTGGCAGAGTGGTTGATCGCGACAGTCTCGAAAACTGTTTTACCCGAAAGGGTAACGAGGGTTCGAATCCCTCCCTCTCCGCTGATTGTTGATAGCCAAAATCACTTCAAAACTAGGCATTTCGTCGCCGTCACGCGGTGCCTGGGCGTCTCCCGAACCCCACTTTGGGGACAAACTGGGGACAACGCTGATTTCACGTTGGGCTTACGTCTCTGGTCTCCCCCCGAAGAATTTCGACGGGGAGGGGCACGCACATGGCGTCACTCGAACGGCGGGGCAGTCGCTTCCGCATCATCTTTCGGCTCGGCGGTCGGAAACACTTCGTCAGCGTGAACGCGGCAGACTCGAAGGATGCCGACGCCTGCCGCGTTCGGCTGGAGGATAACCTGCGGCTCGTCGAGCGGGGGAGACTCACGGTCCCTGACGGGGCCGACGTCGGGTTGTTCCTCCTTTCCGACGGCCGGCTCGAACAGAAGGTGAAGCTTGAGAAGGCGGTGCGTCTCACCGAAATGTTCGAGAGCTACCGCACGGAGTTCACCGCCGGGGCGAAGGAAGCGATCACCCGCGAGATGGAGAACGTCCACCTCAAGCATCTGACCCGGCTCATCGGCGGCGTGACGGTTGTCGTCACCATCACCGCCGGCATGGTTCAGAAGTTCGTGGACGACCGCAGTCGTGAACTGTTCCGCGGGCACCCGGTCAAGCCGAAGACCGTGCGGAAGGCGGTGGCCACGTTCCGCTTCGTCTGGAACTGGGCGTACCGCCGCGGACAAGTGCCGACCAAGTTCCCCGAGGTCGAACTCGTCTTCCCGAAGGAGAAGCAGCCCGAGCCGTTTCGCACCTACGACCAGATCCGGGCAATTCTCGCCCGCGGCGGGATCGACAAACGGCGCGAGCGCGAACTCTGGGACGGCCTCTTCCTCGACCCCGCTCAGGTCGCGGAAGTGCTCGAACACGTCCGGCAAAAGCCGAACACGAAGTACCTGCACCCGTTCCTCGTCACCGCCGCCTACACCGGCGCGCGCCGGGCGGAACTGTTCCGATCGCGGGTCGAGGACTTCGACTTCGACGCGAAGCTCATCCTCCTCCGGGAGAAGAAGCGGAGCCGGGATAAGGAGACGTTTCGCACCGTAGACATGTCGCCCAAGGTCGAAGCGGTGATGCGGGCCTTCTTTGCCGATGGGCATCCGGGTGGAACTGTCGCGTTATGCTCAAAGCCGGACCAAATGCTCACCGACGGCCAAGCATGGAAAGCGTTTCGCACCGGAGTGAACGGATCGCGATGGCATGTCCTCCGCGGGTTTCACGCCTTCCGCCACTCGTTCGCGTCAAACCTCGCCGCCGCCGGCGTGGACCAGCGGGTGATCGACGAACTCATGGGCCACACCACCGTCGAGATGCAAAGGCGTTACCGGCATCTCTTCCCCGACCAGCGGCGGGCCGCAATCTTGACCGTATTCGGTGGTTGAATCCGCCGCAGCGGGCGTGGTAAACGAGTAGGATGCTGAAAGCGTTCGTCGGAGTCGCATCGGATCAGGGTCTCACCGTTCTCCACCCGGAACGGGACGAGACGCTTTCGTACGTCGAACGGTCCGTGCGGAGTACCCCAAATCGTATCGGCTTTTGGGCTGTTATCGACGACGCGGAGGCCCGGTGCGTGCAGGCGCTTTGCGTCGGTGGGCGTCATCGTGAGGCGATGCTGTTCCTTGATCGCGCCGCACGGGACATGGGCCGCATCCTCCCAAGCATAACCTCAGGATCGAATCACTAGAGACGGGTTCAAGTTCGCCGAGATTGTCGCCGGACCGACCGATCGAGTAAGATCGCGTGAGCACTTGTCTGAACGAGGTCGATGCCGCGTGGTACGGTCATCGTTCGCGGAGTTTAATCCTATGCCCTCAGTGCCAGCCGGCGGCCCCAGTACGATCAACGGTGTTCTCTACCAGTTGCTTCATTCTTTGTTGACCCTCGGCGGATTCCAGGCGACGGGACACCAACTGAAGGATGATCGGCTCGACCGGGTCACACTCGTGTTGGAACCCACATCGGGCGGAGACCAGCAGGCTTTCTATCCCGGCGCGCGAGTAGTAACGCAGCTCAAGGCACGCAGCACGGGCGGCACTTGGTCCCTTCAAGAAGTCGTCCGAGGTGTACTGCCCGACCTCTACCGAGCTGTAGACTTCGCCCACCCGAACTCGACTTATCAGTTCGTGACGGAAGGTGAGCAGGGGAGGTGGTCACGCGTCGAGGAACTTTTTCAGAGATTGCCAGACGCCTTACCACAGGCCAACTGCCTCGCGGTGCTCGACGATACGAAGGAAATCCGCTTTGGTCGAGCACGATCGTCCGACGATTCGTCGGAGACCTTCTGGGGTGACGGCCCCTACACTGCTCACCGCTTAATCGAAAAAATCGTCGACACAATTCGGGAGCGAAAAGACGTCGCGTCCGAGTCCTACGACGAGACGTGTCGAAAAACCGTTCATCTTCTCCGCCGGTTTCGGTTCGTAGGTGGCGTAAAGCACGACGCTCTGCGTGGGGAACTAGACCGCTGGTTGCTCACGCGAATCGGGTCTGCTGACCGTCTGTCGGAAAGACGAGACCACCTCCTGCTTGAACTCGGTCGTCTAGCGTGCGCGGGGAATGCCCGCATTGATGCGACGGCGTTTCTGGCCTCGTCTGGCTTGGCCGGAACGTCGTTGACGGAGTGGGCCCGGCTCTCTCGGAAGACCCAAGAACACCTCGGCGGTGTGCTGCGACGCAAACGTGTCGAATTGACGGAGGACGTGCGTCCGAATCTCACGGGCAAAATCCTCTCGACCTGGACTTCACATAGCCCGCTTCTCGTTCTTACCGGCGAGAGCGGGAGCGGGAAGACCTGGCACGGGTATCGGGCGCTTCTCACCGCAGCCGAGGGCGGTGACGTCGCGATCCTTGTCGATTCGCGGGGAGACGCCGCCAAGGACTTGGACGAAGCGGCGGCCACCTTTTGGCAACGAATCGTGGGTGTTGACGAATCCGTGCCGCTCAGCCGTTTGCGGGCGCGGCTTCAGCGAGTCGATCCTGCAAACCAGTCGCGGCGGGTCACGATCCTCGTAGACAACGTCACTTCGCGGGACGAGGCCCGACGGCTTCTTGAGGAAGACTGGGAGACGTTCGGCGTCCGCCTTGGAATTACTTGCCCGGCGAGTGTGGCCGAGTTCATCCGCCCACTCCTCGGAGACCGCGGTCGCGAATTCCAAGTCGGTGACTACACGCTTGCCGAACTCCAGGAGTTTATTTCACGCGTCGTTGGCATCGGCTGGGAAAATGTTCCGTTTGACGTGCAAAAGCCGATCCGGCGCCCTCTTTTGGCAGGCCTATTCAGTGGCCTCGTTGCAGAGGACGGCTGGAAGCCGCGAAACGAGTACGACCTCTTTGAACATGCATGGAACTCTCTTCGCGCGCGGGACGTGGGGGCCTTCGACATCGACGGATTATGCCGCGCGGCGTTGGGCGTGCTGACGAGCAGCACCAGCTATCCCTGGACTGTGAACGACCTGCGGACGTGCGGTCTGAATTCTGACGCGGTAGAGAGACTCGTGAACGCAGGGTGGCTGCGTGAAACGACAGGTGGCGAGTTCGAGGTGTGGCACGACCGGCTCCTGAATTGGACAGTCGCTGAAGGTATTGCACACGAACTTCTTCGCGACCCCGAACACTCCGAACCACACCTCCAGGCGATCGCAAAGTTACTGCGGGAACCGCGGGCCGCGTGTGGCCGGATTCTGAGCTACGTTCCGCTCGACGTGATGTGGCTGCTATCCGGGAGCGGAGACCAGAATCTCTTCTCGCGGCTGGTCAGTGCCTGTGAGACCACTCTCGGCTGGCGCGCGACAGAGGTCCTACACAAGGAACTTCTCCCGACGCTCGGGAGCCGGAGCGTGCCACTGCTTCTGGGCAAACTGCGATTAGCTGCCGAATCGGGTCCGTCCTATCTCGTGAGCAACGTCGTTGACGGGCTTGTCGCGACTCGTGATGATGGGATGCGTAGGCACGCGATGGACCTCCTCAATTCGCCGGCCGCCAAGATCCGTCGGGCGGGTGTCCGGCTCATCACCGCCATTCCCGCAGCCGATGCCCTCGACCGCCTCTGGGCGATTCATGTCGAGGGCAAACAGAATGCCGAGCCGTACCTCTGGCAACACTCTTCGGGGGCCTCACTGTACGAAGACACGTTCGACGCACTGAAGACATGTGTTCCACTCAACTTGCCGTGGCTGGAAAAAACCATTTTGGAAGCCGATTCCTCTGCCGTGCCAGTTCACGACTTGGCTTACTTGGTGTCCGTATCGCGCGATGAGGGCGTCTGGCGTCGCACGAAACAAGTGTTGCTCACGAAAGTGTCCAGAGCGCGCGAGCGATCCATTGCAAGCTGCATCCTGACGTTCCGCGACCGCGATGAACTCGAATGGATCGAGAGCCGAATCACGATCGCGGAGGATATGGTCGGACTCGTCGCGCTACGCGCCCTCATCGCGATGGAACCCCGCCGAGCCCTCGCGATGTTGGACCGCTTAGACGATGGGATGCTCTATTTTTCTCGCCGATCTTGCTTTGCCGAGTTGCACCTCCACCTACCCGCCGAGGTAATGGCCCATTTCTCGACCTGCCTTTTAAACCACGATCGGCCATTGAAGTATTCGCTTACACTCCAGGGGCGAGAGGATCTCATCGACACGGCGTCCTTCGATTTCCTACTCGACCGGCTGGCCGAATGCCTGGCCGGATCACTTGCGTCCGGTCACCAACCAAAGGTGACTGCCGACTGTCGAACCGGGCTGTCTTTCATCAACGCTGTGTCTCGCCCGGAGTTGCTCGACCGACTGCGGCTAAGGAGAGGAACGGCGCTCGAAAAGTGCCTCACCGATTTGGCACTCGCACTCGGTCCGCAGGAAGGAGTGTGGAAGGTTCCCGACAAGTTCGATGTGCTGGATGCCCTCGCACTCATCGGCGGGGACGGATTCAATCGCGTCCTCGATGTTTGGCTTGAGAAAGCCGGGTGGGGCGGCCAAATGCACGCCGTCCAAGCGGCACAGCGACGGATTTCGATTCACACGACCGAAATACTGACCGAGTTGAGTGAAACCGGAGGGGCGGGCGATGAGCAAGAGCGGGGTGCTCTTGGCGGATACGCGGCGGCGGCACTCGCCGCCCATCGGTACTGGAAGCCGGTCCTTCAGCACTACCTGCGAGTGGGATTGAAGGGACTGACCGTCGTCGAAGAATGTTGTCCCGAGATCAACCAGCCGCTCGACGATACAACTCTTTCCGAAGCCCTCGAATCGTTTCGAAGTGAATGCGGTCCGTCACCCGGATCAGTCTTGTGTGTCGGGATTTCTGATCGCCGTGACCTACTACCGGAAGTCCGCACCGCGCTTCGCCGCGCCGAGCCCGGCACTGACCTCGCAGGCGCGTGCCTCCTTGCCCTTCGATGGCTGCATGACAACGATTCGAGCGTCGTTCCTGATATCGCTCGGCATCTCGACTCGCACAACCATCACGCGACGAACGCGCTTCTTGCGATCGACAGCCCGGCCGCGGATGCAGAACTTGTTAACGAACTTGGTCGCCGGCCAGACCTGCAACTTGCGGTCATTATCGCGAACGACCCCCGACACCGTGACGCGGGCCTCGCAGGTATCAGGAAACAAGCAGCTGATCGTACCAAGTTCAGGGTCGATTCCGGTTTCTCGACTATAGTCGCCCTTGCGAAGCCCGACCTCCTTCCCGCCCTTGCCGAGTGCGCTGAGGTATTCGCGCTCGCGGAGGAAATCGGCTTTAGTCCCTATGAATCCTTCCGCATGTCCGGCGAGAAACCGGCGGCGCTCCGGATCGTCGGAATCAAACAGCCGAACGCCTCCGTGCGAATGGCACTCGCGCGGCTAAACCATCCCGACACACCGGACGCGGAAGACTACGTCTCAATCGTTGCGACTTTCGCGAAAGATGACTCGGTTAGCATGCTTCTCGATTCGACGCGGCGCGACCCGTCGGGCCGGGTGGTTCAGGCTATCGGTCGCGAACTGGGTCGTCTCAACGCAGAATCGACAGTTCTTGAATGGATGAACAGTCCATCCGCCGAACAGCGTCTCGCGGCGTCCCGGGTGGCCGGCTTCCTTCCCTTCACAGACAGGCTGTCCGCCGAAGTGCGAGCGCGTACCGGCGACATGGACAGTCGGATCTCCGACGCCGCCGTCCATTCACACGAGCAGTTGATGCGGTCTCGGATCGTCGATGACTTGGTGTGCGCGATCACGACCGAGACCGACCACACCCATCTTTGGGTACTCTGCGATGCTCTTGCCTCGGTAGCCGACCCTGAAGGAGGTGGCTCCGCGACCACATGGCAGACGCGCATCAGGCCCTTCCTCTCACCCGCTCTGGCCCGAAACCTGAGGAAACGAATTGAAGAGCGGCGGAAGAAGCTGAAAGAGGAATTCGACCGAGCTGACCGACGACGATGAGGGTGCAGACTCGAAGATCCAAGAGCGGGTGACAACCCCCTCCGACTTCCTCCGGTTCGGGCAGAGTCGAAGAATGAAACGAAAGTGACTTCCGGACTCCCACGGCCATCGCCATCGGTCGTCATCGGGGGCGCGGGGGCTTGTGAACCCCCGATGACGACCGACGGTGACGGCAGACGAAGTGAGGAGATCATCGAAGGAAATGCGCGAGCGGGCAGGCGCACTGTCCAGCCGGTGGTGCAAGCAAACCTCCGCCGGCCGAACCTACGCTGCTCGTGCAGCACACGTCACACTTCTTACAACGCGTGCAGTCCGCGGATGGCGTCACACAATTCATCCGCCGTGAGAACCCAGCCGCCCGCCGGGAGCCGAGCGATAACTCGGAACTTCAGCCGCTGGTAAACGGCGAGAGCCGACTCGTCGTCACCCAGAACGTCCGCTGCGAGTGCGAGTGCAAGTTGCGCCGGACCACTACCGCCGTAACCCCACTCGAACCCGGCGGGCGAGTGCGAGCGCAACTCCAACCTCGGATCGAGTTGGCGACTCCCGCCGCCGTCGGTGACGGTCACGGCGCAGCCGCTCTCCGCCCGGATCCCGGTGTACGTCTTCATCGTCGTATCCTGTGGTGTGGTGAGTCGGACCGCGGCGGAACACCGTGGCCGGAAGAATGAATCGGAGTGGGCGAGAGGGCGGTGGTGCAGGGACCAACCTCTCGCTTACCGTCGTCTCAGGCGGCGAGCGCAAGGACCGCCACCGCCTGCACGTCGAGCACCGTCCGGTCGCCCGCGTACTCCGCCTTCTGCGCGAGCCGCGTGAGAGCGTCGACCAACGCGAAGATGGTGAACCGGCCGCCGGCGACCGACTCTACCGCCTGCTTCGCGAGTCCCTTCGGCAGGCCATTCCTCGCGAGTTCCTTCATCACCGCCTCGGCGTCGTCGCCGAGCGTCTGTTCCATCGCCTTTCGCACGACTCGCAGGAAGCCGTCCCGC
>CAYVRB010000025.1:0-32476 GCA_964453375.1 uncultured Alcaligenaceae bacterium
GAACTTCCAGATCATGCAGGACCGCCACGCGATGTGGCTGGACCAGACACTCTCGTCGCTGATCTCCGACCTCGCCGAGCGCGGTCTATTGGAATCGACGCTGGTGCTGGCGGTCGGCGAGTTCGGCCGCGATCCGAAGGTGAACGACAAGGCCGGGCGCGAGCACTGGCCGGGCTGCTACAGCGCGCTCGCCGCCGGCGGCGGCGTGCGCGGCGGCCGGGTGCTGGGCACGTCCGACGCGAAGGCGGGCAAACCCGCCGACACGCCGCTGACGCCCGGCGACCTGTGCGCGACGGTGCAGCACGCCGTCGGCCTGACGAGCGAGCAGGTCGCCGGCCTTGGCCTCGCGACGCCGGGCCGCGTGATCGAGGAGTTGTTCGCTACGTAGCGTCTGGTTTTTGTAGGGTGGTGCCGAGTCTTCGCGGCCCACCGCGTGAATGGTTGTTGTCAACGGTGGGCCTCGAAGACTCGGCCCACCCTACGAAGGCCATCGATGCCATCGCGATTGCTTTCACCACTGTTCATCGTCTTGCTCGCTTCGTCGGCCCGCGCCGCCGAGCCGCCGACTTCGTTCACGAACGATGTCTCGGCCGTGCTGTCGCGGGCCGGGTGCAACATGGGCGCCTGCCACGGGAACCTGAACGGCAAGGGCGGCCTCAAGCTCTCGCTGCGCGGCGAGGACCCGGCTTACGACCACGCGGCCCTCACGCGCGGGGCGCTCGGCCGGCGCGTCGACGTCGCCTCCCCGAATGAAAGCCTGCTGCTCCAGAAGGCCGTCGGCCGCGTGCCCCATGAGGGCGGCGTACGCTTCTCCGCCAGCGGGAACGAATACGCCACGCTGCGGAACTGGATCGCCGGCGGCGGCCGCTCCGACGCGGGCACGAACCCGAAGCTCGCGGCGCTGGACGTGACGCCGAAGTCCGCGATCCTCGCCGCGCCGAAGGACTCGTTCCAACTCAAGGCCGTCGCCCATTTCGCCGACGGATCGAGCCGGGACGTGACGCCGTTCGTCGCCGTGGAGACCACGACCGTCGGCATCGCCACCATTCATTCCGACGGGACAGTCGAAAAGGAGCAGGACGGCGAGACGACCGTGCTCGTGCGCTATCTTGGGTTGCAGGTGCCGGTGCGCGTCGCCTTCCTGCCGGACGTTCCGCCGCCGGACGTGAGCGTACTGAACTCCGCAAACAAGATCGATTCATTGGTCGCGAGGCAATTGAAGGAACTGCGGATTCCGCCGTCGGCGCTGGCGGACGACGCGACGTTCCTCCGCCGCGCCTCCCTCGACGCCACGGGCACGCTGCCGATGGCCGACGAGGCGCGGGCCTTCCTCGCGGACCGTTCGCCGGACAAGCGGGCGAAGTTCGTCGACTCCCTGCTCGCCAAGCCGGAGTTCGCCGAATACTGGGCGATGAAGTGGAGCGACCTGCTGCGGAACGAGGAGAAGTCGCTCGACCGCAAGGGCGTGCAGGTCTACCACCGCTGGATCAAGACCTGGCTCGCCGAGGACCGGCCGCTCAACGAGTTTGCACGCGAGATTCTCTCGGCACGCGGCAGCACCTACGCGAACCCGCCGGCGAACTTCTACCGCGCCGTGCGCGACCCGCAGGCGCGCGCGGAAGCCGTGGCGCAAGTCTTCCTCGGCGTGCGCGTCAACTGCGCGAAGTGCCACAACCACCCTTTCGACCGCTGGACGCAGGACGACTACCACCGCTTCGCCGCGTTCTTCCCGCGCGTGCAGTACCGCGTGCTGTCGAACGAGCGGAAGGACGACCTCGACAAACACGAGTTCGTCGGCGAGCAGATCGTCTTCGCGTCGCGCTCCGGCGAGACGACGCTGCCGCGCACGGGCGAAGTCGCCGTCCCGAAGACGCTCGGCGACGACCGATCCCCGGCGGAAGACACCGACCGCCTCGGCATGCTCGCGGACTGGATCGCGGACCCGGCCAACCCGTTCTTCGCGAAGGCGCAGGCGAACCGCGTCTGGTACCACCTGTTCGGCCGCGGGATCGTGGAGCCGAACGACGACTTCAAGGCCGCGAACCCGCCGTCGAACCCGGAGTTGCTGGACCATCTCGCCGCCGAGTTCAAGGCCGGCGGATTCCGCTTGAAACCATTGGTCAAGACGATTCTCCTGTCGCGCACCTATCAGCTTTCGAGTTCGACCGTCGACGCGAACGCGCACGATGGCACGCACTTCTCGCACGCGCTCGTGCAGCCGCTGGAAGCGGAACAGTTGCTGGACGCGATGAGCCGAGTGCTGGGCGTCGAGCCGCGCTTCAACGGCTACCCGGCCGGCCTCCGCGCCGGGGCGGTGCCGGCGATGTCGCAGGCGGGAACGGGCAGCCGGCGCGGCGGGGCGGCGATGGGCGAGCGCTTCCTGCGCGTCTTCGGCAAACCGGAGCGCCTGCTGACGTGCGACTGCGAGCGCAGCGAGGAGGCGGGCCTGTTGCAGGCGTTCCAGATGATCAACGGCGAGCAGGTGAACGCGATGCTGCGGAAGGACGACAACCGCCTCGGCAAGCTGCTCGATCGAGGCGCGACCGACGCCGAGATGCTCGACGAGTTGTATCTGGCGGCGCTGAGTCGCTATCCGAACGCGACGGAAAAGTCGAAGCTCTTCAAATACGTTAAGGCCGCACCCGACCGCCGTGCCGCGTGGGAAGACGTGGCGTGGGGCATTGTGAACGCGAAGGAGTTTTTGCTACGACGTTAAAATGAACTGGTCGATTGAACGCTCATCCACCAATAATACCAGAAATGTGAGTCGAATGGCCATTTTCGTCCCATTCGCCGCTTGGACTATTTGTAAAGTCCTTCGACGCAACCACATTGTATTTAGGGTCCTTAGGTCTTCCCGTGTCGATGATCGCGATTTTAACACCTGCCCCGGTGGAGCTTAGCCAAGCATCTTCTAGACTCGTTGCTGACTTGCACCAAAATGCATCGTCAGTTTTGCACGATTGAAGATATGATAAAATTGATTCGCTAGAGACAAAGCCAAGTCCTTGTTCATGAGACCCATAACCTGACATGGTTCGTGACGATCGTTTTAGAAATTCAACGGCGTAGTCTCGACCGTATGGCAACGATAGTGCTTTTCTGATTGCAATAAATCTACCCAGCAACCCTGAAATATATGCACAGGCTTGACTTGTCCCGGACATGACAGTACTCGATTGCCGAATTCGATCCAGTTCGCAGGCAGCGAAACTACGACCGGTTTGCCTTTTGAGAGTGACAAGGGTGATTAATCGTTTATCTCGCTCAATTTGATCGGGATTCTTGGCTTTCTCACTCGTCCAGCCTCCAATTAGATCCTCACCTGGGGCGACAAGTGTTGGGCCGCTGTTGGATTGATTATGCTTTCCACGTGATGAAAACTTTGACAGCCGCGAGCCGTCCCATGAAGCTGATCCTACACTTATTATTCCCTTCAATTGCGCTAATCGGTTCATGGTTCCAGCTTTAGGGCCACAATTGCCCGCTGCAACTATGACAATTACGCCATCGGCTATGGCCTTGCCAATTGTCGGAACTAATTCTTTCGGAGGCGCAGCAGAATCGTTTCCTATAGATAGCGAGAGGTTCATAATGTCGATCATCGCACTTCTCCGGCGTACTGGTTGGTCGAAGTATCGAATGCAAATAGTCCCACAGAATAGTACAAGGAGAAATGCCAATAATTGTACATGATAATAATGTTTCCGTCGCCATTACAGTGATGTTGTGGGTCACTCCACCGCGTCCGCTCCCCGCGCCATGCGGAACTGCGGGCTGGCCACGATCACCCGCACGGCCGCCCCGACGCGGCCGTCGATCTTCTTCATTTCTGCCACCATCTCGTCGAGCGTGGCCGTGTCCGAGTGCGTGACGGAGCGGCCGAGGGCGTAGCCGAGCAGGCGCTTGCAAAAGAGGCGGACGATCACATCCTGCTTCTTCGTCAGCAGGTAATTCCGCAAGCCGTCGATGCCGTCGAATTCGGCGCCGTCGCGCAATTTGGCCTTGGAATCCAGCGGCAATCCGCCGAAGTCCTTGTCGCGCCGCCGGCCGATCGGGTCGTACTTTTCGAGCGCGAAGCCGAACGGGTCGATGCGCACGTGGCAGGCGGCGCAGCTCGCGTCCGAGACGTGGCGCTCGGTCTGCTGCCGCGTGGTCAGTTTCTCCGTTCCCTCTTCTTCCGGCAGCTTCGGCACGTTCGGCGGCGGCTTCGGCAGCTTCTCGCCGAGCAGCGTCTCGACCACCCAGTTCCCGCGCAGGACAGGGCTGGTCCGCAAAGCCCCCGACTGCTTCGCCTGCACGCTGGCGAAGCCGAGGATGCCGCCGCGGCCGTATTGCTTCACGCCCTCGACGCGCCGCCAGTCCGGGCCGGCGACGTCGGGGACGCCGTAGTGCTTGGCGAGCGTCTCGTTGAGGAATGTTGTGTCCGAATCGAGGATGTCGGTCACCTTGCGATCGGCCTGGAAGAGATCCTGGAAGAAGCGGATCGCCTCCTCGTTCATCGCCGAGCGCAGCTCCGGCGTGAAGCTCGAGAAGAGCTTCTCATTCTTCTCGTTGTGCCCGTCGAAGCCGCGGACGTGGATCCATTGCGTGCCGAACTCGATGGCGAGCGAGCGCGTGCGACCGTCGGCGAGCATCCGGCGGGTCTGGTCTTCGAGCACCTTCGGATCGCGAAGCTTGCCGGCCGCCGCGAGGCGGCGCAGTTCGTCGTCGGGCATCGACGACCAGAGGAAGTAGCTCAGGCGCGTCGCGAGTTCCCAGTCGCTCACCGGTTTCGGCTCCTTCCCCGGCGGCGCGGCCTCGATGCGGAACAGGAACGACGGCGAGACGAAGATCCGTTGGAGCGCACCGCGGATCGCTTCGTCGTGGCTCGCCCCGGCGGCGCGCACCGACCGATACAGCTTGCGGAGTTCCTCCCCTTCGGCGGGCTTGAGCGGCCGTCGGTACGCCTTCGCCGCGAATGCGAGAAGCGCGTCCAGGTGCTTCGGCTCCGCCCCAACTTCCGATGCCGATAAATCGTCGGCCCGCTTCTGGAACGCCGGCTTCTGACCGACGAAATAGACCTCCATCGCCTTTGGCTGGTCCTGCGTCACGAAGCCGATGAACTGCGGCAGGTGCTCGTTTTCCAGCCGATACTGCTTGCTGACGAAGCCGTGCTCGGCCCAGAGGTGATCGAGTTCCTTGCGTTCCGATTCGTTCAGGAAGAGCCGCCGCAGCGGTTCGTCCTCGCGGTGGAACATCTTGAGCGACACGACTTCGTCCGTCGGGATCACCGGCGGGAAGGCGAGGAAGAGCGGGAAGAGCTCGCGGAAGGAGTCGAAGCCTTTCTTCAATTTCGCGAGGCCGCCCGGCCCGGCCAACAGCGGCGACTTGCCGTCCCAGCGGGCGGACAGAATCGCGGCGCGGCCATCGGCCGGTTCCGACAGAACCGCTTCGGCCGCGAAGGTGCGCCCGACGAACAGCGCCGCCGGCAGGCGAATCGATTTCGATGTGTTCGCCTCCACGACGAGATTCCCGTCGGCGTCGAACCGTTCCTTGGGCAAGCCAAAGGACGTCGCCATCGGCTTGCGGAACGGCGTCGCGTCGAGATTCCGCAGCAGCGCGCTCTCGACCGATACCAGATTGTCGAAGAGCGCCCGATCCGGGGACTTCGCGTCGTCCGGGCGCGGGCCGGTCAGGAGTTTCTTCAGTTCGTCGGCCAGCTTCGGCAGTTCGTCCCGCGACTTCGCGTCGATCGCCGCGGCCTTCCAGCGGCCGAGGATCGAATCGACCGGGATCGGCAGCGCCCCGCCCGCGACGGCGCGGCTCGGCCCCTTTCCGAAACTCCAGACGTCCTTGTTTCCGTGTCCGTCGGCGTGCGGATTCCCGGCATGGATCGAACCGGCGATCTCCTTCGCCAAGTCCCAGACGCGGCCCGGCTTCTCCGTCTCGGCGATCGTCAGCGAAACGCCGGTGAGGTCGCAGACGTGGTTCGCGTCCTTCGCGTCCACGGCGAGGATCAATTGGTCGCCGATCCGCACGGCGCGACTCAACTCCTGCTTCGTCGCCTTGCCGAGCGCGACGCTGCCGGCGGCGATCTCGGTCGCCTTCTGGCCGCGGCGGAGTTCGAGCCACCAGGCGACGCCGTTGCCGCACGCCGGGTGCGCGTGCGCCACGGTCGCGGCGATCGTCACCGTCCCCGCGATCGGGCTGGTCCACGCCACGCCGACGTACTCCTGCGGCATTGGATGCACCACGATCGACTTCGCCTTCGCGAGGCCGGGAATGCGTTCATCCTGATCCGACGAGTTCGCCATGACGACGGGCAGCCCGGCCGAGCGCGAATGCCAGCCGTTAATCCACGCGCGGCCGTCGATCCGCTCCGCCTTCGTGTCGAAGAGTTTGAACTCGGCGAACGGCACCGGCTTGCCGTCGACCGGCTTCGCGCCGGTGAGGTCGAGGTCGACGAAGTCGATCCATCGCTTCAGCAACTCCGCGTTCAGCCCCTTCCCTTCGTGTTTAGGGTCCTTCGCCCACTCGAAGACGGCCGAGAGATACTTGTCGGCGTCGGCGAACACGGTCGGGAAATCAAGCTCGAAACGGGCACCATAGTCCCGGTAGTCGGCGAGGCGCAGCGGCGGCCCGTTCCCCTCGAATCGCGGGTTCCTGAAGATCACCTTTGCCCCGGCGCCGGCTGACAGCAGATCCTTCGATTCCAGAACGATGGAGGCGCCGTTGGTCCCTGGCTCCGGCTTCACGGCCACGCGGATCGCCTGCGACTCCACGCCGGTCGGTTCGGTGGGGAATTGACGACTCAGGTTCTCCGTGTAGGTGGCTCCCAGCGGGCGGAAGTAGTTGCCGACGCGCGCCGTCTGCCAGAGCGCATTCTGCCAGCTCACGATGTCAGCCGTCAGCGACGGCAGATCGTTCGCCGTCGCGGCCTTCCATTTCCGGCGGATCGTGTCGAGCGGCTCCGACGGCGTCGCGTCGGTCAGCGCCGTCCAGAGGATGCCGAGGTACTTCGCGTTCAGCTTCTCCGTCGCGGCGACCTCGGCCAGCTTGCCGTCGTTCAACGACGTCCGGTGGCGGATCGTCGCCATCAGATACGGTCGCACGTCGAGCCGGCCCTCGGCGCCCATGTGTCGCGAATAGACCGCGCGAATCTTCGCCACGCCCTCGTCGCTCCAGTCGCGGCGGGTCTTCGCGGGCGAGAACCGGAAGCCGTCCGGCAGCAGCACGGCCCGGTCGGCGATCTCCTTCGCGGCGGCGAGATACTTCGTGAAGAGCGCCGGCGAGATGTCCGTGAGCGCCTCGGCCGCGTTCGTGAACCCTTCGCCGGCCGCGCCGTCCGCCGGGAACTCGCGCGTCGGACGCAGGTCGACGCCGGTCAGGTCGCGGACCGTCGCGTCGTACTCGGCGTTGCTGAGCCGGCGGAGCGGCACGCGGCCGGGGTCGCCCTTCCGCGCCTTCGCTTCGGTTTCGAGGAACTGCCGCACCCAGGCCACGAGTTGCTTCTTTTCCTCGGCCGTCGGTTGCGGCTTGTCCTTCGGCGGCATCTCGCCCGTCTCGATTTGCTCGATCATCGCCTGCCACGGCTTCGCGTCCTTGCGGACGTCGTCGAGCGTCCCGAACCGTTCGAGGTCGAGGTCGCCCTTCATCGCCTTCGTCGAGTGGCAGTTCAGGCAATGCGTTTTGAGCAGCGGCCGGATGGTCTTCGCGAACGACTCGGCCTGGGCATCCTGCGCCGAGACGGGGCGAACCGGTTGAAAGAGCGCGATCACGAGGAGCCAGACGCCGATGAGCGAGAGCGGAATCACGCGGACCATGATGAATCCTCGGCGAAATCACTTGGAACCGGCCGAAAGGAGCCATTCTATTCACGCGATGGCGATACTCCCGCGCTCACCGCAAACGTTCGCCGCGCCGGGAAACGATCTATTTTCCGAATCCGTTCGCCGGTAGAATTCGCCATCCGATCGGGGTGGCGGCCGTGGTGCGAGCGCTGGCGATACTCGCGATATTCTCGCACGGCGCGTGCGCCGCGGACGTGCCGGGCGCGGACTCTCGCGAGTCGCTGGCGAGGTACGGCGCGGCGCGGGTGCAGGCTCGTTCGGACGAAGTTCCCCGGGCGCTGCGGAACCTCGAAGCGGCGGCGAAGCTCGATCCGGCGGCCACCGCGCCGCGGCGGGAACTCGTGGCGCTCTACGCGGACCTCGGGCGGGACGCGGCCGCCATCCGCACGGCGCGCGGCGTGCTGGCGGCCGATCCGAAGGACGCCGACACCGCGCACCGCCTCGCGAAACTCCTCTTCGAAACCAAGCGATATTCCGAGGCGGCGGACGCGCTCGCGGCGGCGCTCGCCGGCGCGACCCTGGACGACCGCGCGACGAAGGGTCTCGCGATGCGGATCGACCTCGCCCGCTGCCGGGACCGCGCAAGCGACACGGCGGGCGCCGAGGCCGGCTGGAAGGGAGTGCGCGATTTCCTGGCGGCGCGGTCCGAGCGGTTGCTCAAGGAAGGCTTCACGCGGGGCGAACTCGATCGCGAGGCGGCGGAGGCGGCCGAGCGCCACGGCACGGCGCTCGTCGCGAACAAGCATTTCGACGACGCCCGCACCGCGTTTCTCGCGGCACGGACGCACTTCGCGGACGATCGCGCCGGTTCGGCGCGCTCCCACCGCAACCTCGCCGAACTCGCCGCCGCGTCCGGCGATTCCGCGGCGGCGATTCGCCACTTCGAGGCTTACCTCGCGTTCGGCCCGCGCGATCCCGAACCGTACATGAAGTACGCGGAGCAATTGCGCAAGTCCGGGCGCGACGCCGACGCGACGCTCGCGGCCCGATCCGAGCCGGCCGGGAAGTGGGCACGGCTCGCGGAGCAGGCGCGCACGCCGGCCGGGTTCGGCACCGCGCACGAGGGCTTCCGCGAATTCGCGACCAAGGAAACCGAGGCCGCGTACTTCCGCCTGCTCGTCGACACCTATTCCGCGAGCGATTCCGGCGCCGGGATCCTCGAAATCGCGGAGGCCCTGTTCCCGGCGGGGCCGGATCGAATCCCGCGCAAGCCGGCGGTCGTGCCCGCGAAGGACGCCGAGCGACGGCGGGCGTTCGCGGAGTCGCTCGTGGCGAGGCCGGCGCTCGCCCTCAAGGCGATCCGCGCCGCCCGCCTCGCCAGCGGGACGAAACGATCGGCGGAACTGTGGGACCTCCTCGCCTGGGCCGGTGCGCGCGCCGGCCAGCCCGCCGCCGTCGAGGACGCCCTCCGCGCGAGCTTCGAGGCGGACGGGAACTTCCGGTCGTTCCAGCGGCTGCACCGGCACCTGTACGGCCAGCGGAAATGGCAAGCGATCCTGGACCTTTGCAACGCCGCCGGCAATCTCTCGCCGGGCGTCCTGAACTACTATCGCGCCGCGGCGCTCGCCGAACTCGGCAACGACAACACGGCCTTTCGCGTCCTCGCCAACGCCGAAGGCGACAACGCCTTCGCCTCGCGCCGCGAGAAGGTGCACATCCTCGAGATCCTCGGCCGCCACGAGGCGATGCTGAAGGAATGCGACGCCGTCATGGCGGAGTTCCGTACTCCCGCCGAAGTCCGTTCGCTGCGCGTCCTGCGTGCGCAGGCGTTTCTCGGCCTGAAGCGCCAGCGCGAGGCGGAGGAGGAACTCCGCGGCATCCTCGATGAGGACGCCGACGACGCGCTCGCGCTGAATAACCTGGGTTACAACCTCGCGGACCAGAACCGCAAGCTCGACGAAGCCGAGCGCCTGATCCGCCGCGCGATCGAGATCGAATCGGACGACCGCGCCCGCGCCGGCGAGCCGAACGTCGACCACGCGCCGTACCTCGACAGCCTCGGTTGGGTCTTGTTCCGAAAGGGGAATCTCGCGGCGGCGCGCGAGCAGTTGGAGAAGGCCGCGGCGCTGCCGGACGGCGCGACCGACCCGACCGTGTGGGACCACCTCGGCGACGTGGCGTTCCGCCAAGGAGACGCGAAGCGGGCGAAGGAGGCGTGGACGCTGGCGGCGAAGCACTACGCGACGACGCACGTCGGCCGCGAGGGCGGCCGCCGCGAGGAGGCGGCCCGAAAGATCAAGTTGGCCGAGTGAGCTTCGTCGAAGTCGGAGCCGAGGACCCGGATCGCTCAAAAATCCGCCACGATGTGCGATTGGCGGGTACAATCACGGGGTTCCATTTCGGAGCCTCCGCCGTGACGTTCACACCCTGGTTCGCCGCCCTCGTCCTGTCCACGGTTCAGCCGAACGGCTTGCCGAAGAACGCGATCGCGCGCCTCGGCGCCAGCCCCACGCGGCTGGGGCCGGTGCAGGTCGCCGTCTCCGCCGACGGCAAGCGCATCGTCACGGTCACGCCCGACACGCTCGTGCGCACCTTCGACGCCGCCAACGGCCAACCGATCGCCTCGCGCCGGCTCGTCGAAAAGATCGAGCGCAACGTCTACGGCGGCAACGGCGGCACCCTCGCCGGCCTCTCCGCCGACGGCGCCCTCGCCCTCGTCTTCGACGGCGAAGACTACTCCGCCCGCTCCGTCCGCGTCCTCGAAACCGAGACCGGCAAGCTGCGGATGAAATACCCCAGCAACAACAACGGCAACAACTGGATCAGTTCCGCCGTCCTCGCCCCCGACGGCAAGAAAATCCTCGTCAACGAATACGGCAACGGGAACCCGCGCCACGTCGTCATCGAAGTCGCCACCGGCACCAGCAAGACCTTCCTCGAACAGCAGAACGGCGGCTTCGTCGTCGCCGCCGGCCTCATGCAGTTCAGCCCCGACGGCTCGAAAATCCTCCTGCTGGACGCCAACAACGTCGGCATCGGCAACAAGATGAGCGGCACCTGCTACAACGCCGACGACGGCAAGAAGCTCTGGACCGAAGTCGTCGGCATGTGGCCCGTCTTCACCCGCGACTCCAAGCACGTCCTCGCCATCGGCATCGACAAGACCAGCGGCGTCCGCGACGCCGCCAACGGCAAGGAAGCGAAGTGGACGCTGCCGAAAGCCGCCGACGTCCTCGGCCAGCAACTCGCCGGCCCGAACGACGCCGCGATCTTCCCGCTCAAGGCCGGCCACGCCGAAATCTGGAACCTCAAAAAGGGCGAACTCGTCGCCAAACTGCCGACCGGCCGCCCGCCGCGCTCCACGACGCAGGGCACCGCGTTCGCCCCCGACGGTTCGTTCCTCGTCACCGCCTACAACGGCCACCTCTGCCGCTGGAACCTGCCCAAGGGCGAAAAAGCCTACGGCGATCCCGCGCCTCCCGGCTCCGCCACGAACGTCACCCGACTCGTCTATTCCCCCGACGGCAAGAAGATCTTCAGCCTCGGCGAGCAGGACATGCCCGGCACCTGGGACATCGAAACCCAAAAATGGGCCGGCACCCCCCAGATCGAAGCCTCGCTGGCGCCGACCGAAAACGAACAAATGATGATCTTCTTCGGCGGCTACCCTACCACCCGCGCCGTCGCCTACTCCGCCGCCGGGCCGCGCTTCCTCACCGGCACCATGAACTCCCCGATGGAAGTCCGCGACGGCGTCACCGGCAAGGTCCTCGCCAAGCTCAAGGGCGGCGGCGGCGACCCCAACGGCAACCAGTTCCACTACGGCACCCTCTCCGCCGACGGCAACACCGCCACGCTCTTCAAAATGAACTACACCGGCAATCAGTCCAAAATGACCTTCGAATCCTGGGACGTGAACGCCGGCTCCAAATCCAACTTCGCCGAGTTCACTTTCCCCAACTACGCCTCGATGGCGAACATCTCCCCCTGCGGCCGCTTCGCCATGTTCGGCAGCAAGATCGTCGCCCTCTCCACCGGCGGCACCCTCTTCAGCATCGTGAAGACCCAGAACAACAACTACTACTATTACGGCGGTTCCACCTCCTTCTCGAACGACGGCCGCATCCTCGCCACCACCCAGAACGAAGAGACGATGCGCGGGAACCTCAACAGCCCCGGCACCATCCACCTCTGGGACGTGACGACCGGCAAGGAACTCCGCAAGATCGCCACCGGCGCCAACTCCAACGCCGTGACCTTCAGCGCCGACAACCGGCTCATCGGCTTCGCCAGCATGAAAGGCGTGAAGGTCTTCGACCTCAACGCCGGCAAGGAACTCGCCTTCTTCCCCGCCACCGACCTGCGCATCCCGAACTACTACGAAGGCGTCTCCGCCACTTCCCCCTTCGCGTTCGCGCCCGACGGCCGCACCATCGCCACCGGCCACACCGACGGCACCATCACGATCTGGAAGATCCCGTCGCCGCCGGACCTCCCCGAACTCAAGCCGGAGGAGTTCGACAAGTTCTGGGAGGCGTTCGTGACCGACGCGCCGGCGGAATCCCGGAATTCGGTCCACCGGCTCGCGCAGAACCCCGAGACGGCGCTGAAACTCCTGACGTCGAAATTCACGGCGCCGCCGCCGAAGCCGATCGACGTGGACCTGCCGGCCGTCATCCGCAAGTTCGACGCGCCCGCCTTCGCCGACCGGCTGGCGGCGATCAAGAAAGTGAAGGAGCTCGGCCCGCGCGCCGCGGCCGCGCTCCAGGACGCGATCCGCACGACCGAATCGGTGGAGGTGCGGGCGCGGGCGGAGGAGATGCTCGAGCAGATGAAGGCCGGCCCGAAGACCCACGGCGCCGGGCCGGACCTGCGCGCGGTGCGGTCGATCGAAGTGCTGGAGCGGATCGGCACCCCGGCGGCGAAGAAACTGCTGGAAGGCTGGACGCAGCACGTCTCGAACCCGCGCATCGCCGCCGAGGCGGCCCTCTCGCTCCAACGGTTGGCGGCGGCCGGTAAGTAGACCAACCCCGAACGTTACGCCAATTCCTTCACCGGGTCGCGGTCGTCGAGCACGTGCATCGGGCGGCCGTCGTGGTCCGGGAAGGTGCGCTCCACGTCGATGCCGAGGAAGCCGTAGAGGCTCGCGAGGACATTGCTCGGCGTGTACGGCCGGCCCTTCGCCCGATTCGCGAGGCGGTCCGTCTCGCCGATCACCTGGCCCGTCTTGAATCCGCCGCCAAAGACGACCGCCGCGCCGGCGTCCGGCCAGTGGTCCCGCCCGGCGATGCGCGAGATGCGCGGATCGCGCCCGAACTCGCCCCACACCACGACGGCCACGTCCTGGTCCAGGCCGCGATCGTGCAGGTCGGTCACGAGGGCGTGGATGCCGCGGTCGAGCTGCGGGAGCTGGTCGCGGTGGTCCCGGAAGTTGTGCTCGTGCGTGTCCCAGTCGCCGACCTTGAGCGTAATCACCGACACGCCCGCCTCGGCCAGCCGCCGGGCGCGGAGGAAGTTCTCGCAGTACTTCCCGTATCGCTCGCGCGCCAAGAGCGGCTCGCGGTTCATGTCGAACGCCTCGCGCACCTTCGGCGACACGACCATGTCGAACGCCTGCCTGGTGTAGTCGTCGAGGCCGTTCATGTTGTGGGCGTACTCGACCTCGCGCGAGAGGGAATCGAACCGTTTCAGGAGGCCCTTCCGCTCGTCGAGTTGTTCGAGCGAAACGCCCTTCACGAGGCTCAGGTTCGCGAGGCCGTCCTTCTTCGGCACGAAAGGCCGGTGCGAATTGCCGAGGTAGGTCGGCCCTTCGGTGTCGTAGAGCTTGGGCGGTTCGTACATGAGGCTGACGTAGGGCGGCAGGCCATCGGCGCGGTTCGAGAGCCGGCTGGCGACGGCGCCGATCACGGGGCGCTTGCCGCGATCGGGGAAGCCGGTGAGGATGTAGTGCGGCGTGTGGTCGCCGATGTCGACCGATCGGATGCCGCGGACGATGGCGAGCTTGTCCATCACCTTCGCCTGCATCGGCATGAGGTCGCAAATCTGGATGCCCGGGACGTTCGTGCTTGCGGGTTTGAACTCGCCGCGAATCTCGGCCGGGGCGTCCGGCTTCATGTCGTAGCTGTCGATGTGGGACGCGCCGCCGCGCAGCCAGACGAGGATGACCGACTTCGGCCGCGACGGGGTGGACGCCTTCGCTCCCGGCAGCAGCAGGCCGGCGGTGGCGAGCGTGCCGACGCGGAGCACGTCGCGGCGCGTGATGGAGGGCCGGCACTCGCGGGCGGAACCGAGGAAGGTGAACATGGCGGGATCTCCGGCAGGACCGTCGAGTGTAACCGAAGACGTTTCTTCCGGAAACAGGATTCGAACCAGTCGATGGATTCGATTGGGATCGATGGCCACGAAAAGGCACGAAGACGCACGAAGAGAGAATCCCGATTTTTGTGCGTCTTCGTGCCTCTTTGTGGCCAACGATTCGTTGAGCGAGTCGATGCGGGCCGATTCAAAAGTGTGGATTCGGCGTTCGACCGCGCTCAATCGAAATACTCGTCCTCGGCGTTGAATGCAGGGACGCCGAAGACGATCGTCTTCACTTCCCCATCAGCGACGAGGCGGTGGCGCGTGCCGGCGGGAATCCAGATCATCCGGCCCGGCTCGATCGCCGTCCATTCGCCGTCGAGTTCGATGCGGCCGGCGCCTTCGAGGATGTAGTAGACCTCCGTCGTGTCGCGGTGGTAGTGGCGGACGGAGTCGCGGATCGTCGTGATGTGGAACGAGCACGGCGCGCCGTCGGCGGCCGTGAGGACGCGCGTGCTGGACCCGCAGGGGCACGGCACGGTCGGCGCATCGGCGACGCGGCGGACGAGATCGGCGAGGGAGGGCATAGGATGACATTCTATGGCCGACCCGCGCACGTACACCGCCCGCTGGATCGTTCCGGTTTCGTCCGAGCCGTTGGCGAACGGGACGATCACGGTCGAAGGGACGACGATCGCGGCCGTCGAACCGAAGGGCACGCGGACGCCGGAGATCGATCTCGGCAATGTCGCGTTCATTCCGGGATTGGTGAACTGCCACACGCACCTCGATCTGAGCGGGGCGCGCGGCCAGATTCCGCCGACCGATCCGGAGCACTTCACCGACTGGCTGAAAGGCGTGATCGCGTATCGCCGCAGCCGGATACCGGAACAGACGCAAGTCGATATCCGCGCGGGGCTGGCTGGGAGCCTCCGGTTTGGGACGACGCTTGTTGGGGACATCACGTCGGGCGGGGCGAGCTGGGATGCGATTGTTGAGGCGAAGATGCGGGTCGTCGTATTTGAGGAAATGATCGGCTTGAAACCCGAGCGGATCGAGGCGTCGAAACGAGAAGCGGCCGCTTGGATGGAGGGGTCGGAAACGGAACTCCATCGACGCGGGCTGAGTCCGCATGCCCCGTACAGCGTTCATCGCGATTTGTTTGCCGAAGCGGGGCGGCTCTGCCGGGTTGAGAAGCGCCCGACGGCGATCCATCTCGGCGAGAGCCGTGAGGAGATCGAGTTATTGCATCGAAGGCGCGGGCCGTTCCGCGAGTTCCTGGAATCGCTCGGCGCCTGGTGCGCGGACGGGTTGGCCGACGATTTCTCCTCCATCATGAAGATCGTCGACTTCCGTCAGCCCAAGCTGTTCATCCATATGAATCACGTCGCGCCGTCGGCGCGCATCCCCCGGAACAGCTCCTGCGTCTACTGCCCCCGCACGCACGCGGCCTTCGGCCATCCGCGCCATCCGTTCCGCGAGTTCCAGGCCCGCGGCGTCCGCGTCGCGCTCGGCACCGACAGCCTCGCGTCGAACCCCGATCTCGACCTGCTCGCGGAAGCCCGCTTCGTGCATTCGATCCGGCCCGAAGTGCCTTGCGACGAATTGCTGCGCATGGCGACGCTGACCGGCGCGGAAGCCCTCGGCTGGTCCGATGAGACGGGAAGCCTGGAGGTCGGCAAGTCGGCCGACTTCGTGGCGCTGCCGCTCCCGGACCGCGACGCCGATCCATTTGAACTGATCTTCGACGAAGTCGATCGGATGTCGGAACGCCGAACGATGTTCCGGGGAGAGTGGCGATGATGAGGACGGGAAGCAACTGCCCACGCCCGCCTCGGATCGTTCGTTGTGTCCGCGAAGCTCTTCCGTTGTTACGAAGGAACGACCGGCAATGCCGGTTCTGGGTTCTCGGTGACTGTCGTGATTTCGACATCGGCGATCGGCTCGGGTTTCGTATCGCGTGTGACGAGGCGATCGCCGAGAGCGGCCTGCCGGGCGCGAATGTCGGCGAAGATCGCTTTCACGTCGTAATTGAACCGGGCCGCGAGTTCCTCGCGGACGCGGCGGACCTCCGCGACGATGGGGTCTTCCCACATGGCTTTGGCCAACCAATAAAATGCGACGTACGAGACGGCCCTGCATATTGATAAATAATGACAATGATGTTGCGATCGTCGTTAATTAACGAACACTTTCAAATAGGTCGATTGACTCGATCGAATCCAGGCTACTTCGCAGTTCCTCGACAGCGTTCGACGTTGTAATTGCGATTTTCTGATATGACTGGATTCTGGCTTTTATCGTATTAAGCTTAGAACGCAGCTCGCGCAATTCATCCAAAAATGCTTCCTGAATTTCCGCCGTGTAAAAAGTGTGATTGCAGGTATTGCACTTGCGGACTCTGCGAAACCACTGAATATCCGAGTGGTGTCGCATGCCAAGCCTTTGGCCCTGCTTCGATCCAAGTGCGCTAGGCGGAAGGGCCTTGCAAGTCGTGATCCGCTTGCATTTTGGACAATACTGATCCGTTCCATCTTTAGCAGTTTTGGCCACGGGACTTCTCCGGCTACGAATCGAAACGTCGAAATTTCACGACTAGCGATGGATACCGCCGAGAAACCATTTCTTTCAGAAATCCAGATTGGCGTCACAAAGCAAATGACAACAGCTTCGAGTAACCATCACTTTGATTCCACCTGACAAGACTCGCATTCTGGATAGCTGGGAAGGACAAGTCGAGTACTTCCCTCGATGTTTTTTGACAAAAAGGCGAATTTGCGAGTCGTACGTCCTTCTTACCACAGTAATTTGGCGACGACAGCCTCCATCGTTCCACCCGCTACTTCGAATAGTCGGACCCGCGTTTCGCGCAACTCGTCGAGTATCGGATTATTTGACATCGTGCGATTCTCCTATACTCGGCCCGCGTTCAGATGGGCAAGCCAGTTCAGCCACGCTCCGCAAGAGAATAAAAAATACTCTGGATCGCGTGTGAATTCGTGATGTGCAGGCAATTCCGCGTCAACAGGTGCTATGCTTCTACCTCACGCCATCAGCCAATCGACGGCAAGCCGCCATCCCGGCACGGCCGGTTCGGCGTCCGCCTCGGTGCCGGGTCCGAACTCCGCGACGGAACCGTCGGCCCGGTAGCGGCGGACGGTGCGGGCCACGGGGTCCACGTCCCAGACCACGAGCGTGCCAGCCTCGAAATACTCGGCCCGCTTGTCGGCCATCTCCACCTCGGCCGTCGGGCCGTAGTCGTTCTCGCTGCGGACTTCGACGGCGAAATCGGGCGGACCGGAGATGAAACGCATCTCGTTCGCCGGGAGCGGACCGGTGTAGTACGAGGCATCCGGCGAGAACGATTCGCGACCCGTCGAGAGTTCGGGAACGGCGTACCCGATGCCATCGGCGAACCCAATCCCGCGACCCGTGGCGTAGCAGTATTCATCGAGACTTCGGCCAATCCGCATCGCGACACGACTGGGTCGGTATCCGCTGGCCATAAACGAGACAACCCTTCCGCCGATGAGTTCGGCCTTTCCCTCGACCCGCATCAAGTCGTCGAGCGTCGCCCGGGGAACCGCCAGTGTCAGAGTCATTCCCAGTACTCCAAGAGTTGTTACCCATTGTACGCTACGCGAGCACCTCCTCGATCGCCTCCACGCCGGGGTTCACCAGCGGCACGGGCCGCGAGCCGACGTAGTAGTTCTTCTCCGGATTGATGCCGAGCGCCGAGTAAATCGTCGCGAACAGGCTGCCGGCGTCCACCTGCTCGGCCACCACCTTGTTGCCCTTGTCGTCGGTCTTGCCGTAGACGGAGCCGCCCTTGATGCCGGTGCCGGTGATCGAGCTGCTCCAGGCGCTCGCGAAGTGGTCGCGGCCGAGGCTCGCATTGATCTGCGGCGTCCTGCCGAATTCGGAGAGCGTCACGATCATCACGTCGTTCAAGAGGCCGCGGTCCTTCAGGTCGTCGATCAGCGCGGCCATCACGGAGTCCAGCTCCGGCACCATCTCCTGGTGTGTCTCGAAGTTCTGGCCGTGGCTGTCCCACCACGCGCGGCCGACGCGGACGAACGGCACGCCGGCCTCGACGAGGCGGCGGGCGATCAGCGTCTGCTGGCCGAACTGCGTCGGGCCGTAGCGGTCGCGGACCTTCTGCGGCTCCTTCGTGATGTCGAAGAGCGTCTCGCTGGCCATGATGCCGCGGACGCGCTCGTACGCCTCGTTGTGGCTGCCCATCACTTCCGATTGGCGCCCCTTGGCGAACTGCTTGCTCAGCAGTTCGCGGAGGTCGCCGCGGGTCTTGTGGTCGACGTCGGTGATGCCTTCGAGCTTGCGGATGAACTCGGGGGTGTTGTTGGTCGTGAGTTCCATCGGGGCGTAGCGGGCACCGAGGAAGCCGGAATCGCCGGGGGCCATGCCGCGGCCTTCGGTCTGCGTGTAGAAGGTGACGTAGTCGGGCACTTTGCTGTCGGCCCGGCCCATCTCGCGGGCCACGACGGCACCGAGGTCGGGGTACTTCAACCCCGCTTCATTCCTGCGGCCGCGCATCATCGTGACGGCGGCGCTGCCGTGGTCGCCGTTCTTGGTGTCGAGGCCGCGCAGGATGCAGACGTGCTTCATGCGCTTGGCCATTTCGGGCATCAGCTCGGAGATGTGAATGCCGGGCACGTCGGTCGGGATGGCGCGGAACGGCCCGCCGGTGGACGCGCCGGGCTTCGGGTCCCACGTTTCGAGTTGGCTGGCGCCGCCGGCGAGCCAGAGCATGATGACGCGCTTCTGGTTCTTCTTGAGGTCGGCGGCCACGGCCGGGTTCGCCAGCACATTCAGGCCGGTCATGTCGGCGAAAGCCGTCGCGGTGAACGCCGTCGTCGCGGCGAGGAAGTCGCGTCGCTGCATGCTAGTCCTCATTCAAAAACGATCACGAAAACCCGAAAGGACGAAAAGACGAAAACGGTCTTCTTCGTGATTTCGTCCTTTCGGGCTTTCGTGATCTCTTAGTGACAAAATCGGAACTCCGGGCACGTGACCAGCGCCCAGAGCATTTGCTTGTAGGCCTCGGCCGCACGGTCCTTGCGTTCGGCGAGGTAGGCGTTCATGGCATTCGTCTCGTCGGCCGTGGCAGAGCGAGCGAGGGCCGTGCGGATCATCGCATTCACGGCCTCGGCGGGATCCTTCGCGGTCTTGAGGGATCCGAGCAGGCTGCCGCCGCCGTCGGTGAGGAACTCCTTCATCACGCGGTCGCCGTTGCTGAAGAGCAGGGCTTCGCCAACGCCGATTTGGAAGTTCTCCGTCGGCTGCGCGATCAGCGACGCGATGCCGCGCCCGGCGCCTTCGACCTGCTCGATCCGTTTCTCGAATTCGTCGGCCTTCAGGCCGTCGTACTGCTTCGGGTCGGTCGTCGCGATCTTGAGCGACGTGCCCATCTGCTGCGGCGTCAGTGGCCGGAGCTTCGCGACGGCGAAGTACTTGTCCTCGGGGCGGGACTCGCTGCCGTACTGGCTGGAGCGCGAATACGTCCGACTCATCACGATGCCGCGGATCAGCCGGCGGAGGTCGTACTTGTGGGCGGCCGCGTCCCGCGCCAATTCCTGGAGCAGTTCCGGGTGCGAGGCCGGGTTCTCGCTGTGCATCTGGTCGAGCGGGTTCACGAGGCCGCTGCCGAGGAAGCGGTGCCAGAGCCGGTTGACGATGTTGCGGGCGAAGAACTCCGCCTCCTTCGGCTGGAGCGCCACCTCGACGAGCTTCTCCCGCGCGCTGAACTTCGGCTTCGCCGGCGCCGCCTTCGGGTCCTTGTTCTTCTTGTCGCTGGCTTCCTTCTCCTTCTTCTGCTCGTCCTTCGAGAGATCGCGCAGCGTGTCGGTCTCGACGACGGCTCCCGTCAGGAACATCAGCTTCGCGGGCTTCTCCGGCCCCTTCGTCGGCTTGAATTTCACCACGCCCGCCTCACGCTCGGCGAGTTGGCCGTTGGCGTCGTACGTCCGCGCGAGGAACGATTTCATCCCGAAGAAGTGGTCCTGCTTCCAGTCCTTCACGAGCGGATGATCGTGGCACTGCGCGCAGCTCACATTCACGCCGAAGAACGCGACCGACACGTCGTTGGTCATCTTGTCGGCGTCCTGCACGCGGGCACGGAGGAACTCGCCGGCCGACTTCGTCTTTTCGTCCCCGCCGGGCAGCATCAGCTCGCGGAAGATCACGTCCCACGGCTTCCGGTCCTTCATCGCCTGCGTGAGGTAGTCGCGCACGGAGCCGGAGCGGCCGCGGCCCGGCTCGGCGTTCAGCATCGCGTCGAAGAGGATCGCCTGATAGCGGTCGAACGCCGGGGACGCCATGAGGCGATCGACGAGTTTCGCGCGCTTGTCGGCTTCGCTCGATTTGAGGTAAGCATCGGATTCGCCGACGGACGGGATGCGGCCGACGAGGTCGAGCGTCAGCCGGCGGATCAGCGTCGCGTCGTCGGCCTGGCCGGCGGGCGCGATCTTGTCGGCGGCGAGCTTCGCGTCGATCCGCTGGTCGATCAGCGATTCGAGAGGACGGTCGGCGGCGCGCGCGGGAACCGAACCGAGAATCACGGTCATGCAAACAAGACGGAGCAACCGCATCGGCTGGCTCCCGTGGGGTGGGAATCGTCGCGGGTGAGACGCTGTTCGGTGGGAACCCGTTCCCGATTGCGCTCGGGAACGAATCTGGTTTCACTGTAACAGATTCCGCCCGAAACGCCAGCGCATTCCGAGTGGATCGACTTTGACAAAACACGACCTCCGAAGTCCGGTTTCGACTTCGGAGGTCCATCCGCGCGAAGGACTTCCGAAGTCGAAGCCGGACTTCGGAAGTCCAGGCGCTCGCTCACCAGTCATCGGCGGCGAAGACGGCTTTCGCGGCGGTCGCTTCGTCTTTGCCCGGTGTGCACTCGGTGCCGACCCAGCCGTCGTACTTCAGCTTCTTCAATTCCTTCAGCACGCGCGGGTAATGGATCTCGCCGGTGCCCGGCTCGTGGCGGCCGGGATGGTCGGCCAGTTGCACGTAGCCGATCGCGTCGGCGGCGAAGCCCTCCTTCAGATGGCCGCAGAGGTCGCCTTCGGTGATGTGCATGTGGTACAGGTCCCAGTTGATCTTCACGAATTTCGAACCGACCGCCTTGATGATCTTCATCGTCGGGGCCGAGCCGTAGAGGCAGTGCCCCTTGTGGTCGACGCGGATGTTCATCGGCTCGAGGATGAGCATCACGCCCGCCTTCTCGGCGACGGGCGCGGCGGCCTTCAGCGCCTCGATCGTCGTCTCGTGCATCCGCTCCTGCGACACGCCGGGGATGTCGTCGCCGGCGACGACGCACATCATCCCGCACTTCCACTTCTTCGCCACCTCGCACGCTTCGCCGATCTTGTCGACGACCTTCTGCTTGTTCTTCGGGTCGTTCATCCCGGGCTTGAAGCCCCAGGCGGTGAACTGCGCAATCGTCAGCTTCAGGCGTTCGCAGGTATCGGCGACGGCGTTCACGTCCTTGTTCTCGTACGGCCAGATCTCGACGCCGGGGAAGCCGAGCGCGGCCGCGCCTTCGAGGCGCTTGAGGAAGTTCTTCTCCTTGGAGAACCACATCTCGACGTTGCAGGCGAACTTCGTGTTCTTGGCCTTGCCGGTGGGCGAGTCGGCGGCGGGAAGCTGCGACGCGAGGCCGAGCGCGGCGGAACCGGCGAGGAATCGGCGACGGGAGGGGGTCATGGGAGAGGACTCCGAGAGGGGATCGAGCCATTTTGGCAACGGGATCATTCAGAGTCGAGTATCGAGGTTCACGCGGAAATGTCCTCCCCATTTCCGTGGCGAGGACTGTCCTCGACCGCATCGGCCAAGCGCGTCGGCGTCGGCCATTTCGGGCGGAAACGCGTCCTCGACGACCGGTGCCGGCAGATCGAAACGAAGGTCCGTTGATTCAAGGAAATGTTGCGGAACGTGCGAAAAGACATGGCCGCCGAAGGACGACAACCGCCTCCACCAACGGCGGAACAGGCTTCAGGCCAATTCTTGGTGGCCGAACGTTCCCGCCGTGCGAAACGATCGCGCTCGTTTGGACGATTTCCAACCCGATGCCGTTGGTCGTCGCTGGCGACTCAGCGCGCCAGCGGACGGCGGGCGCCCTTGCGGACCGGCTGCCGAGGGGCGCCGATCCCCATCGCGCGGAACAGCATCAGCACCACCACGGAACCGAGCAGGCCGCCGCCGGCCACCTTCGCGGTGTACAGCGGGTCTTCCTCGGCCGTACCCTCGACCGGGGGGGGCGCCAGGAACGTGAATTCCTCCGTCAGCTTGCCGCTCTCCTTCACGGCCTTGTCGTAGTCCTCGACATCCGTGAAGGCGACCACGCAGGCGATGACGCCGTTCGTGCCGTAGGCGAACGAGCAAAAGCAGACTTTGTCCTTCGAGCCTTCGGTTTCGGCTTCGAGGCGCACGCCCATCGTGAGCACGTTGGTCTTGTCGTTGAACTTCGGCGTGTGCGTCCAGGCGCCGACCTTCGACGGCACGACCGTGGCGCCCTTGCGCGGGCGGCGGCTCTCGTGGAAGCGGCGTTGCCAGTCGAGGAGTTGGTCGCGCGCGGGCTTCTCGGCGAGGGTCTTTGCGTCGATCCCCTTGAGCGGATCGTCGGCGAGCAGCAGGATCAGGCCGTGCCAGGTCGGCTTGTCGGCGGCCATGCTGATGTACGCGGCTTCGTCGCCGAGGACCGGGTAGCCGCTGAGTTCGCCGAATTCCGCGAGTTTGTCTTCGAGGACGATGCGGTAGCCGGTGGGCACGCGCAGGGCGACTTTGCCCTGGAGTTCGGTGCTGAACGGGCCGACGCGGGTGAGGCGGTTGAAGCTGGCCTCGTCGATGCCGCGGGGCGGGCCGGCGAGCGCGGCGGACGCCCAAACCAGGCAGAATGCGCCGCCGAAGAGGAGACGGAGTCCGGACATAACGACACCGGGAACGACGGACGGATGCGGAGCCGCCTGAAGAATAGGGCGCACCCCGAATCTGTCAAATCGTTCCTGTCTCCGCCTCCGAAACGTTTACTTTTTCAAGCGCTCGAGGGCCGAATTCGCCGCCTTGGTCGGGAAGGCCTCGGGATTCCCGGAAGCCATTTGTTCGAGGTTCAGCCGGGCGTTGGGGGAATCGATGAATTCGAGAATCGCGACGGCCCGCGCCGCGCGGACCCATGTAGGCTTTCGGTCGATCGTGCCGATCCCGGCGACGGCGTTGGAGACGAAATGGTTCTTGACCTCCGTGCCATAGTTGAAGCACCACCGGTTGCCGTCGGGCGAATGGAAATGCCATTTCGCATCGGGTGGACCTTTCTCGAACGTATCGAGGGGCAGGCCGCAAAGCACGGCCGACAATCGGCGAGCGGCGAGGTTATCCTTCATCAACATTTCTTCGATCTCGTTCCGATTGAACGCGAGCCGGGGATCGAAATCCGTCAACGTCTTGGAGGCGGGTTCGGCATCGAAGAGGTCGCCGCTCGCAAGTTTGGCGATCAACGGCTTCGCATCGGTTTTACTCAACTTCAACGGGCGTAGATTGGCTTCGAGGTACGCGACCGCGTCGTGCTTCCATGCCGCCATACTCAAGGCGGCGCGGGTCGCAATCCGTTCGTCGGGGCTCAAGAGGTCCGCCCAGATCGCGTCGAGTTCCTTGCGAACCCGTTCGGAGTTGGGTTTGGCAACGGGGGCTCCGATTGCGATGATCGCGTAGCCGACCATTGCGGACAGGCAAAGAAATACCATCGCTCGTTTCATGAATGGCTCCCGGTTGGTCCTTCCGGCGAGAACTGTCAATCCAACGATCCCACGTCTCCCGCTTTCGGAGTCACGGAGGACCAGAATACCCCATCTTCGACACCGGGACGTACGGTGCGCACGCTTCCATCGAACAGCGCGACGATCATACCGCCCGAATGGGGCGTTTGCGGGATTCGCGGGTCGCAGGCCTCGAACGTCGGACGAACCTGAAATGTATATCCCGGCAACGACGATGATGTTCGCGTCGGATGGCTTCGCGTGACCGGATAAGCATCGGCATGTTCGAAGATGTCCGCGTCGGCGAATGTCGGAGGTCGCATGTTCGGCACGGTGCGGGGGCCATTGATCAGGAAAATCGTGTCGTTGCAGGTGCTGTAGTGTTCGGCGAAGGCGATCGTGTTCGACATGCCATCCGTGATTCCGTGCAAGGTGGCCCCATGCGAAAAAGCCACGGCATTGCACGGGTAACTGGACAAGGCGCGAAAGCGCCGGTTCTCTCCGGCCACGTGAATCGCACTACCAGTTCGAGGATTGGCTTCAATCTCCACGGTCGGGTCCGCCGGGCTTAGCAGAAACGGAATGGGCTGGTAAATGGCATTCGGTGTCGAGGTGATTCCTTCCGCGTACTCCTTACCGAAGATGTACCAGAGGCACGACATCTGAATGGATGCCGTCTTGCAATCGGGAATTTTATCGTTATTGGCATCCGCCATCTTGTGGACCGCGAGCGCCAACTGTCGCATCGTGTTTTCGCTCTTGGTGCGAACGGCGGCTTCGCGAGCCACTTGTATCGCGGGCAAGATCAGGCCGATGAGCAGGGCCAGTATTGCGATCACGACGAGTAATTCGACAATTGATACGCCATTTCGATAGTAGTATCGCATGGACCGCCTTTCTCCTTTCATGCGTCTTAATCCAGATTCCGATCGCTAAGAATCATTGAGGCCGCGTCCCCGGCCGGCGATCGCCGAGTCCATGTCGCGAACCATCCTCGACACGGCGCGCGATCTATTCGTTCTGCGTTATGTCTGCCGTCGCTGTGAGGATTGGTCCACAACCGTTCGGTCTAGACCAATCCCCAAGACAATCGGTAGTTGGATACGGCGAAAGTGGCGTCAACGAAACGAGACCTTGCGAAACCATGAAACATTCAAACCGTTACTGTCGTGGTAGCTGACGTTTTGGTCTGTTGTTCTTGGACTCCATTCACCCAGCGGATCCACTGTGAGGATATTTGGACATCGTAGCTTCCGGCTGCCATGTTTTGGACCGCTTCCGTACAAATGGGTGGCGGGCCGCCGCCAACGGTTCCTACGCCGCCGTTCAACTCTTGCAATCCGATCGTGGTCGTGGCGCCGTTTGGCGCTCGATCTTTGATGGTCGCTTGCGTGGCCCAATGGGCCCAGGTCGGATTTCCCACGGGCAGCGTTTGGGTGCCGAAGATTTTGATCTTGCCCGGAATCGTGCCGGGACCGGGTGGCACTCCCACGGGGTATCCGGTTTTGAATTCGACTTTCCCCGGCGTGTCGGCCGCGATTGCTCGCGGAAGCAGTATGGCGGAGATCGTGAACAGCGCCGCCATCGCCACTTTCGTCGACTTCATGCGCGTAGACATACCGTCCTCCATCAAAGAAAAGGAACTGCGGAAAAGGAACTGCGGAAAAGGAACTGCGGAAAAGGAACTGCGGAAAAGGAACTGCGGAATAGGAACTGCGGAAAAGGAACTGGCTGAATACTACGGGCGGTGAAATGTCAAATCAAGAAAAAAATGGAATAAACACAAACTTTTGCAACTGACTATTGGCACTAACATTCAGAGTCGTTTGTCGTCAACAAGAATTCATGACAAGGGAACCGCCCATTTGCGGCTCCCTTGTTCGATGACCATTCGATCACGACGAATACCTTATTTCTTCCCCAACGCCGCGCGCTTGTCGCCGATCAGCTTGAGGAGCGCCTTGTGCGGGTCGGCGAACTTCGCCAGCCCTTCCCGCATCAGCGTTTCCTCGAGGTGGCCGATGTTCACCTTGGTGTCGATGTCCAACAGCACGTTCGCCGGCGGCAGCTTGTCGATGTTCTTGGTGATGACGCGGCCGCTGGCCTGCACCGCGTCGTTCGTCGCCGGCGGGTTCGTTTCGATGTCGCTGCCGGCGAACGATTCGACGTACTTCCACGCCGGGTCTTCCTTCTTCTTCGTGCCGGTGCTCGCGAAGATCATCTCCTGCTTGCGTGGGAACCCCTTGTCCGCCCAGAAATCCTTGTTCATCTTCCAGATGCGCTTGGCGTTCACGATGCCGACGTGGCCCTGCGCCTCGGGGATCAGGTTGGCGTTGTGCTGCTCCGTGTACACGTCCACGCGGCTGACGAAGATGCTGTACACGGTCTTCACGGCGTCGCGGTCGAGCGCCCGCAGGGCGCCCTTGTAGCAGGCGTTCCGCGCGGCGCGGTACTGGCTCTCGCTGAAGATCAGCGTCACGTTCACCGCCACGCCGTGCGCCACCAGCTCCTCCAGCGCCCCGAGCCCTCCGGGCGTCGCCGGCACCTTGATCATCCGGTTGCAGTGCCCCTTGGACCACCGCCAAGCCAGGTCGATGTACTTGTGCGTGCGGTCGAGCGTCGGCAGGTTCTTGCCGGTGTCTTCGAGCAGCGGGTCCAGCTCGAAGCTCACCCAGCCGTCGTCCCCCTTGGTTTCGTCCCAGACCGGCTTGAAGACGTCCTGGGCGGCCTTCACGAGCTTGTTCGTCATCGCCCAAGCGATCGCTTCGTCGTCGAGGCCCTGCTGCGCGAAGGCGGCGATGTCGGCGTCGAAGCGGCCGGTCTTGAGCAGGTCGGCGATGATGATCGGGTTCGACGTGGCGCCGGTGGCGCCGAACTCGCGGTTCTTCTTGATTTCGGCCGGGTCGACGGAATCGAGCCAGAGTTTCGTGCCGGCGGCGACGATGGATTGCAGCGGCGTCATGGGAGTCTCCGGGGAACGGGGCGGGTGGGGGAAATGATAGGGAAGAACGGCCCGCCGCGCGGCCATTCGATAATCTGGCCTCAATCCCGCCGGGGCGCGCCCGCCATGACCGAACGCCAGCGACGGATCGAACACCGGATCGCCGGCTGCGGGACCGCGCTCTTCGCGGCGTTCGACTCCGCGCTCGTGGCGGGGCGGAACGATCGCTGGCCGGCGGAGACGCTGGTCGAATGGCTGAAAGCGCGGATCGAAGTTTCGGAAGCGACCGCTACCGGGTCCAGCCCCATTTGACTGGCCAGGCGGCCGCGAAGATCGCGAGCTTCCGCCGGCGCGGCACCGCCACGCGCTCGGACAATACGTCGACGCCGCGGCGGTCGATCGCCTCCAGCAGCTCGCGGTAGGTCCGGCGCATGACGCGATAGATCGCGCGGCCGGAGCGGGAGAGAAACGTGTCGAGCCGTTCCGCCTCGGCGTACAACGTCCGCGCACGGTCGATCTGGAACCGGAGCAGTTCGCGGAACTCCGATCCCTTTCGATCCCACGATTCCGGCGGACAGCCGAAGCGCGCCAATTCCTCCGAAGGCAGGTAGACGCGGCCGCGCGCGCGATCCTCGCCGAGATCGCGGAGGATGTTCGTGAGCTGGAAGGCGAGGCCGGCGGCGTCGGCGGGGCCGGCAGCGCTCGGATCGACGCAGCCCCAGACCGGCAGGCACGCCAGCCCGACGGCGGACGCGACGAGCCGGCAATAGGCCGCGAGTTCGTCGAACGTCGCGAACGCGACCGGTTCGAGGTCGCGTTCGACGCCGTCGATCACGGCGTGGAGATGCTTCGGTTCGATTCCGTATCGCTTCACGGCGTCGGCGAGGGCGGCGTGGATCGGATGCGTCGGCGCGCCGGCGAGCGCCGCGTCGAACGCCGCGCGCCATTCCCGCAAGCGGGCGATCTTGTCGAAAGTCTCGCCCGGTTCGTCGGCGAGGTCGTCGGTGAGGCGCAGGAACGCGTAGAGCGCGTCCATTGCGCGGCGGCCGGGCGGCGGCAGGAGACGGAAGGCGAGCGGGAAATTGCTCCCGGACCGACGGACGATCGCGCGGCAGGCGGCGTACGAGGCGTCGGTCGGATTCAAGCGGACCTCACGGGATCGTCACGCGGACGGGCTGGCCGACGCGGAGGGTCGGCTTGCCGGGCGGGGCGGGGTCCACGACGCGGATGCTGACTTCGAGGACGTTGGTGGGCTTGCCGTTGAGGAGGTCGACGCCGCCGGTCTTGGGGAGGAAGGCGGTGCCGACCTGCTCGACGACGCCCTCGTAGGTGATGCCGGGCGAGGTGTCGTCGGAGATGACGACCTTCGCACCTTCCTTGTCGCGGATCTTGTGGGCGAACTCCGGGACGATCTCGGCCTTGATGTAGCGCGTGCCGTCGGGGATGAGCCAGAACATCGGCGTGCGCGATTGCGGGTACATGACCTGCCCGGGCGCCACCGACACGCGTTCGATCACGCCGCCGATCTCGGATTTCAATTCGCACTGGGCGATGGCGAGCTTGGCCTTCTCGACCTCCGCCTGGGCGACCTGCGATTGGAACGTCGCCGCCTCGATCGTCGGCGCGATCGGCTCCTTCTCGGCGAGCGAGACGTCGAATTGCCGTTCCTTCACCTGGTTCTCGGCGGCGTCGAGCAATGCTTCGACCTTGAGGAAATCGGGCTCCTCGCGGATCGCCTTCTCGATGTTCGCCATGCCGCCGAGCTGGCGGAGCTGGAAGTCGAGTTTCTTGCGGACGGCGTCGAGCATCTCCTTGGCCTTGTCGCGCGCCTGTTCGGCGCTCTTCACGCCGAGCTTGGCCTTCTCGACGAGGACCTTCTGCTGTTCCTGCTTGCCGAGCGCGAGCTGGTGCTGGCGCAGTGCGGCCTGGACGGCGGCCTCGGCTTTCGTCAAATCCGCCTTGTACTGCCAATCGTCGAACTTGACGAGGATGTCGCCCTTCTTCACCGTTTGGCCGTTCTTGACCAGCACGACGACGACGCGGCCGGCGGCGAGGTGGGCGGGCAAAATGAAGGGCATCGGCTCGCTTTCGGCGGTCACGTTCCCCTTGGCGACGAGGCCGTCGATCGCCTTCGGGCCCGCGCCCCCGCCGCCCGGCTGCGGGTTGCCCGCGCCGTCGTTCAGGTTGCGGGCGCCGATCAGGGTGGCGAGGAGGACGCAGACGCCGAACGCGTACGGGACGATCTTCAGACGGGTCATGGTTCCGCTCCTCACGCGCCGCCCGCGGCTCCGGCGGCCACGAGGGGAACGTCCTGCTCTTCGAGTCGACCGTCGTCGAGGTGGTAGTTCACGTCGACGTAGGGTAACATCCGCTGGTCGTGCGACACAACCAGAATCGTGGCCCCGCGGCCGTGGGCGGCGTCCCGCAGCAGCCGGATCACCGATTGCCCGTTTTCCCAGTCCAAGGCGCTGGTCGGTTCGTCGGCGAACAGGAACGTCGGATTCTTGGCGAGCGCGCGGCCGATGGCGACGCGCTGCTTCTCCCCGCCGGACATCGCCGCCGGCTTCTTGTGCCGCTGGTTCAGCAGACCCAGCCGGTCCAGCATCTCCTCCGCCTGCCGCCGCGCCTCGCGCGAAGTGAGGTTGTTCCCCCACTTCAGCACGATCTCGATCTGCTGGCTCGCCGACAGGGCGGGGAAGAGATTGTAGCCCTGGAAGATGAAACCCGTATGCCGGCGGCGAAAATCTTCGCGGGAGCGGTCCGAGAGGTTCCAGACGTCGACGAAGGCATTCGTCCCCTGCGGGCGCGTGAGCACCTGCCCGCCGTCGGGGCGCAGGAGGCCGGAAAGGACCGCGAGCAGCGTCGATTTGCCCGAACCGCTCGGCCCCATGAGCAGCGCGAGCTGCCCGGGGAAGAGGTCGATGGACACTTCGCGCAGGGCCGCCCGCTGCGACGCGCCGTCCCCGAACATCTTGAGCAGGCGGACCCCCTTCAGGGAAGGTCCGCCGGTCGTCGATCCCATTCGTCGATTCCCCCGGCCGGCTATCGCAGCAGCGAGAGCGGCTCGATCTTGCGCACGCTGCGCATCGCGAACAGGCCGGCGAGCATCGCCATCCCCAGGGTGACGACGGCGGTGCCGGCCAGCACTTCCCACCGCAGGAGGACCTGCGCCCCGGACGCCCGCGCGACGGACGCGAGCAACTGCACCACGGGAAAGGCGACGAGCACGCCGAAGACGCCGACCCAGAACGCCTGTTGCAGCACGCTGAGGTAGACGCGCCAGCGCGGGATGCCGAGCGCGAACAGCGTCGCGTACTCCCGGGCGCTCGCGATCGTGGCGGCGTAGAGCGTCTGCATCGTCACGACCGCCCCCACGAGCAGGCCGAGCAGGGCCGCGTAGCCGATCGCGATCCCCGCCTGCGTCCGAAACAGCCAGTACAGCCGCGTGCTCGTCGAGAATTCCTCCGCCGTGTGCACGGCCATGTCCGGGTAGTTCTCGCGCAGTTCCTTCGCCAGCTTCGCCGCCTGTTCCGGCGTCTCGCAGCGCGCCAGCAGGTACTTCGTGTGGTCCGGCGGCAGCAGGGCGCCCAGCAGCTCGCTCGCGGTGTGGTGCGAGCAGAGCACCCACGGCGCCGCCAGGCTCTTCAGCCCCTTCACGGTGCCCACCAGACGCACTTCCTTGCCGTTGATCTTCGCCGTCTGGTTGATCTCGGTCAGGCCCAGCCGTCGCATGTCGGAATCGTCCATCACGATGGCGAACGGTTCCGTCAGCGCCGTGCGCAACTCCGGCGTGAGCACGTCGGCGCTGCCCGCCAGGCCGTAGTGCCCCAACAGGAAGCAGAGGTCCGTGCCGCCGTCCGGCTTCTGGAAGTTCGCGAAGTTCGCGATGTACGGCTCCGGCGGCGACACCCCCGCGTGCTCCCCGATCCGCCCCAGGTAGCTGATCGGAATCGGCTGCCCGAGGTCCACCGCCTCCACGCCCTTCGACCCGATCCAGACGTTCCGCAGGTCGGTGTGGTCCATCGGGATCGACGTGATCGTGAACAGGCCGAGCAGGAGGCCGAACTGGAGCGCCATCAGCACGGCCGAGAACGCGACCGCCCCCACGCCCGCCGAATAGCGCGCCTTCTCATGCCAGAGGGTTTGCAGGGAATACGACATGGATCAGTGCGTAGTGCGGAGTGCGGAGTGCGGAGTAAAAACCAAGACACGGACCGCGAGCCGTATCCTCACCTCGTATCCAACTCGATAGTCCATCACATTTCGTTCCATCGGAAATACCATTGCGGATCGGTTTTTAACTCCGCACTCCGCACTCCGCACTCCGCGCTTGCGGGAGAGAACACAAATCGCCGCTGATATAGAGGTGGTGCCACAACTGCGTGGACGCCACCGCCGTCAGGCCCATTTCGAGGCCGGTGCGGGCGAAGCCCTTCTTCAAGGTCGCCAGCTTCGCCGTCTCGCGCTGGACGGCATCGTAATCGAAATAGCCGGTCTTCGCCATCGATTCGCGGCTCATCACTTCGCCGATCCAAGTTTCCTTGCCGCCGGTCGCGAAGCTGTCCATCGGGGCGCGGAACATGTGCTTCTTGCGCCACGCAACTTCCCCAGGTAGCCAGCGCTGCGCAACCTTCCGCTCGATGAACTTGTCGGTCAATCGCCGGAGCTTCCACCGGGGGTGGAGCGTGGCGAGGAACGATAGCACATCTTCGTCCAGGAAGGGATAGCGAGCTTCGACGGACGAATGCATCGCCACGCGGTCGCCCTTGCTCGCCATCAGGTGGCCGGGGAGCATGACGCGGGCGCCGATCATCATCTGGCGGTTGAACGGATGCCAGCGGTGCAGGTCTTGCGGCAGGTCCAGGTCCTCGAAGGCCGAGTGCGCCAGCATCTTGTCGCGCAGTTCGCCGGCGAAGAAGCGGATCTTGTTCAGGCTCATCAGGCCGTAGCAGTCCAGCCAGCCGTTGTGCCCGCCGACGAGGTTCTGCGAATGGCGGATCTGATCCATGGGGAACATCGGCTGGCCCATGAGGCGGGCGCCGAGCCGGCGCAGCCGCGTCGGCAGGCCGGGGATGAACCCGGTGTAGCCGAGGACCTTGTGGATCTTGAACCACGAATACCCGGCGATCCACTCGTCGGCCCCCTCGCCGGTGAGGGCGACCTTGTAGCCGGACTCGTGAACCTTGCGCGCGAGGTGCATGAGGCCCAGGCACGACGTGTCGATCACCGGGCACTCGGCCGCCGCGATCAGTTCCGGGTAATCCTTCCGCAACTCCTCCGGCCCGCACGGCACCACGATCGGTTCGCAGCCGAGCGCCTTCGCGACTTGCAGGGCGAGCGATTCCTCGTCGAGTCCTTCGCCCTTGACCGAGATCGTGAACGTGGGAATGGGCCGGCCGAGCGCCTTGTTCGCCATCGCCACGACCAGCGACGAATCGACGCCGCCACTGAGATACGACACGACCGGCACGTCGGCGCGCAGCCGTCGCTGGACCGCCGTCAGCAGGACCTCCTCGAACGCGTCGACGGTCTTCGTCTCGTCGCGGCCGTAGTCCTCCTGGCCCCAGTCGGGATAGTTCACCTGCCAGTAGATGCGCTGCTTCGTGGCCTCGGCGACGGAGGTGTTGCCGAGCTTCAGGTGCAGGTAGCGGCCGGGGAGGAGCACCTGGATGCCGTCGAAGACGGTCATCGGCCCC
>CAYVRB010000026.1:0-32447 GCA_964453375.1 uncultured Alcaligenaceae bacterium
AGCCTGGAGGAAATGGCGCACTCGGCCCCGGTGCGGAAGCTCATCAACATGGTCATGCTGATGGCCATCCGGGACAAGGCGTCGGACATCCACTTCGAGCCGTTCGAAGACGAATACAAGATGCGGTACAAGTGCGACGGGGTGCTGTACGAGATGGTGCCACCGCCGCGCCACCTCGCCACCGCGATCGCCAGCCGGATCAAGGTCATGTCGAACCTCGACATCGCCGAGCGCCGGCTCCCGCAGGACGGGCGCATCGAGCTGAACCTCGGCGGCAGCCGGATCGACATGCGCGTCAGCGTGCTGCCCACGCTCTTCGGCGAATCGGTCGTCATCCGAGTGCTCGACCAATCGAACGTCGGCCTCTCGCTCGACAAGATCGGCATGCCGCCCCGGCTGCTCGCCGAGTTCCGGCAGGTCATCAAGAAGCCCAACGGCATCTGCCTCGTCACCGGCCCCACCGGCTCCGGCAAGACCACGACCCTCTACTCCGCCCTCTCCGAACTCAACGACATCGACTCCAAGCTCATCACCACCGAAGACCCGGTCGAGTACGAAATCGACGGCCTCGTGCAGTGCCCGATCAACCACGAGATCGACCTGACCTTCGCCGCCGCGCTCCGCTCGATCCTGCGGCAGGACCCGGACATCATCCTCATCGGCGAGATTCGCGACCTCGAAACGGCGCAAATCGCCATCCAGGCGTCGCTCACGGGGCACCTCGTGTTCAGCACGCTGCACACGAACGACGCCCCGTCGTCCATCACGCGCCTGCGGGACATGGGCGTCGAGCCGTTCTTGATCACCGCCACGTTGGAAGCCATCCAGGCGCAGCGGCTCGTGCGCCGCGTCTGCCAGGTCTGCAAGACCCCCTACGAGCCGACGCGCGACCAGCTGATGGAACTGAACCTGACCACCGAACAGCTCGGCGGCGGGAAGTTCTTCTACGGCGAAGGCTGCGACAAGTGCAACAACCTCGGCTTCAAGGGCCGGACCGGCATCTACGAGCTGATGCTCATCGACGACGATATCCGCGACATGATCAGCCGCGGAGCGTCGAACGACCAGATCCGCGCGTACACGCGGAAGATCGGCATCAAGGGCCTCCGCGAAGCCGGCGTCGAGGCGCTGCTGAACGGCGTCACGACGCTGGAAGAGGTGGTGCGCGAGACGATCGTCGAGGACTAGCGCGGAGTGCGGAGTGCGGAGTGAAAACCAAGAGGGTCGATGCACCGACATGACTCCCGATGATCCGGAGAAACGGCTCGTCATTCGAACGAAGCACTTGGCTCTCCGAGTCATGAAACTCGTGAATACGCTCCCGAATACGCGAGTGTCGGATGTTCTCGGGAAGCAGTTGCTAAGATCGGCGACTTCCGTCGGTGCGAATTATCGGGCAGCGGTTCGTGGTCGATCGACGGCCGAATTCTGCTCGAAACTCGGCATTGTCGAAGAAGAAGCCGACGAAACGGTCTACTGGTTGGAACTCCTGGCGGAATCGGGAACGGTGAAGCCGGAGCTCTTGGAAGACCTGACTCGCGAAGCGAACGAAATTGTGGCCATGGTCGTCGCGTCCATTCGCACGGCCAAACAACGGCGGTGACGGATTTCGGATTTCGGATTTCACTCCGCACTCCGCACTCCGCACTCCGCACTGGAGTAGCAGATGCCGACTTTCAAATTCGAAGCCCTCGACACGTCCGGCCAGGAAGTCAAGGACTCGGTCGACGCCGGGAACGAAGAGGAAGCGTCGCAGAAGATCAAGGCGATGGGCTACTTCGTCACGAAGCTCACCGCCGCGCAGGTCAAGGGCAAGAAGGGCCAGAAGAAGAAGACCGGCAAGAGCCGCAAGACCTTCGTCCTCGGCGGCGTGTCGCAGAAGATGCTCTGCATCTTCACGCGGCAGTTCAGCACGCTGCAGGACGCCGGGCTGCCGGTGTTGCGGAGCCTGCGCATCCTCGAGAAGCAGATGAAGCCGAGCGCGCTCAAGAACGCGCTCATCGACGTCGTCGAGGACGTCGAGTCCGGCTCGACGCTGTCCGAATCGCTCGGCCGGCACCCGAAGTGCTTCGACCGGCTCTACGTGAACATGGTGAAGGCCGGCGAGGCCGGCGGCGCGCTCGAAGTCATCCTCCAGCGCCTCGCCGAGTTCAAGGAAAAGTCGCAGAGCTTGAAGCGCAAGGTCGTCGGCGCCATGGTGTATCCGAGCGTCGTCATCATGGTCGCCGTCGGGATCCTCACGTTCATCATGGTGTCGATCATCCCGAAGTTCAAAAAGATCTTCGAGGAGTTCGGCCTCAGCCTCCCGCAAGCGACCAAGATCCTCATCGACGTGTCCGACTGGGTCGCCAGCTACTGGTACGTGATTCCGCTGTTCCCGCTCGGGGTGTACTTGCTCATCAAACTGATTCGTTTGACCAGAGCGGGAAATTACGCGCTGGACAGAATCACCTTGTGGATACCGATCATCGGGAGCCTCGTCGAGAAAACCATCGTCGCGCGAACGATGCGGACGCTCGGAACGCTCATCAGTTCCGGCGTGCCGATCCTCGAAGCGCTCTCGATCGTGAAGGACACGGCCAACAACGTGGTCTTCGAGCGGATGTTCCAGCGGGTTTTGGAATCCATCCGGGAAGGGGATACCATTGCTGACCCGCTGCGGGAGAGCCGGCTGGTGGACGACATGGTCGTGAACATGGTCGAGGTCGGCGAGGAGACCGGCGACCTGGACACGATGCTGTACAAGGTGGCCGACTTCTACGACGAAGAAGTGGACACGCTGGTGAAGAGCCTGATCTCGCTCTTGGAGCCGATCATGATCGTGTTCCTCGGCGGCGTGATCGGGGCGATCGTGATCTCGCTGTTCCTGCCGCTGATCAAGCTGCTGGAAGGGTTGTCGAAATAAATCTCGAACATGAAGCCCCGGCACGACCGTGCCGGGGGATCCTTTGAGGAGTTCATCCCATGTTGCGGTCGCCATCTCCGCCGCGTCGGGTCCGGGCCGGGTTCACGCTCGTCGAGTTGCTGGTGGTGATCGCCATCATCAGCGTGCTGATGGGCCTCCTCCTCGCCGGCGTCCAGGCCGTGCGCTTCAAGGGGGAGGAGCTGAAGGTCCGCAACGATATCAGCGGCCTCGATTCGAGCCTGTCGGCGTTCAAGGGGAAGTTCGGCCGGAACGTGCCGTGCGCCGGCGGCGGCCCGATGGGCACCTTCCGCCTCGCGTCGGCGTACCAGGACGCCACCGGCACCTACTACACCGGCTTCAACGACGCCTCGCCGGAGATCGTCGCGCTCCGGGCGATCTTCCCGCGCATCGACTTCCGCGACAACGGCCTGCGCCGCGGCGGCGTCGCCTACGCCGCGCCCACCACCGCCGGCGGCGTCTCCCCCAACCTCGCCACCAACGGCATCCTCGGCACCGCCCCCGCCCTGCTCGACCCGAACCAGTGCATGGTGATCTTCCTCAGCGGCGGCACATTCACCGAGTTCTCCGGCTTCGCCACCAATCCGCTCCAGCCGTTCCTCTCGCTCGCCACGAACCCCAGCGGCCAGCGCATCGCACCGTTCTTCGACAAGTTCACCCCCGACCGCCGCATGTTGCCCTTCGACTGGCTGACGAAGGCGAAGGGGAGCCTCGATGCCCTGATGCCGCCACCCGCGCCCACGATGGCGTCGTCCTTCGTCCGCCGATGGGAAGGCACGGGCCCGCTCCAGGACACCGTCGCGGACGCGTCCAACAATCCGTCCGTCAGCAACGAACCCTGGTTCGTCGACCCGTGGGGCACGCCGTACTTCTACACCGCGACGAGTGGCAACGGCACCGCCGCCGACTACCCGACCATGTGCCTGATCGCCCCGTTCGGCGGCAAGTTCTCCGGCTATAACCGCAACCCCGCCCTCACCGGCTTCCCCGCGATCGGCCTGGTCGCCTTCAAGGAATCGACCAACAAGTACTACAACCACACCGGCTTCCAGATCGTGTCCGCCGGACCGAACGGTTCGGACATCCGCACCAACCGGAATTGGGGCTTCGGCTACAATCCCGCCGGCGTCATCACCTTCGGCCAAGGGGACTTCGACCCCGCGCGCGGCGGCGGCGGCGACGACTACTCGAACTTCCGCGCCAAGTTCCTCGCGGCCGGCGACTGAACCAGGAGACCTCCCCATGACCGCCTCGCAGCGCCGCAAGACCGCCGGCTTCTCGCTCATCGAACTCCTCGTCGTCATCGCCATGCTCGCGGTGCTGGCGGCGCTCGCCACCGGCGCGTACTTCCGCGTCCGCGGCAACGCCCAGGTGAAGGCGACCGAGGAGACGCTGTCCAAGGCCAGTTCCGGCTTCATGCAGATCTGGTCCGCCGAACTGGACAACGCCCGCGATTCCTACGCGGGCAAGGCCGGCTTCGCGCAGTACGCCCCCCAGGTGGACAACGCCAAGGCGATCGCCGGCGGCGACGTCGACCGCGCCAAGGCGCTCTGGACCTACCTCTGGATGAAGAACGCCTTCCCGCAGACCATCGCGGAGGCGACCGCGCCGACCAATCTCGCCGTCACGGGATATTTGACTGCCACGTTGCCGGCCCGATCGGTGTTTGCCGGTATGACGGCCGGCACGCTCTCGAACGCCGACCAAGCCGCCGCAATTCTCCACCGCATCATGACGCAGAAAGGCTCGCGCGGACAGACCTACAACGAAGAAGCGATTGGCTCTCTCTCACTTGTCCTTCCGGGAACGACACACCGGGTATTTACGGATGCCTTCGGCAACCCGATCACGTACGTCGTCTTCTCGGTCGGAGTTCAAAACGACCTGAACAGCGCCGAGTACGTCAAGGGCAACAATCCCAGCCGCGATCCGTTCGATCCAACGGGGACATTGTTGCCGCCGCCATCGCCGCTCCCTTCTCCCCCGCGACCGGTGTATTGGTCGAATACCGCGGTGCGAAACGCCGTCGCGTCTACGTTCGGACGCTTTATCCCCGGGCCTCCGCCCATGCTGCCGTTGTTGCCGTATGAATTTGAAAGTACCAACTGGCAGCCGACTCTTGTCTCAAGGGGTACTGAAAATGCTTGGGTTCCGACCTTTTTGAATCCAACCCACCCTACAAGAATGCAACCTGCGAATTACTTCAGGTTCGAGCCGATCCCGGACGGCTATATCACCGGCTACAAACTGCGCCGCCAGGGCAATCGAGGTGACCAATGATCCGCCGCACCGCGCCGGCCGGCTTCACGCTCGTCGAACTGCTCGTGGCGATCGCCCTCGCCGTGGTCATGCTCGGCCTCGCCGTCGGCCTCTCGCAATCGACCGCCTTCGACTCCTACAAGACCGTCGGCGCCGCCGACAAGCTGAGCCAGTGGCTGATCGCCGCCAAATCCAAGGCGCTGCGCGACAAGGCGCCGCGCGGCATCCGCCTCATCCCCGACACCGCCAACCCCGAGTTCATCCGCGAGATCGCCTACATCGAACAGCCCGACCCGATCCCCTCGAACGGCCCGATGCTCCTCGGAGCCAAGTTGATTCTGCATTATCCCGTGGATGTCTCCGAATCTACGTCGACAATGTCGACGACATTCACTCAATTGGAGAACTTGCGAGGCGTCTATCTGGGTGGTTTGACCGCCGCCCAGCAAGCATCGTTCCGTTCTACGGTTCAACCGGGCGACATGATTTCCATTCCGGAACTGCGGACCGTCTTGCTGCTTCGCAGAAACGCTACGACCTTAGATGTTACGATGCCTTACCCAGGACTGGGACCACAAACGGGGGACGAACCATTGCCTCTGCCGGCTAAGCCTTCGATGCGGCTAGAAGTCTTGGTTTCGTCGTTGCCCGATCTCGGCCGCTCGGTCTATTCGATTGCTTCTTCCAATCGTGATGGAGTTAGTCCACACCCGAATTATCCCGTGGCGACCGCTCCCACGAACGGAACGATAACTGTGACCAGTTTCAGTATTATTCGCGCACCTCGACCCATCCTCGGCGAGCCGACGCAGCAATTACCCAACGGGATGGCCGTTGATTTGCGGACAAGCGTGACGACAAGTTTGAATCCTCCTCCCGCCAAGGATTTGACGTCATCGCCTCCCAATTATGATCGTGACATCCTCTTCGCGCCGACCGGCGAAGTGATCGGCGCGACCGAGGCGCTTTCGGTCTTCCTGATGCGCGACGTGAACCTGCCGAACGTCGTGGCGCCGCTGGGGGCGAACTACGATCAGGCCGGGCAGCAGATTCTGATCTGCGTTTACAACAAGACCGGCGCGATCGCGACGCAGCCGGTGAATCCGCCGCCGACGATTCCGCCGCCGGCGACCTACGATCCGTACCGCTTCGCCCGCGACGGGATCAACACGGGGCTGTGATTTCCTCACTCCCCTTGTAGCGGCAGGGACGGGGTGGGGGCGACGGGGATCGCGACGAGTTTCCGCGAGGGCCGCCCCCCACTCTAACCTTCCCCTCCGGGGGAGGGGACAAGAGGCGAAAACTCCTGCGATTCAAGTAGGAATTCGTTTTTGGTATTCGCCGCCTCGACTCGAACAATGACCCGTCGGCCCTTCGGCCGAGCACCCCGACCGGGGACCTGACATGATCGCGAATTCGCCGCTGGCGCGCCGCCGCGGCCTGACCCTGACCGAAGCCCTCGTCGCGATGTTCGTCGCGGCGATCGGCATGATCTCGCTGCTCGCGCTCTTCCCGCTCGGCGCGCTGCAGATGGGCCAGGCGCTCAAGGACGCGCGCTCCACCGAGACGGCCACGAACGCCGAAGCGCTGATGCGCTCCTACTGGAAGATCAACGTCCTGGAGGCGGCGACGCCCGACCCGTTCGTGACCGCCTTCGGCCCCGCGGTGGGGCTGAGCAATCCGGTCTTCATCGACCCGGTCGGCGTCGCCGCGCGGTCGATCACCGATCCGACGCGCACGAACATCGCCTCGTCCACCGGCCCCTCGCGGCGCACGCTCTCGCCGACGGTCGGCCCCGCGATCCCGGTCTTCCGCTTCTGCTCACTCCTAGACGACATGACCTTCGACGCCGCCGGCGCGCCGGTGGTGACCGGCGGCCGCGTCGAGCGCGCGGGCCGCTACAACTGGATGGCGGTGCTCCAACGCGCCAACCACGACATCCAATACGAGGCGAACCTCACCGTGCTCGTGTTCGACGGGCGCTCCGTCGGGTACGTCGCCCCGAACAGCGAACTCGTCTACGGCGATCCGGCGAACACGAACCGCACGCACTCGTTCATCGCCGGCGGCACGTCGATCCAGCTGCGCTTCCTCCCGGCGGACGCGCGGCCGCAGGTCGGCAAGGGGCGCTGGCTCGCGCTGTTCACCCCCGCGACGCGGCTGCTCACGTTCCACCGGGTGGCGAGCCTGACCGAAGACGCCAGCGTCGCGGCGCAGACGCGCTTCGACATCGAACTGCAAACGCCGATTCCGGCCGGACACGATCCGGCCGCGTGCCGGGCGATCGTCTTCGCGGGCCTCGCCGAGGTCTTCGAACGCGCCCCGCTGACGGCCCACTGAGAACCGAGGCGACCATGCGACTTGCTTCCCATTCCCGTCGTCGGCCCGGCTTCACGCTCGTCGAGGTGATCGTCGCCGCCGGCCTGTGCATGCTCATCATGAGCGTCCTCGCCGGCGCCTTCGCCGCCGGCATCGACACCTTCAGCCTGCTGAAGTCCACCGGCGAGCTGAACGACCGCCTCGCCGTCGCCAAGCACTCGCTGCTCGCCGACCTCCGCGAGGTCCACCTGGAGGACGACACCGGCCTGCCGCTGCGCGTCAGCAACGTGCGGTACGACCTGATGAACGACCCACGCAGGTTCGACGCGACGCTCGGCCGCTATGCCAAACCGCCGGCGCGGGGTTTCTTCCGCATTTATCAGGGCGGCGCGAGCATTTCGGAAGGTCTCGATCCTGATGGGATACCGTCTTCCTACGCGACGAATCACGTACTGCATATGTCCCTCCGACGGACGCCGGATCAGGCTTCCAAGGTGTATCTCGCTCGCGTGCCGCATGCCCTGGCACCGACCGCGCTCGGGAATCCCGGCCCGCCGAGTCCGACGCACAATACCATGAGCAACCCCATCGACGCGTGGACGAGCGATGGTAAAGGCCTGCTCGGTCCGACGAACGAATACCCGGCGCCGTTACCCGCCACGCAAGGCCGACGCGTCGGCGATTTCGGCTATCGCTTGCAGCACGAATGCCTCGGTTCGCTGAGCGGCGTTCAGATTCCGGTTTCGCCGTTGGATCGCCCGGCCCCCGCCACCGATCGCTCGTTCGCGTCTCCGTGGGCCGAGGTCGCGTATTTTCTCCGCGACAGCGGAACCACCACGAGCGGTCCAACTCCGCGTACGCTTTACAGTTTGCATCGCCGCGCGCGATTGCTCACCAAGAACGACGCCAATCTACACCAGCTCAACTGGTCCTCATTCCAAACCGCCGCGCCCGGCATGAGCTGCGCGCCCGGCGCGGGAATAAAGTTTCTTAACGGACCCGGCGACATCGCGAATCCTTCCAATCGAATGGGCGGGTTGATCGGGACTCGATCGGCGATCGCCACGGGTGGCTCGATCGACACGATTGGACCGGTGGCCGATTCCGCCGGCAACATGACCGGCGAAGATATCCTCCTCACGAACGTCGTCTCGTTTGAAATCAAAGCGGCTTGGGATTCGGGCACTTGGGTCATCGCCGAGGGTGCGCCCTTGGCCACTCTACCGGTCGCGAGTCCTTCATTGGCAGAGTTTCCATTTGACGATTTGCCGCTAATTCCGTCCGTCACTACGGCTTTTACTCAGATGACGGGCGGTACGATACCGCAGACCATTACGTTCCCCTCGGGTAGCGGGAACAGCGGCGATTTAATTCCCCCGCATGCGACGAACAACTTTGCTCGGACCATTGGCGGGACGGCGCGCGTCTTCGATACGTGGTCTTTTGCGGGGAATTTGTCGACCTGGGATCGACCCATCATCAATGGATCGTCCCCGACGGAACGTTACGCGAACCCGAACTGCGTCCCGCTGCCGATCCGGCTCAAGGCGATCCAGATCAAGCTGCGGATCTACGACCCGAAGAACAAACTGACCCGTCAGATCACGATCGTCCAAGACCTGTAAGGTCGCCCGTCGCCCCCGACACTCCGCCGCCGGCTTGTTCCGGCGGTTCGCCGAACTTGCTCGAGGTGATGCCATGCTGCTCGCACGCTCCGATCGCCGTTTCGCCCGCCGCCGCGGCGCGATCCTGCTCATCGTGCTGACGCTTCTCGCGCTCTTCTCCGTCGTCGGCCTGTCGTTCGCGCTCTACGCCGAGTCGCAGGCGCTCGGCGCCCGCACCCGCCGCGAGGCGGTCGCCACCGAGGACGGCCCGCCCCCCGTCGAACTCACCGCCAGCGCCGCGATCGGCAAGATCCTCTACGGCGAACGCTTCGCGACCTACGGCGTCGGCGACAACCTCCTCAAGGCCACTCGCGGCCACGAGGACAGCACGATGCTCTACGGCGACAACCCCAACGGCCTCAACATCCACCCCTACAACGGCGTCGGCCAGTTCTCCGAAGTGTTGACGTTGCCCACCCCTACCGGTACGGTCTCAATCGACCGCCGCGACATCATCAACTATTCGTTGCAAATGTTGAGAAGAAGTTCCGATGGAGCCAGATACAACGGTATCGACTTACCCCAAGATTTAAGGCATGTAGTCGATCCGTCGCACAGCGGGTTCCGTAACAACACGCAAATCGTCACCTCGCCCGGCGACGCCGTCACTTTCCCTACGAAGGCCTACGTCGCCCGCAATGCCCCCTACACCTACCCGGACCGGTTGAACGTCAAGGTGGCGATGCAGGATCCGACCACCGGCCGCATCTTGATCCCCTCGTACCACCGGCCCGCGCTGTTCGGCAGCCTGGACCGCTCGAACCAGAACTGGCGGGACGACGCCTCCAACGTGTCGGTGAACTTCAACGCCGCCGGCCGCTACAAGATCCTCCGCCCAAGACCGTATGATCATCGACTTCCCCCGCGGCCTGGGTTCGTTGGCGAAACGGAGGCCGAGTCGCAGTTCCCCTTCCCGCCGGCGAACCCGGACGGCACGATCACCGGGGACGTGCAGAACATCGCGCAGACCGACGGCCGCCAGCAGAATGACGCCGTCTGGGTGGACGTGGGCCTGCCGCCGATCCCGTGGCGCGGCCGGATGATCCAGCCCCTCGTCGCCGCGACGATCCTCCCGCTCGACGGCCGCGTGAACGTGAACGTGGCGGGCAACCCCAGCGGGAGCAGCACGCACGGCTTCGGCCCGTGGGAGATCGGCCTCGGCAAGATCACCTCCGACGCGACGGCGATGGTGAACAGCCGCACCGGCGGCAGCACGCCCAGTCCGCGCGGCACGAATGTCGCGACCTGGGCGTTCGCGCAAACGCTCTCGCAGAGCTACGCCGCCGTCAACTGGGACGGCAACACCATCGCCACGCCGATGACCTTCCCGGCCGGCAACCAATCCGATCCGACCTACCCGCCCGGGTTCGATTCGGCGACGGCGTCGAACACCGAAGCCAGCTCGCATCCCGGCCTGTTCCTCCCCTACACCTGGAATGCGTTCTCGAACCCCGGCAAGCTCTTCCCGCATACCGACCTCCGCCGCTCTGCGGTGAAGTACGCCGGCAAGCCGAACGACTACCTCGCGCCGTACTTCGGCGCAACCACGCCGGCAACGCTGACGGCGACCGGCCCGGAGGCCCTCGGTCGCGCAGCTGCCCGTTACCGCGCAATCCTGACGACGGCGAGCAATTCGTTGCAACGCCCGCAACTGATGCCGAACTTTGCGGACATCGCGGGAGTCACCAATCTCGTGTACGATACGGCCACCGGCCGGATCGTCGCGCCGGCGCAGACCCTGACGAACCCCGTCGTGGTCGGCGCGGCGAACTCGGACTTCGGTGGCGCTCTCAACATGCGACACGCGCTGGCCATATTGGGAGGTGTCAATCTCAACCGGCCGCTCGCGGACTACCGCGCCGCAGGTGGAACGAACACGCCGCTGGCCAGTACGAATATCGGGAACGCGTTGCAGGCCATGAACGAACGGCAGGCGTTCGCCCGCGATGTGTTTGCTCGATTGGTTTTGGCGACCGGCGCTAAGGCGATCGTCGACGGATCTGGCAATATCCAATTGCCGCGTCCGCAGGTGCCGGCGGCCACTCCTCCTCGCTACGATCTCTTGTCGATCGGCGCGAACGATACCACGCAACAGGAATACGACGCGCTGCGGCACCTCGCCCAACTGGCCGTGAACATTGTCGATACGATCGACAACGACGATATCGCCACGACCTTCGTTTGGAATCCGACGGCGCCGACGAACCTGTTTCTACCGGACGTCACCAGCGTGACCGATCCAATGAACAATGCCCCCACCGCGCTGGCAGACCGTGTGGTCTTTGGCGTGGAACGTCAGCGCGTAGTCCTGAACGAAGTCTACTCCGAGGTCACCAATCACACGTCCGACATTCAGGGAATGTCGAACGCCGCGATGCAAGATTTCCAAGTGCGATTCTTCATCGAGTTATGCAATCCGACACAGGAAAGCTTGTCGAACACCGCGGCACTCGGCGACGGCTCCGCGACGATCGCCACGGCCGGCGGGCCGTCCGCCTATCAAATTCAAATTTACGATAGCCGGACCGACATGGCGCAATTGTTCGATCCCGCGCACGCCGCTTATTCCCGGAACGTCGTAGGTGGCATCGGCTTCGATCCCGCGTCGGGTACGATCACGTCCCCCGGTTCCAAGCGACTGGATTATAAGATCGTCGCAAATGCCGCTACGATCACCTTGGCGCCTAGCATCACCAACCCGGCCGCGACACAAACAACGAACGGTTTCAAACTCGTTGTACCGGAAGTCATGGCCGCCGTAACGAAGACGTCGGCGAACGAATTCTTGCCGGCCGTCGGCGGCAATAATCCCTTCAACGCCGCACCGTATGCCACGGGCCTGATTCCGATCCCGGACGGCGGCGGAATGAATGCGAACTTGTATTCCGTAGCTCGACAGACTGCGAATAACATCGCGGCGAATACGATGCCCGGATTGCAGAATCACGTAGTCGTATTGCGTCGATTGGCCAATCCGTACGCGAACGTCAATGATCCGAACGAACCGGGATTCAATCCGGCAATCCCGCTGAATCCTTACATCACGGTCGACACGTTCTCGGATGTCGCCAGTCGGGACGCGATCCGCGTCGGTTCCCCGGATCCCGTCAACGGGATGCGGCCGATGGGCGAGCCTACCAATGCGAACACGCGATCGTCCCGGGGTCGTAGGGCACCATATTACGGTTATCGTGGCGCAACCGCCGCCGATTCGTTCACTGCTTTGGAAGGAGTTGATATGACGTCCAACGGTCCGGATGGACAGCGTACGTCCTTCTTCTTCCACAACACCAGCTTCACCATTCCCGCACAGTGGCTCCCGCACTTCGATCGCCCGCTGGTGAATGCGATGGATTTGTTGACCGTGACGAATTGCAAGCCCCACGAACAGTTGCATCGCTTTTCGGCGTCGACGGACGTGACGGGTGCGACGCCCCTGCCATTCCTCAATACGGCCGACTGGATTCCGAAGCCCGCGACAAATGTCCCGCCGACGGCGACGTGGGCAACGTTGAATACTTCGACCGCGATTCCTCCATTGCATCGCGCCTTGGAATTACTGACCGTCAAGCCGTGGGGCTACGGCATCCCGACCGAAGGCCGCGTGCCGGGTAAGATCAACATCAACATGATCTGGAACCGGAGCGTGCTCGAAGCATTGCTCGATCAGAACGGAAGCAACACCTTCACGCCAACCGACGTGACCGACCACCTCTATTACAATCAGACCACACCGACGGATTCGCTCCTGTTCGGCAGTGGCACGCACGCCCGCACCAAGGACATCACGAATTTCGCCCCCGGCAACACCGTCGACGAAACCGGATTAGCGACCGACGACCGCCCGTTCAAATCGTTCGGCACGGCTGCATTCGCCGCCGGCGGAATCGTCCCCGCCGGCAGCGGTCTGCCTTTCACCCTCCTCCGCGACGGCGCCACCGCCGGCACGCCCGCCATCTTGACAACCAATGCGGCGGCCCACCCGCTGCAGCGCGCCGAGATGCTCCGCAAGATGTTCAACAGCGTCACCACCACCTCCGACACCTACCTCGCGGTGATGACCGTCGGCTTCTTCGAAGTGCGGAACGCGACCTTCCCCATCTCCACGACGAACCCGCTCATCCTCGGCAAGGAAGTCCACGACCAATCCGCCGGCGACCTCCGCGGGAAGTTCGTCGCCATCCTCGACCGCTCCATGATGGCCACCGATCTCGCCGGCCTGCACGTCGACGGCTACTGGCAAACGACGCTCTCCGAAGCGCCGTACCAGCCCGTCCCCATGGGACCGTACTACTGCCGCTTCGCCGCCCAGGGCGCCACCGCCACCGCGATCCAGTTCGCCTACGAAGGCCGCATCGTCAACCTCCCCGCGGGCGGCCTCTTCGGCCTCGGCGCCGGGGCGAACTACGCCCCGCTCTCCGTCACCACTCTCGGCGGCCTGAATCCCGACGCCTCGCCGGCGGCGGCGTTCAACGCCACCACCGGCCTCGCGACCGTCACGCTCGGCGGCCCGCCGGGACGCACGTTCTACCCCGGCGATCCCGTCAGCAACGGCCGCCACGTCCACCCCGACTGGCAGCCGAACTTCGACGTGAACCTGCCCCGCTACAAGGGCGTCGTGCCGTACTTCGAGCGGGTCGAGATCGGGAAGTGACCGCACGACGCCGGCCGGGGAAACCCGGCCGGCGTCGTTTCTCGGCACCGGGATTCGCCGCAAGTCGTGGCCGGGCCGCCTCGTTCCGAATTTCGGGATGGGTCCGCGGAGGGGTGGCGCGGCGGCGGCGGAACCACTTCGCATTCCCTCGCGCGGCGGGCCCGGTGAGCTATGCTAAGGCACCCCCCTCGTGCGAGGTGCCATGTCCCCCAGCGAACCACCCCGCGACGAGACGTTGCGCTGCCGTCCGGCGCCGACGTCGTCGTCGAACATCCACGATCATCCCGACCCGGCACAGACGCCGCCGCCGGTGGGGGCGCTGCCGCGCACGGCGCTGCTGCCGCAGGTGCCGGGGTATCGCGTGCTGGAGGAAGTCGGCCGCGGCGGGATGGGGGTCGTGTACAAGGCGGTGCACGAAGGGCTGAAGCGGACGGTGGCGCTGAAGATGCTGCCGCCGGAATCGCCGACGGACGCCGTCGAGGTGGCGCGGTTCTACGCCGAGGCGGAGGTGGTCGCGGCGATCCAGCATCCGAACGTCGTGCAGGTCTTCGAGTTCTCCCAGGCCGACGGCCGGCCGTACATGGCGATGGAGTTTCTGCCGGGCGGCTCGCTGGCGTCGCGGTTGACGGCGCCGACGACGGTCGAGGACGCGGCGGCGCTCGTGGAGCTGCTGGCGCGGGCGGTGCAGGCGGCGCACGAGCAAGGCGTGGTCCACCGGGACTTGAAGCCGGGGAACGTGCTGTTCGACGCCGAGGGCCAGCCGCACGTCACCGACTTCGGCCTGGCGAAGCGCGGGGCGTCGAACCTGACGCGGACGCAGGTGGTGATGGGCACGCCGGCGTACATGGCGCCGGAGCAGGCGAGCGGGCGCACGAAGTACGCCGGCCCCGCCGCGGACATCTACGCGCTCGGCGTAATCCTGTACGAGTGCCTGATCGGCGAGCCGCCCTGCGGCCGCGATGGCGAAAGCTGGGAAGTCCTCCACCGCGTGCTGCACGCACCCGTCGTCGCGCCGAAGTCGCGGCGGGGCGACGTGCCATCGGACCTGAACCAAATCTGCTTGAAGTGCCTGGAGAAGGACCCGACGTTCCGCTACACGACGTCGGCGGCGCTGGCGGACGACCTGCTGCGGTTCCTGCGGCACGAGCCGGTGTCGGTGCGGCCGCCGGGGCGGATCGAGCGCGCGGCGCGCTGGGCGAAGCGCCGGCCGGCGGCGGCCGCCGCGTACGCCCTCGGCGCGGCGGTTTTCGCCCTCGTCGTCGTCGGGTCGATCGTCACGTCGCTCTGGTGGAAGGCGGTCGAATCGCAGCGGACGACCGAATCGGCGAACTCGGCGCTCCTGGACGAACAGGCCAAGACCGAACGCGCGAAACACGAGGCGGAGCGGGCGCGCGACCAGCTCGCCGGCGCGCTCGCAAACGAAACGCGGGCGCGCGAACAACTCGACGCGGCCCAGAAGCAGCTCGTCGCGACGAAATACTTCCACGACGTTTCGCTCGCGGCGCGGGAATACGCCGATCGGAACGCGGCGCGGGCCGAGTCGCTGCTCGCGCAGTGCCCGCCCGAACGGCGCGGCTGGGAATGGTGGCACGTCCACCGCGCCCTGCACCCCGAGATCGCGAAGTTCCGCGTCCTCGATGGCTATGCGATCGGCTTCGAAGACGACGGCCGGCGCCTCGTCGTCGTCGACAACAATTTCGAAGCGCCGGCGTACGACGCGACGACCGGCGTCCGCCTCCCCTCGAAAAGCCCCTTCCCGGATTTCTTCAACAAAGGCTCCTCGGGCTTCGCCCTGTCCTCCGACGGTCAGCGACTTCTCGAAACGTCGCCCAACCCCGATCTCCCGTTCGAAGAGTTGCAGATATCCGAGAAGAAACGCGGCACCGCCCGGCTCTGGGACATGGCCACGGCGCGCCAGCTCGGCCGCTGGGACGAGTTCGACGGCTTCCTGTTCTCGTCCGCGATCTCGCGGGACGGCACCACCGCGGTCGTCGCCGGCGGCGGCAACGACGGACGCGCCCGCGGGCTGGACTTGAAGGCGGGCCGCAAGCTGGCGGAACTGCCGCTCCGCGCCCTCGGCTCGCGCCCCTCACTCTCCGTCGACGGCGGCCGCGCCCTGACGGAATGCGTCGACGCGGACAATTTCATCCAGTTCGCGCTCTGGAATCCGAAGACGGGCGACGTCCTGCGGACCGCGCGGCCGCGATCCGCCAGCCCGGAGCACGGCGGCGTCGACGGCTTGCTCGCGCCGGACGGCCAGACGGCCGTCTTCGTCACCGGCGCCGGCGATGTCGCCTTCTGGACGGTCGACCGCGACGAACCGCTCCGCTACCACCCCGGCGTTCACTCCGGCCAATTCTTCAAAATGGCGTTCTCCCCCGACAGCTCGCTGTGCGCCACCGCCGGCGAGGGCGGCGGCGTCCGCCTCTGGCGCACGAAGACGCAAGACGTCGTCGCCGAATTCCAGGGGAACCGCCAAGGTATCGCGCACCTCGTCTTCCACCCGTCCGGCGATCGGCTCTACGCCATCGACAAGACCGGCGAAGCGACCGTCTGGCGCGCCGCGACCGGCACGGCGGTCCGCACCGTCGCGAATCCGTTTCCCAATCCGGCGACCCTGGCGCTCGACGACAAGCTCGCCGCGATGGCGGTGCCGCACTTCGAGAACGGACGCTACGGCTTGGCCCGCTTCGACCTCGCGACGATGCGGCGCACGGTGCTGCGGGAGATCGGAGACGAGTTCTTCCCCGACGTGCGGTTCCAACCCGGCGGCCAGCTCGTGGCCGCGGCGACAAGCGCCGGCGCGGTGGAACTCCGCGACGCCGCGACGGGCCGTCTCCTGCGCACCCTGGCGGTGCCGGGCCTGGTGCACAACAGCCTGATGTTCACGCGGGACGGACGCCGGCTCCTGACCGTGCGCCTCTCCCACGGGGCCGTCTCGGAAGCGGACGTGTGGAACGTGGAGACGGGCGCCTCGATCGCGCGGATTCCCTCCCCCACGCCACCGGGGCCGTTCAACGCCGTGATCTCCGGCGACGGAGCGCGCGTCGCGTTCGGACACTTTAAACTCGTGCGCGTCTACGAGGTGGCGAGCGGCCGCGAGATCGCGCGGTTTCCAGCGGACCCTGCCCGCTACATCCACATCCGCCCGATGGCGCTGAACCACGACGGCACGCTCCTCGCGCAGGGGATGGGGAGCTGGCAAGTGAAGCTGGCGAAGGTGCCATCGCCCGGCCCGACGCCGGTCACGGTGGAACCGTACGCCGTGCTCGCGGCCCACGCGGCGGCGATCACGAACGTGGCGTTCACGCCCGACGCCGATCGGTTGGCCACCGGCTGCGAGCACGGCCTCGTAAAGGTGTGGGACGTGCGCACGGGGCTGGAAGCCCTCGCTCTGAAGTTGCCGCAGGCCGAGCCGGTCCACCGCTTGGAATTCTCGGCCGACGGGCACAAGCTCGTCGCCGTCGGCTATCGCTCCGGCGCCACGATCTTCGACGGCGCGCCGAAGCGCTGACACGCGTCACGTCCCCGGCCACACGTCGAGCTGGCGCAGATCGGCCAGTGGAAGCTCTTCCTCGCCGATCCATAATAATTTCGCACCCACGGCGCGGGGCGGTCCCGCGTCGGTCGGCGCGAAATCGGTATCGAGGCCGAGGCGCTGCCAGTCCACGTCGGCGCGTGCGTAGACAAGCGGGAGCACGGCCGCGAGTTCTTCACCATCGGCGAGTCGGATTCGCGCGGGGCGGAACGCGCTTTCGTAGACGCGATTCGCCGGCGCGAGTTCGATCCGGCGCACGTCTTCCCACGGCAGCCAACAGTTGTCCGCGCCGACGAACGCTTCGAGGACGGAGGCGAGGCGGTCGTCGGCGTCGCGCAGGCCATCGAACTCGCGACCGTCGACGTGGCCGACGAGGTGCGGCGACGCGGCGTCGGCGCGGTCGATGGCGGCGAGCGCGCGGGCCGGATCCCGGGCGCGAAGTCGATATCGGGCGTGACGGGGAATCGCGCCGAGAAAGACGGGGCGGCGATTCCGGTGGCGACGATGCGCGGCGCGGACGAGCTTGCGATACCAGCTTCGGGCCGCGGGCCAATCGGCGTCGGCGCTGGCGATCCGGTCGAGGGCGGCCCACGCCTCGCGGTGCTTCTCGGCGAGAAGCAGCAACTCGAACAGGAGCAGGAGCGCGGGGGAATCGCCGGATTCGGAAATCGCGGTTTGAAGCGCGAGGGCGTCGGCGAGGCGGCCGTCGGCGAGGGCGGATTGCGGCGTCACGGGGTGCCCCGGCGGGAACTTGAGGAAAAACGGCGCGCGAGGGCGGGATTCGTGGAGGTCGCCGCGATTCCGCCGCTACGACTGCGGGAATCGCGGGGACAGGTTCAAGCCCCGCGGCCGGGGCGAAGCGTGCAACTGCTCCGCCGCGTGGCGACCGGCCGGATTTTTCGCCCCGCGCGGGGATTCCCTCGCAGTCCGTACCGTTCCATCGGTTAGAGTCTATCGACGCAGTCCGTCGCCGACGGGGAGGACGCGCGCGAATCGCGCGGAAATGAGGCGTGGCGGTCAATCCGCCGGCCTCGCCGACCCGTCTAAATGCGCGACGGACGTTCACCGTTCAGAATTCGTTTCGCAGTCGTTCCAGAGGATCGAACCATGGGTTCCCGGTTCGCCCGGTTTCGCGGGATTACGCGGCGGTTGTTCGGCCACGGAGCGGCGGAGGCCCGGCCGAGCGCGAAGCCGCGGACGGTGCCGCAGTTCGTGCAGCTCGAAGACCGCTCGGTGCCGGCGACGTTCGTCGTCACGAACATCCTGGACAGCGTGACGGACCAGGGGGGCGGCCTCTCGCTGCGGCAGGCGATCCTGGCGGCGAACAACAACCCCGGGCACGACGACATCGTCTTCAACATTCCGATCAGTCCGTCGTTGCCGACGCTGCCGAACGATCCGACGGTGCAGTATTTCCCGATCATCCTGGCGACGACGCTGCCGGACCTCACCGACCCGCAGGGCGTGACGATCGACGCGACGACGCAGCCGCGCGTGGACGTGGCCAGCACGCGGCCACTCGTGCAGCTCCTGCCGAACCCGAACAAGGGGGCGTTCCCCAACGAGATCGGCGCGTACAACATCACCGGCCAGAACAACGTCATCCGCGGCTTCGTCATCACCGGGTTCCCCGGCTCGGCGATCAACCTGGTGGGGGTGAACGCCAAGAACAACATGGTGTTGGGGAACTGGATCAACACGGACATCACCGGGCTATTGAGCTGGAACAAGGACCCGATCATCCTGCAGGCGCGTCCGCCGGGCACGCCGGACGAGCTGACGAACGCCGGGCCGGTGCCGAACAGCGGCGACGCCAAGCACGTCATCAGCGGCATCACGCTCATCGGCGGGGCGAGCGACAACATCATCGGCGGCACGACCGACGCGGCCGGCGTGCCGCTCGTGGACGGCGGCGGCCGGCTCATCGGCGCGGGCGGCACGATCATCCGCTTCAACAACGCCAACCCGCCCGGCGGCATCCCGATCACGATGGACATCAACCGGAACGTGATCTCCGGCACGCCCGAATACCGCAAGGACTTCATCCTCGCCCCGGACGGCGGGACGCGCGAACGCGACCTCACCGGCGCCGCCGTCGGCCCCGGCATCCGCATCATGGACCCCGGCACGTCGGGCAACCTCGTGCAGGGCAACTTCATCGGGACGGACGTCACCGGCGAGAAGGCGATCCCGAACCAAAACGGCATCGAAATCCTCAACGGCGCGTTCAGCAACACGATCGGCAACCCGCTGACGCCCGACAGCGCGAACGTCATCCGCTTCAACGTCCACGACGGCGTGCGCATCGCCGAGACGCCGAACCCGTCCAAGCTGCCGCCGCGGCCCCCGATCCCGCTCCCGCGCGGCGAAGACGACGACTTCTTCGCCCCGGTCTTCTACGACCACTACTCGCCGAACTACTTCATCGGCGGCGTCGCCGGCGGCGGCATCAGCATCGTGGACCTCGGCGCCACCGCGCCGCGCCGCGACACCGCCAACGCCTTCGGCAAACTCGCCGGCATCGACCCGGACGACTACGGCGCGGCCCCGACCACCGTCCGCGGCGCCGAAGTGCAAGTCGGCACCACGCTGACCCTGCGCGGCCGCAACCTCCTCGGCACCACCGCCGTCTCGTTCTTCGCCACCGAAGACGGCGTCTCGCTCGTCCAGGGCAAGTTCCAGATCATCGACGACGCCACCGTGCGCGTCACCGTGCCCGAAGGCGCCGTCACCGGCACGATCCAAGTCAGCTCCGCCGGCGGCGTGTTCCCGCCCTCCGGCACCACGCCCGTCGGCCTCCGAGTCGTCGTGCTCCCGACGCCGCAACCGATCCTCGAGAACACCTCGACCTTCACTCCCAGCTCCGGCACCACCGGCCAACTGGTCACGGTCTCCGGCAAGAACTTCGGCGGCACGCTCCAGGTCCTCTTCAACGGCCAACCCGCCAGCAAGTTCTCGGTCCTCGACGTCGGCACGGCGAACGAACGGATCGAAGCCTTCGTGCCGCAGGACGCCACCACCGGCCCGATCACGATCCAAAACCCGGCCGGCGCGGACGTCACTGTCCGCGACTTCGTCGTCGTCACCGAACCGCCGCCGTCGATCGACAACCTGCTCACGACCAGCGGCGTGCCGGGCCAGGAGATCATCCTCTCCGGGTCGGGCTTCACGAGCATGACGCTCGTGCGCTTCGGCGTGGTGAACGGCTCGTCGGGCTTCGCGACGGCCGACTTCGTCATCGACAGCCCGACGCAGGTGCGCGTGCGCGTACCGGCGAACGCCACGCCCGTGCTCGGGCAGATCCAGGTGGCGACGGCCGGCGGCACCGCGCTCTCGCCGCAGTCGTTCCAGATCCTGCCCGCGGCCATACCGTCGGTCACGGCGCTCTCGACCAGCAACGCCGTCGTCGGCACGACGATCACCATCACCGGCACGAACCTGCAATCGACGCTTCAGGTGCTGGTCGGCGGGGTAGCCTCGCCTCGCGTCCGCGTCCTCGACAACAACACGATCACGGCCGTGATACCGCCGTTGTCGCAGGGGGCGTACCAGCTCGTGGTGCAATCGCTCGGCGGCTCCGCCACGCCGCAGGGCTTCACCGTCGCGCCCTCGCCGTTCCCCACCGTCGATCCGATCAACGGGGTGTTCCGCAACAGCCAGGTCATCATCACCGGCACCGGCCTGCTCGGCACGAGCAAGATCCTGTTCGGCGACCCGCGCGACGGCTTCGGCGTCCGCGTCACGCAATTCGAAGTCCTGAGCAACACGCAGATCCGCATGACCATCCCGGTCGGCGCCTCGAGCGGACCCTTCTTCGTCACCACGCCCGGCGGGCAAGCGACGAACGCCGCGACCATCCTGGCGAGCGGCGTGCCGAACATCAGCGAGGCCGCCCTGCCGAACCCCGTCTCCGGCATCGTCGGCTCCGTCGTGGAACTGCAAGGCAACGGCCTGCTCGGCACGCAGGACGTCTTCTTCCCCGCCGTCGCCGGCGGCACGATCCCGGCCGCCTCCTTCACCGTCGTCGGCGACACGCTCATCACCGCAGTCGTCCCGGTCGGCGCCAAGACCGGCGGCATCCAGGTCCAGGTCCCTTCGCGGCTGCCCGGCGGCGCCCGACAGACCGTCACCTCCGCGCCGTTCACGGTCCTCGCGTCGCAAGGTCCGATCCTCAACCTGATCTCCACGACCAGCGGGCCGATCGGCACGTTCGTCACGCTCACCGGCAGCGGCTTCACCGGCGCGCAGCAGGTCGTCGTCGGCGGCATCCCGCAAACCGATTTCACGATCCTCAGCGACAACCAGATTCAGTTCCGCGTGCCGAACCTCGCCCAGGACGGCTCCGTCGCGGTCGTCACGCCCGCCGGCGTCGGGACCAACGGCCTGACGCTCGCCGGCATCCTCCCGACGCCCGGCACGCTCGTCACCGTCACCGGCACCGGCTTCTCCGGCGCCACCGCCGTCACCATCGGCGGCGTCGCCGTCGGATCGCTCAATATCGTCGCCGACACGCGCATCACCTTCCTGATGCCCGCCGGCGCCGCGAACGGCACCATCGTCGTCACCAAGCCGTCCGGCAGTCCGGCCGCGATGGGCACGATGTACGACGTGACACCCTCGGCCTTCCCGCAGATCACCTTCAGCTCGCCGGGCACCGTCCGCAACGCGCAGGTCACCATTCAGGGCGCCGCGCTCTCCGGCACCACGCAGGTGCTCTTCAACGACATCCCGGCCGAGTTCACGGTCGTCTCGGATGCGCAGCTGAACGCGATCGTCCCCGACGCCGCCGCCCCCGGCACGATCAAGGTCGTCACGCCCGGCGGCTTCGCCATCAGCCCGAACGATTTCCGCATCACCTCCGCCGCGCCGCCGCAGCTCTTCGACATCAAGGGGATCGGCCCCGCCGTCACCTCGCCCGACATCGGCATCATCGGTTCGCAGTTCTTCCTGAACGGCTCCGACCTCGGCAGCATCTTCCGCGTCGAAATGACCCCCGTCGACGTGCAGGGCAACGTGATCGGCGCCGCGACCGAGGCGAAGCTGCGCGAAAGCGATCTCTCCTTCACGATCCCGGCGGTCGCCCCCGGCCTCTATAGCGTCGAGGTCTACGCCAGCACCAAGACGCTCGCCACCGCCGCCGTCGGCGTCGTCAACGACTTCGGCTCGAACGGCGACACCACCATCCGCACCGCCGTCAACATCCTCGGCCAGGAGTTCCGCTACGGCGACGTGATCGAAGTCATCCAGAACGCCCAGCCCGTCATCGATCGGGTCGTCTCGAAGGCCAAGGACCCCGACGTCGGTGTGACAAACGACGAAGACCGCCTGCTCCGCGGCGTGCCGATCAGCATCTTCGGCAGCGGCTTCACCGGCGCCAGCCAGGTCAGCATCGGCGGCCTCACGCTCGACGCCGTCGACGGCGAGTTCTTCGTGATCTCCGACGAGGAAATCTCGACGAACATCCCGAACACGGGTGGCCTGTTCGGCGGCGTCACCGCCATCACCGGCGCGAAGGTCGGCGTTTCGGTGCCGACCTTCACCACGCTCGGCTCGAAGACCTTCCAGTCGACGCTCGACACGCAGGAAGACGTGCGGATCGACATCGCGGCCACGCCGCCATTGATCTTCAGCGCCCCGGACGGCGGCGCCCGGCTGCCCGGCACCGAGATCACGCTGACGGCCGCCGCCGGCAGCACCTTCTACGGCGTGCGCAACATCCGCTTCTCCGGCACCGCGATCGACGCCAACAAGGCCGTCGTCTCCCTCGGCGCCGACGACGCGCCGTTCTTCCGCGAGGCCGGCGCCCCGCCGCCGTTCGTCAACTTCGACTTCCCGAACCTCAGCAACATCGTGGAGGGCAACGGCAAAACGATCCGCGTGCAGATCGGCACCGGCCTCGGCAAGATCCCCGACCCGCCGACCGGCGCCGCCAAAGTCGGATTCCTCACCGTCACGGCGTTCAACAACGAAACGGCGTTCGGCATCGCGGGCACCGGCACGCCCACGATCATCCCGAACGAAGTCCCCAACATCGCCGGCATCCAGGGCAGCACCTACAACCGCACCATCATCCTCCAGGCCCCGGCCCCCGGCTCCAAGGACCGCGCGTCGCTCATCAGCGTCGATGCCGTCGTCTTCACGACCGAAACCCCGGTCGGCCCCGGCACCATCACCGTCGGCCGCAACAACATCCGCGTCGTCTCCGACGGCATCTCCCTCGTCAACCTCGAGGTCGAACTTCCGACCGGCACGCTCTTCCCCTTGCCCGCCGGCACTCTCGGCACCCACACCGGCACCGACACCTTCTCCTGGCCCACCGGTGCCGTGAAGGCGGTCTCCGCCGACGGCAACGGCACCGCGACCTTCACCCGCACCGACCAGCCGATCCCGGTCCTCTTCGAGTTCCTCCCGACGCCGCGCGCCCCGCAGGACAACCGAATCCTCGCCCAGCCCATCTTCGAAAACGGGAAACAGACCAACGGAGGCATCGGCGTCGGCCTCATCGACGATCTCGCCACGCAACTGGTGGACGGCAACGCCGGCATCGACTTCGTCACCCGCACGCCGTTCAACGTCGCCCCCACCGCGACCGACCTCCTCAGCCGCACCTTCCGCTTCGGCTACGACCGCCAAGAACTCGGCGGCAATCACAGCCGTGGCGGACCCAACGACGGATTCCTGAATTCCTTCGCCCTCAACCCGGGCGACCCCAACGGCAACGGCGCCATCAACACCTTCAACAACGTTGTCGGCGGGCGCTTCTACGGGCCGAATCTCCTGCAGAACTTCCCGCTCCTCCAGGTCGTGCAGTCGTCCCTCGACCGCTCGTCCTTCAACACCGCCCTCATCGCCAAGCCGTTCCGCTCCTATCGGATCGACTACTACTACAACCCCGGCTTCAACGATACGGACCCCACCGCGCTCCAGACCTCGGTCGCCGGCTACGGGGAACTATTCCTCGGCTCGAAGATCATCAACACCGACTTCCAGGGCAACGGCTCCATCCTCTTCTCGGTCGGCGTCAAGCAGCCCGACGCCAACGGCGACGTGATCTTCGCCCCCGGCGAGTTCCGCCTGCCGAACAACATGCCCCTGCCCGACCAGGTCGCCAACCCCGGCGCCGGCGTCGTCGTCGCCACCGCCACCGACCTCACCGCGCCCGGCGAGTTCGGCCCGACCGTCAACAACGGCCCCGACGGCACCTCCCGCTACAGCTTCTTCCGCCGCGTCGACGCCTCCACCGGCGCCATCAGCGGCCAGGTGATCTTCGACAAGAACGGCAACGGCAAGCAGGACAGCAACGAGGGCGGCGTCGGCGCCGCCACCGTCGAATTGTTCCTCCGCCAAGTCGACGGCAGCCTGCCGAACAAGGCGAACGTCACGCTCACCACCGACGACGGCGGCGCGTTCACCTTCGACCAAAGCTCGACGCTCGCCGGCCTCGGCCTGCCCAACGGCACGCACCAAATCCGCGTCACCCTGCCCACCGGCAAGGACTTCGTCTTCTCCGTGCCCGCCAACGGCATCCTGAACCCGACCATCGTCGCGGGCGAGACCGTCACCGGCGTGAACTTCCTCGTCACCGGCACCGGCGCCGCCATCCCGACGGGCAAGATCGGCGGGACCATCGTCCACGACCAGGACGCCGACGGCATCGTCGACGCCGGCGAACCCGGCATCGCCGGCGCCACCGTCGGACTCTTCCTCCGCCAGCCCGACGGCACCTTCGCCGCCACGCCGATCCAGACCTTCACCACCGCCGGCACCGGCACCTACCTCTTCGGCGCCCCGCCCGCCGGCACGCCGCTGGCCATCGGCACCTACCAGCTCCGGCTCACGCTGCCCAACGGCAAGGACTTCCAGTTCGGCACGCCCAGCAACGGCATCATCACCCAGGCCATCGCCATGGGCGAAACCGTGACCGGCGTGAACTTCCTCGCCGTCGGCACCGGCAACACCGTGCCTCCGGTGCCCCCGCCGCCCCTGCCCCCGCCGCCCCCGCCCCCGCCTCCGCCGCCGATCCCGCCGATCGTGCCCGGCCAGAGCATCCTCGCGGTCGGCGCCGACACCGGCGGCGGACCCACCGTCGGCGTCTACGACCAACTGGGGACCTTCCTCTACCAGTTCAACGCCTACGATCCGCGCTTCACCGGCGGCGTCCGCGTCGCCACCGGCGACGTGACCGGCGACGGCAAGGCCGACGTCGTCACCGCCCCCGGCATCGGCATCCCCGGACTCGTCAAAGTCTTCGACGGCACCACCGGCCTGCAAATCTCGCAGTTCCAGCCCTACGAAGACGCCTTCACCGGCGGCGTCTACGTCGCCCTCGGCGACATCGACGGCGACGGCAAGGACGACATCGTCACCGGCACCGGCTTCGGCGGCGGACCCCGCGTCCAGGTCTTCCGCGGCGGCTCCTTCGACAGCATCGTCAACTTCTTCCCCTACGAAGACTCCTTCCGCGGCGGCGTCCTCGTGGCCGCCGGCGACGTCAACGGCGACGGACGCGCCGACATCGTCACCGGCACCGGCATCGGTGGCGGACCCCGCGTCCAGGTCTTCTCCGGCGCCGACTTCTCCGTCCTCTTCAACTTCTTCGCCTACGAGTCCAGCTTCCGCGGCGGCGTCTTCGCCTCCGTCGGCGACCTCACCGGCGACGGCAAGGCCGAAGTCCTCACCGGCACCGGCGTCGGCGGCGGACCCGTCGTCAAGGCCTTCACCCAGGCCGCCCTCGCCGCCCCCAACCCGATCGCCACCCAGTCGTTCTTCGCGTTCGACCCCGGCTTCCGCGGCGGCGTCCGCGTCGATTCCATCGACGGCAACAACGACGGCCGACTCGACTACATCGTCTCGGCCGGACCCGGCGAGAACCCCCTCGTCCGCGTCATCGACTTCGCGAACCTGCAAGACATCTACCGCATCCAGGCCTTCGATCCGAGCTTCCTCGGCGGCGTCTTCGTCGGCGGCACGCACTGAGTTCGCAGTCGAAACGAAGAAGCCCCGCGACGATCGTCGCGGGGCTTTTTTGTTCCGGTTCAGGCCCGGTGCGGACCGAACGTCAACAGCCGCAGGATCTCGCGCGGGCGCAGGTGCCAACTGGCCCACGTCAGCGGCGAGTCCCCGTGCGCGTCCCGCGCGTCCACGGTCGCCCCGGCGTCCAGCAACATCCGAATCGCCTCGGCGTCCGCGAACGCGGCTGCCCGATGCAGCGGCGTCTCGCCGCGCGTGCGGATGTCCCGCATGAACGCGTCGGTCGCGATCCCCGGCGTCGTCGCCGCGTTCGGATTCGCCCCGCCGTCGAGCAGCACGCGCACGACGGCGTTGAACCGGCGCTCCGTCTTGCAGAGCGCCGCATGCAGGGGCGTCTCGCCGGTGTCGGGCAGCGGCCGGTTCGGGTCGGCGCCCCGTTCGAGCAGGAACTGGCAGAGCGGCCAGTGACCGTGGAACGCCGCGCCGTTCAGGTCGAAGTTCGGCCCAAGGTCGTCGAGTTTCACGCCGTGGTTCAGTAGGTGCCGGATCGCGCTGACGTCGCCGTGGTGGGCGCACCACTGGATCAGCGTCGTGCCGTGCTCGTTCGCGGCCCGGGTCGAGCCGCCGCCCGCGAGCCAGTCGAACACGAGATCGGTCCGGCCGTCGGCGATGCGATCGATCATGTCGCTTCCCCTCGATCCTCGGATCTGGAATCGGCTTCCCGCCGGATTAACATACCGGAACGCGGATCGGCCGCGGGAACCACCACGACAGGATCATTTCCGATGGCTTTCGACCTGTTCAACCTCGCCGGCGAAGTGGCGGCCGTGTTCGGCGGCACGGGCGTGATCGGCGGCGCGATGGCGGACGCGCTCGCCGCCGCCGGCGCGAAGGTCGCCGTGATCGGCCGCAGCGCCGAGCGCGGCCGCGACGCCGTCGCGCGCATCGAGGCCGCCGGCGGCACCGCCATGTTCGTGTCCGCCGACGCCATGAGCAAGGATTCCATCGCGGCGGCCCGCGACGCCATCCTCGCGAAGTGGGGCGCCGTCACCGTGCTCGTCAACGGCGCCGGCGGCAACAAGCCCGAAGCCACCATCCCGCCCGGCGGCGACTTCTGCCAGCTCCCGCTCGACGGCTGGGCCGCCGTCTTCGACCTCAACCTCGTCGGCGGCACGCTGCTGCCCTGCCAGGTCTTCGGCGAGACGATGGTGAAGGCGGGCAAGGGGAGCATCATCAACATCGCGTCGATCGCGTCGATCCTGCCGCTATCGCGCGTGGTGGCCTACTCGGCGTCCAAGGCCGCCGTGCTGAACCTCACGCAATGGCTGGCGCGCGAATGGGCGACGAAAGGCGTGCGCGTGAACGCCATCACCCCCGGCTTCTTCCCCGCCGAGCAGAACCGCCGGATGCTGATGAAGGAGGACGGCACCTACACCGAGCGCGGCCAATCCATCATCGGCCACACGCCGATGGGCCGCTTCGGCCAGGCGCACGAACTCGCCGGCGTCACCGTCTGGCTCGCCTCGCCGAAGGCCGCCTCCTTCGTCACCGGTCAGAACCTCGTCGTCGACGGCGGCTTCTCATCGGTCACGATCTGATTCGGCTCGTCGTCCTTCGCGAATCTGGCCGATTTCGCCGCAGTCCGCCCCCGGAAATCGCCGATGACCATCGGATGCCGGGAGAGCGGGCCATGCTGGTGGTCGTCCTGAAGCCCACGATCGCCCGGCCGCGCGTGCGCTGGCCCGACCTCGGTTCGCGCTCCGCGCTCTTCGCCCTCGTCGTCGTCGCCACCGCCGTCCGCTTCGTCTGGGCCGCCTGGCTCGAAGCCAGCAACGACGAAGCCTACAACTTCCTCTACACCGTCCATCCCGCCTGGAGCCAGTTCGACCACCCGCCGGCCACGATGCTGGTGGAGCGGTTCGGCCTCGCGCTCTTCGGCACGGTCTCCCCGCTCGCGCTGCGCTTCGGGTTCGTCCTCCTCGGCGCCGCGTCGACCGTCCTGCTCGCGCTGTTCACGGCCCGGCTCTTCGCGGACGCCCGCGCCGGCTTCTTCGCCGCGCTCGCGCTCAACGTCACCGGCTTCTTCGCCGTGAAGGCCGGCTCCTTCGCCCTGCCCGACGGACCGCTGACGTTCTTCGCCTTCGCGACGCTCTGGGCGCTCGCCGAGGCGTTCGCCGGGCCGCCGCGCCTGCGGCCGTGGCTCGTCGTCGGCGCCTGCTGGGGCTGCGCGCTCGCCAGCAAATACCACGCGGTCTTCCTGCCGGCCGGCGCGGTCGCGTTCGCGCTGACCACGCCGACCGCGCGCCGGCACCTGCGCTCGCCGGGGCCGTACCTCGCCGTCGCGATCGGCCTGCTCGGCTTCCTGCCGGCGCTCATCTGGAACGCCGGGAACGGCTGGGCCTCCTTCGCGTACCAGGGCGGCCGCGCCGTCGGCCTCGGCGTCCGGCCCGACAAGCTCGCGCAGTACGTCGGCGAGCAGATGGTCGTCTGGTTCCCGTGGATGTGGCTCGCGCTCGCCGCCGCGCTCGTGCGCGGCCTGCGTTCGTGGCGGACCGCCACGGACGCCGAGCGGCACCTGATCGCGCAGGCGACGGTGCCGATCGCCTTCTTCCTCGCCATCGCCGGAACCCGCGGTGCGATGGCGCACTGGGGCTGGATCGGCTTCCTGCCGCTCTTCCCGCTCGTCGGCCGCGCTTGGGCGGATGCGTCCCGCGCCCGGCCGGAGCGAACGCGCCGCGTCGCGATCCTCGTCTCGCTCGCGGCGGCGGGCCTCCTGCTCGCGATCCTGCTCTACGTGCGCTCGGGTTGGTTCCCGGCGACGCCGCGCGGGCCGGCGCGGGACTTCAGCGGCTGGGAATCGGTCGGAAAGGAACTCCGCGCCCGCGGCCTTCTGGATCGCCCGAACACGTTCCTGTTCACCGACGACTGGCACGCCTCCGGCCACCTCGCGTTCGAGTCGGCCGGCCACGTGCCCGTCCTCTGCTATCGCTCCGACGACGCGCGTGGCTTCGCCCACTGGAGCCGGCCGGAGCAATGGATCGGCTGGGACGGACTCTTCATCGAGAAGAAGGACGGCGCGGACCCGGCGGCGCAGTTCGCCCCGTTCTTCCGCAAGATCGAATTGTTAGCGACTTTCCCCATGACGCGCGGCGGCCGCCCGATGCAGGCCGTGCGCGTCTACCTCTGCACCGAGCAAATCCGACCGTACCCGTTCCGTCGCCACGACGCGGCGGAATGAATCGTTTGTTCACTCGACCGCGACGCGGTCCGGGCCGGCCAACGGCAGCCGCGTCTCGAACTTCTTGTCGCGGATGCCGCCGTGGCACTTCAGGCACGACAGCGTCATGTCGTTGAACGCGACCACGACGCCGTCCATGTTCCGCTCCTTCGCCTTCGCGCCGAGCGTTTCGGCGGCGCGACGGAACGTCGTGATGTGGAACTCGTATTCCTTCCCCTTGTACGAGTTCAGGAATGCGACGGTCTTGGCGATCTGCGCGAGGTCCTCCGCCGTCGCTTCGAGCTTCGGGAAATCGTTGAGCGCGATGTGTTCGAGGATCGCTTGCGAACCCTTGAGCTTGGCGGCCATCAGCTCCTGCTTGGTGACGAACTTGAACTTCTGGGGCACGTCCTTGCGCTCGACCTTGTCGGCTTTCTCCTTTTCCTTTTCCTTCTCCTTGTCGAGCTTCGATCCGAAGCTGAGGCCGGCCGCCGCCGCGACGCCCGCGGCGATCAGGACGTAGGGGAGCTTTCGCGACATGGCACACCTTCCGTTCGTGGGGAATCGAGACGGCGGACCGCGTGTCCGCCACTCGCATTATACCCAAAATCGGTCAATAATGTCCGATTTAAGGGGACGATGCTTGCGGTCGGGGAGATCATCAAGAACTTCGGTGGTTGGATTGTCCGCAGTTTTGGATTTCGACGCCAACGGCGTCGTTCCCCCAGCCCAGGGTTGAGGGCGCTTCGCCCGACACCCTGGGTCCCATGTCCGTGCCTTTCGACACTGAAAGTGTCGCTCGGACCATCGTCGCCGTGAACGACACCTTTGGTGTCGATGACTTTTCGAATCGAACTCCCGGGGTGTCGCTCGCCGAGCCTCGCACGACCCCAGGCTGGAAGAACGACGCCGTTGGCGTCGAACAACGTTGCGACCGAAGATATGTACCACCGACGATGGTGATTCGCACCCGTGCGATCACATTCCCGCGTGGCCGTTGGCGACGACGCGGCCGAAGCCGACATGGCGATTCTTGCCGCCCGACGCCAGCTCCGCGCGGTTCTCCCGATAGGTGCGCATCGCGACGGGCCAGTCCCATCGGCCCGATTCGAGATAGTCCACGATCAAGAGGTTCCGAAGTTCGTCCAGTTCGGCGAAGCTGAACCCGTCCGAGTCCTCCACCATCCGCTCGACCGGGATCGCCGCGCGAATCTCGGCGTCCCAGCGTTCGACCAGGCGGCGGCGCAGGTCGGCGGTCGGCTTGGCGAAGTGGAGCGTCAGGTCGATGCGGCCGGGGCGGCGGAAGGCGGGGTCGATCAGCCGGATGTCGCAGTTCGTGGTGAAGACGTAGACGACGGCCTCGTTGCCGCTGACGCCGTCGAGGGCGGTGAGGAAGACCGATTGGTCGTCGGTCTCCTTCACGGTGTCGCGGTCGCGCAGGGCGAGGTCCATGTCGTCGAAGAAGATGACGCCCTGCTTCGAGACCTTGAAGAGCCGGCGGACGGCCTCGCCGGGATCGTCGTCGCGGCGGGCGGCGTTGTAGTCGTCGACGGTGATGAGCTTGTGGTCCCAGTTGCGGCGGACGCATTCCTGGTGGATCCAGCGGCAGGCGGAGGTCTTGCCGTTGCCGGGCGGGCCGGAGAGGAGCAGGCCGCGCCGGGCACGGCCGCCGAGGCGTTGGATGCGGTCGAGGTTCTTCGGATCGAGGTAACCGATGGTGTTCTGCCAGAGCTTGCCTTCGATCTCCGCCGTCAGGACCGGGGGCGGATTCGGCGGCGCGGTCTGCTTGTGGAGGATGCGGGCTTGGCGGTAGAGGGCCGTGTAGTCGGCGCGTTCGCAGACGAGGAAGTTGTAGCCGGTGCAGCGGCGGTTCGCGGCGTAGACGCGCACGAACGCGAGGCGGTCGAGGTGGTAGAGCCGCAGGCCGATCATCATGCCGGGCCAGATTCGGCGGAAGTCCGGGTCCCAGTCGCGGATGAAGACGCCGTCGATCGGCGCGAAGCGGCCGCGCGGGACGCCTTGAGCATGCCCGTTTCGTACTCGTCGGCGTCGAACGCGACCGGATCGCGGAAGCCGCCCGCCTGGGCGGCCGCCGCGATGAGGTAGCGGTGATCGGCGGTGAATTCCTGCAAGGGTGCCATCGTCGTGCTGGCGGGACCGCCAGTCGCGGGTACAGGACGAATGGCGGAAGGGACGGCGACGGGCGGGGGGAGGTTCGGGGGGAATTGTTCGAGCGGATGCCGACTGGCGCTCAGTCGGGTGCGTTCAATTTGGATCTTGGTCCAACGATGCCGCATCGTCGATCGTCAATCGCAACGGAACCGGTCGGGCGAGCTGGAGCAATGAATAACCCGCGCCCACGAGAGCGATGCCAGCGAACCATAGTATCCGAACGGGATTGTTTCCGATACCTTCCTCAGACAGCGCTTGATATGTGATTCCAGCGAATATCAATAACCCAATGATGATGACGGCATAATAAATCGGGAATGTCCCGAATCCTCGCATTTTCAATCCGCATTCAAGGCACAGATATCCCGGAAACGGACTAATCTGTCCCGACGATTGTTTTTCGACATTCTCCGACATGCACTTTGGACAGAGCCAACGACGAATGGGAGTTTCAGGAGGAGAAGGTGGGGAACGTTCTTCTTCCTCCTCAAGCCGTTTCCGGAGCGTACTCAGCGCGGGGATTGTCACCGAACGACCGCAAAGACAAGTCACGGCGGATCCGGCGCTCGCTGCCGTGACTTCCACCCCATGCCCGCATTCGCACGGAACGAAGTAGGTCATTCGCGTTCCCCCCCAAGTTCGACCACCAACGCTCAAGAGTCGGGGGCGCGCGCCGCCCGGGGCCCGGGCGGGTGGGGGGGGTACACCGTGGCGCCCCCGCGTGGGGAGGG
>CAYVRB010000027.1:0-31577 GCA_964453375.1 uncultured Alcaligenaceae bacterium
GCCGTGGGTCTACGGCGGCGCGGTCGGCACCGAAGGGATGACGATGACGATCGTCCCCGGCCAGACGCCGTGCTTGCGCTGCGTCTTCGAGGCCAGCCCCGGCCCCGGCGAGGTCGGCACCTGCGAGACCGCCGGCGTCCTCGGCCCCGCCGTCGGCGTCATCGCGAACCTGCAGGCGGCCGAGGCCCTAAAGATCCTCGCGGGCAAACCCGAAACGATCAACCGCGAACTCTTCATGATCAATCTGTGGGAGAACACGTCCAAGCGCGTGAAGATCGCTCCGCTCGCCGGGCGCAAGGGGAAGTGCCCGTGCTGCGCCCTGAAGCGGTTCGACTGGCTCGAAGGCGAGCAGGGCACGCAGACGACTTCCCTCTGCGGCCGCAACGCCGTGCAGGTGACGCAGCGCGCCGGCACCAAACTCGACTTCGCCCAGCTCGCCAGCCAGTTGAAGGCGAGCGGCCCCGTGACGGCGAACAAGTTCCTGCTGAAGTTCACCATCACCGACGCCGGCGAGGGCTACGAGTTCACGGTCTTCCCCGACGGCCGCGCGATCATCAAGGGCACCGACGACTGCGACCGCGCCAAGACGCTGTACGCGAAGTACATCGGGTATTGATTCGCATCTCCATCGGGTAAGATTGAACTGCGTCCGTCGCGATCCCTCGAGCCATACATGATGCCCGCCGTACTGCAACCGCCGATTCCGCCCGCCGATTTCCGATTGCATCGGTTCACGGTCGCGGAATACGACCAGATGATCCGCGACGGCACCATCGACGGGAAACCGCTCGAACTCCTCGACGGCTGGATCGTGGAAAAAATGCCCAAGAACGCCCCCCACGACAGCTCGATCCTCCGCCTTCAACGCCGCCTGATGAAACTACTCGGCGACGAATTCCTCGTGCGGATTCAATCCACGGTCGAACTGGATTTCAGCATGCCCGACCCCGACGTGGCGGTCGTGGCCGGGCCGGAGGAACGGTTCGACGAGAACCGACCTGATGCAGCCGAACTGATCCTCGTCATCGAAGTCTCCGAATCGTCCCTCGCTCAGGATCGCGGATTCAAAGCTCGGCTCTACGGTCGCAACAAGATTCCCGTTTACTGGATCGTGAACCTCAAGGATCGCGTCGTCGAAGTCCACACGCAGCCCCGCAACGGCAAGAGCCCCGGATACCGCGTGATCGATGTTTATCAACAAGGCCAATCCGTCCCCGTCGTCATCGGCAAGAAGACCGTCGGCTCGATTCCCGTCTCCGAGATTCTCCCGTGATCTACCTCGACAACGCCGCGACGAGCTTCCCGAAGCCGGAGACGGTCTACACGGCGATGGACGCCTTCGCCCGCACGTCGCTCGCCAACCCCGGCCGGGCCGGGCACAAGATGGCGCTCGCGTCCGAACACGCCCTCGACGACGCGCGGCATCGGCTCAATCGCTTCCTGAACGGCAAAGGCCCCGAGCGGTTCGCCTTCGCGCTCAACTGCACCGACGCATTGAACATGGCCTTCAAGGGCATCCTCGAGCGCGGCGACCACGTCGTCACCACCGACCTCGAACACAACAGCGTCTCGCGGCCGCTCGTGACGATGGCCGAGGCCGGCTTCATCGAACTGACGCGCATCCCCTCCGACGGCGGCGGCACCGTCGACCCGGACGCCATCGCGAAGGCGATCACGCCGAAGACGAAGATGGTCGCGGCCACGCACGCCTCGAACGTCCTCGGCACCGTGCAGCCGGTCGCCGAGATCGGCCGCATCTGCAAGGAACGCGGCGCCCTCTTCCTCGTCGACGCGGCGCAGACGATCGGCGCGGTGCCGATCGACGTGCAGGCGATGCACATCGACCTGCTCGCGTTCCCCGGCCACAAGTGCCTCTTCGGGCCGACCGGCACCGGCGCGCTCTACGTCGCCCCCGGCGTGACCATCAAACCCTGGCGCGAGGGCGGCACCGGCGGCGATTCCTCCACGTCGACGCAGCCGAAGGAGTTCCCCTACTGGCTCGAAGGCGGCACGCCGAACGTCCTCGGCATCGTCGGCATGATCGCCGGCCTCGATTTCGTCGAGAAGGAGACGCCGGAGAAACTGCGGACGCACGAAGTCGAACTCTGCGACCGGTTGTTCCACCAGCTTGAAGGCGCGCCGTTCACCTTCGTCGGCCACCGCGATCCGGCCCGCCGCGTCGGCACGCTCAGCTTCTTCAGCGAGATGCTGCCGGCCCCCGAGATCGGCGGCATCCTCGACACCGCCTTCGACATCGCCATCCGCCCCGGCCTGCACTGCGCCCCGTACATCCACCGCGCCGTCGGCAGCTTCCCCGACGGCCTCGTCCGCGTCAGCCCCGGCCCCTTCAGCACCTCCGCCGAGATCGATACACTGGCCAACGCCCTCCAGGAAATCCTGGCCTGACTCGGAGGAACCCCAATGCGATCGCTGCTGCTACTGCTCGCGTTGTCCTCTTCCACCGTCGCCGGCGAACCGGTCTACTCCTGGCGGACGAACGACACCGATCCCGACCGCGTCTACCTGTACCGCGACGGCCAGCAGATCGGCGGCTGGTGCTACCAGTCGAAGCAGTATCGTCCGCTCAACGGCGAGGAATGGGGAACGCCGGTCGCGAAGGCCCCAGTCTCGCCGCCGATTCGGAAAAGCACGGTCGTCGTGCCGACGAAGCCGATCGTGATCTCGCAGCCGCAGGTCCGCGGTCCGCTCCGCAAGCTCGGCGCGACGATGGGCCAGACCATCGCGGAGTTCACGGTGAACCTGATGTTCGACGCCATTCCGAAGGCGGTCGTGCAATCGGCGTTGTCGGGCGATACGCCGGTCGAGATTCAAATGACGACGAGCCGCAAGGTCGAGTCGCAGGAGGGGAAGACGCCGCCGCCGACTCAAAGTACGACGCGCCGATGGACCGTGCCGCGCCGCTGACGGGACGAGACTCGCGAGTGGAAACGCGAGATCGGGATCGCATCGAACCATTCATACGATTCCCGGCAATGAACGACCGGAGGCCGTGCCCTCGCAACGCCGAGGGCACGGCACACCGGCCAACACATCCTGCGGACCGTGCGATCCCAAGCCGAATTGGCCACCAAAAGGCACGAAAAGCCACGAAAAGGAACCAGAGGACAACCGCCCTTTTTGTGTCTTTTCGCGCCTCTTTGTGGCCATCCGCGCGTGGCGAGGATTGAGCGAACCGGAGAATCGAATCGCGTCCCGAAGACTCGGCCCGTCCAACACGGGAGTCGCTCCACGGGAATCAACGGCCGAGTACCATATTCTCGCCACGCCGTGGTCATGGCACACCGGCACACCAATCCTGGGGACCGTATCAATCCTCGGCATCGACCGCGCCGCGCGATAAAACTTCGGAACCGTTCTCGGTTTCGAGCGCTTCGGCATGATCGGCACGCGGATCGGCAACTGGGTTCTCACGCACGAGCTGGGCACGGGAAGCCTCGGCACCGTCTACCGCGCCGCGCACGCGGAGCCGAAATCCGACTCCGATCCCGCCGAGGCGGCCGTGAAGGTGTTCTCGCACCCGCTCTGCGCCGATCCGGCGTTCCAGGCGCGCTTCCCGGCCGAGATGCTCGCGCTGCGCCGGCTCACGCACCCGAACATCGCGCGCTTCCACGATAGCGGCGTCCACGCCGGGCTGCCGTACTGCGCCGCCGAGTTCGTCGACGGCGTCGACCTGGCGAAGCTCCTCGCGCAGGCCGGCGCGGGGCTGCCCTGGCCGGAGCAGTTCTTCCGCATCGCCGTGCAGGCCGCGCGGGCGCTCAAGCACGCGCACCACCGCAGCCTCCTCCACCGCGAACTGAAACCGTCGAACCTGATCCTGCTCGCCGACGGTTCGCTGAAGGTGACCGACTTCGGCATCGCGAAGGTGCTGAACCGCGCGCCGCTGACGCTGCCGGCCGAACCGATGGGCACGGCCGGCTACCTCGCGCCGGAACACTTCACGGGCAAGCCGCTGACGCGCCGCAGCGACCTCTACGCCCTCGGCGGCGTGCTGTACACCGTGCTCACCGGCCGGGCACCGTTCGTCGCCGCCAGCGCCGCCGAACTGATGCACAAGCATTGCTACACGCTGCCGGACCGGCCCGCGAACTTCGTGTCGAAGCTGCCGCACGAACTGGACGACTTCGTCTGCGCGCTGCTGGCGAAGGACCCGAACCGCCGCCCGGCGAGCGCGGCCGCGCTCCTGGACGAACTGGACCAGATCCGCGGCAAGCTGGAACGGAAAGGGACGCGCGTGCTGTTGCCACCCAGTACGGAGGATCCGACGGGGCTGCACGCGCCGCTGGGGGCGGTCGCCGCCGAGGCCCCGGACCCGGTCGAACGCCGCGCGACGCGCCGGCAGGCGCTGCTCTTCGGCACGCTGTTCCTGGCGGTGGTCGGCGCGATCCTGTTCGCGTTCTTCCGCCCGCGCCCGGCGCCCGAGGCGCTTTGGGCCGCGCTCGCGCCCAAGATGGCCTCCGACGAACCGGACGACTGGGACGCCGCCCGCGACGACCTGGACGATCTCGCGCGCTGGCACCCCGACTGGCGCTCGGACGACGTGCGCGAGGCCAAGCAGTTCCTGCTCGAACGCAAGGAGCTGGCCAAGACCTTTGCCCTGTTCGGGAAGGCGAAATATTCGTCCGAGGCCGAGCGGCTGTACCACCGCGGGCTGAAGCTCGTGCAGGTGGCCGACGTCGGCGAGGCGCGGCGGACGTGGGAGAGCCTGACGCGGATCTTCGCCGGGGCCGAGGCGGATCGGCGCTGGGTGGACCTCGCGCGGCGCGGGCTGGATGAACTGGGGAACCAGGCGCCGGCGCGGCCGAACGCGAACGTGCCGGCGGAGGCGATCGCCCGGGCGCGAAAGTTGCGGGAAACCGGGCACAACGCCGACGCGGACGCTATGCTGAATGCTGTCGAAGAACTGTACCGCGACCGGCCGGACGTGATCGAGGCCGTGCGCGCCGCCCGCTGACGCGCCCGCCCGCGCCGACTCGTGGAGCCTCGCCCGATGGCCAACCCGACGACGACCGTCTCCGACTATTGTGGCGTCCTCGCCCGGAGCCGGCTGCTGCCGTCGCACGAAGTGACCAACCTCGCGGACCGCTGGCGCAGCGAATCCCGCGCGACCGACGCCGAAGTCGACGGCTTCCGCAAATACCTCGTCTCCCGCCGGCTCCTGACCGAATACCCGGCCGCGTTGGTGCAGCGCGGCCACGCCGACGGCTACTTCGTCGACGGCTACGTCATCCTCGACCGCATCGGCAAGGGCCAGATGGCCGGCGTCTACAAGGCCGTCCACTCCACCGGCCAAGTCGTCGCCCTCAAGGTCCTCGCCTCCTCCAAATCGAAGAACAGCCACCTGCTCGCCCGCTTTCAGCGCGAGGCGCGACTCCTCACCCAACTGAACCACCCCAACATCGTTCGCGCCTACCAGCTCGCCACCACGCGCGCCGACAACGGCACCCCCGGCGTCCATTACATCGCCATGGAGTACCTCGAAGGTGAAACCGTCGACGAACTGATCGCCCGCCGCAGGAAGCTCCCCTCTTCCGAAGCCGCCCGCCTCCTCGCGCAGGCGCTCGACGGACTGCAGCACCTGCACGACAAGCGCATGGTCCACCGCGACCTGAAGCCGGCGAACCTCATGCTCGTGCCCGCGGCGGCCGCGAAGGCCGAGACCACCCTGCTGGCGACGCTGAAGATCCTCGACATCGGCCTCGGTCGCGAACTCTTCGACGACGACAATACCGCCACCCAGGACCTCATGCTCACCGCCGAGGGTTCGCTCGTCGGCACGCCCGACTACCTCGCGCCGGAACAGGCGCGCGACGCCCGCCTGTCCGACGTGCGCTCCGACATCTACAGCCTCGGCTGCGTCCTCTTCGCGCTGCTCGCCGGCCGCCCGCCGTTCCAGGAAAAGAACGTGATGGCGACGATGGTGAAGCACGCGACGGAGCCGGTGCCGACGTTCCAATCGCTCGGCGTCGCGGTGCCGCCGGGGTTGCAGGCGATCGTGAACCGGATGGTGGCGAAGGACCCGGCGGCGCGCTACCAGACGCCCGCCGAAGCGTCCTTCGCGCTGCAGCCCTACCTGCCGAGCGACGCCGCCGACGTGATGACGACGACGCTGTTGCCCGGCTTCCAGGAATTCCTCAACAGCGACGACGGCAACCTGCCGGTACCCGTCATGGACGGCTCGAAGCCGGCGCCGGCGATCCGCGTGACGCCCGATGCGCCGATCCCGCATCCGTTGCCGCGCCCGACCGTGGACGTGAAGGCGAAGACCGGCACTTTCGCGGCGTCGGCCCCCGTGGCGCCGCCGAAGCCGCGCCCGAGCGTGTCCGGTCCGCCCTCGGGCAAAATCAAGATGGGCACCGGCCTGGCGGCCGCGCTCGCCGGCGCGAACGCGCCGAAGCCCCAGGCGAACCCCGCCCCCGCCGCGCTCAAGCAGCCCTCCGCGCCACCCAAGCCTTCGCCGCTGCCGCAATCCGGCCCCGCCTCCGAACCCGCCGGCGATTTCGACGTCGAACTCGTCGGCATGCCAGCGCAACTGAACGACCCCGCCGACGTCTTGCAGGCGCGCATGGCGGACATCCCCATGCGGCCGCTCTACGACCTCGACCGCCGCGACTTCATCATGCTGTCCTTGGGCGCCGGCGGCGTGCTGGCGGCCGTCGGCCTCGGCCTCGTCGTCGCCCGCTGGCAGGGCCACAAGATCCAGCAGACCGACGACGAATAACGAATTTCATGACGCTCCTGGCCCGCCACCATGCGACTCGCCAGCCGCTCGCGATCGAAGTCGCGAACGGCCGCGTTTCTTCCATTGCCCCGGCGATCGACGATCCGGCGCTACCCTGGATCGCGCCGTCCTTCTTCGACATCCAAATCAACGGCTGCCTCGGACGCGGGTTCGTCTCGCCGGACCTGACGACCGCCGACGTGCGGATGATCGCCGACACCTGCGCCGCGCACGGCATCGGCGGATTCCTTCCCACGCTCATCACGAACAGCTTCGAGACGATCCTCCACGGCTTCACGGTCCTGTCCCAGGCGCTGGACGCCGACGCCGAGCTCGCGCGGCGCATCCCCGGCTTCCACCTCGAAGGGCCGTACCTCTCCGGCGAGGACGGCCCGCGCGGCGCCCACCCCCGCGAACACGTCCGCGATCCCGATTGGGACGAATTCCAACGCTGGCAGGACGCCGCCGGCGGACGCATCCGCATGGTGACGGTCGCGCCGGAACGCGCCGGCGCGATCCCGTTCATCGAGAAGCTCGCGGCCGCCGGCGTCGTCGTGGCGATCGGCCACACGGCCGCGACCGGCGCGCAGATCCGCGACGCCGCCAAGGCCGGCGCGAGGACGAGCACGCACCTCGGCAACGGCTGCCACGCCACGATGAACCGCCACGAAAACGTGCTCTGGGAACAGCTCGCAAACGACGACCTGTTCGCCAGCCTCATCACCGACGGCCACCATCTGCCGCCGGCGGTCGTGCGATGTTTCCTTCGCATGAAGGGGCCGCGCGCGCTCATCACGTGCGACGCGGGGAATCTCGCCGGCCTGCCGCCGGGCCGCTATCGCGAATGGGGCACGGACCTCGACGTGCTGCCCAACGGCAAGATCGTGGTGCCGGGCACGCCGTACCTGGCCGGGTCGGGCTGCTTCACGGACGACTGTATGCGGACGGTCATGGAGATGACCGGCATCGGCCTGGCCGAGGCGATCGAACTGGCGAGCGTGCGCCCGCGCGAGCTGATGGGGCTGCCAGTGCCGCGTCTGGAGGTCGGACAGCCGGCGGATTTCGTCCTGCTCGATGCGGAAACGCATCGCGTCGTCAGCCAGCCTTAGCGCCGGCGGGGATTCCTACCGGAGAATCGGCAAAATTCCGCCCGATTGCCCAAATTGGCGCTCCCGTGCCGTCAAAGTTGTCCTATCCTGCCGGAAACCAACGTTCCGATCGGATTTCGCGATCGTGACGTGGGTTGGCTCCGCGGCCACGCCGGCGGCATCGACGCCGATTCCGCACCGCGAAAATGGCAAACCCGTCGAGAGGCGGGGGCGCAAAGCCATGGGCCTTCGGTTGGCGTCCCCCGCCGAGAACCGATGGTCGCCAGGCTGCCGAACGGATGGGTAGGCGAAGTGCCCGTCCGTCCCCGGACGACGAGGGAAGTCCCGCGTCGTCCGTTGTGTCGCCGGGTCGGTTCGCCCGAACCGATGCCCGGAGCCGACCCCGGTTTTTTCCTACGCCGCCTTCCGCGCGTACAAGTCGAGCGCCTTCTTCCCGCCGATCGCCGCGAAGACCTTGCGGATCTGTTCGTGTCCGTCGCACAGGGTGAATTGCGATTTCCTGCCGTAGCTCTTCATGCCGAGGATGTGGTATCCCGGTTCGTCCGTCAGGAACTCCCCGACCGGTTCGGCCACGCGCAGCTCCTGGCAGACGGTCAGGTCCGCGCGGTAGCCGACGTTCGCGATCACGCGATCGACCTCCCAACTCATCGGCTTGCCGGCCACCGTGCCCGCGACGCGGAAGCCCTTGTCCGGCCCGTGGCAGACGAGTTCCTCCACCTTCGTGGCGGCGTGGTATTCGAGGTTGCCGTCGCAGCGGAGGGCGAGGTTGTTCGCCTTCGCGGCGAGGCGGTCGCGGTCCTTCCACGGATCGTTCGGCACGCGCGGCAACGGCGCGCCGCCGCGCTCGGCGTGCGTCAGCCAGAACACCCACGTCGACTGGTGCTCCTCCGCGAGCGCGGCGAGCGCGGCGATGGTCGTCGCGGCCGAGTAGCCGCCGCCGATCAGGACGATGCTCTTGCCGGCGTAGTGCCCCTTCTTGGCGCCGGCGATGTCGTCGATCCAGTACGAGAGGTGGGGCCGTGCGGCGATCTCGCCGGCGGCGGGGATGCCGGCGTCGCCGGCCCAGTTCGGCCGCGCGTACGAGCCGGTGCAATCGAGGACGATATCGGCGGAATCGAACCGCTCCTGCCCCTGCGCCGTGCGCACGAGCAGCCGGAACGGCGGCAGCGGGACGCCCGGCTTCGCCGCGTCGGTCTTGCGCCAGCCGGTGCGGCCGATCGTCAGCACCGTCGTCTGGAGTTGCAGGCAATCCTTGAGCACGAACGACTCGGCGAGCGGCACGAGGTACGCCTCGCGCCAGTCCCGGCCGGTGAGCGCGTCCGCGTCGCCCGGCAGCTCGCGCCGCGGGTTGTCACGCTTCAGGCACTCCAACCCGAGCGTGGTGACGTTCTGCCCGAACGGCGTGAACATCTTCACGTGGCCCCAGCGGCCGACCTGCTCCGCCGCCTGCCCGGCGTCGTAGACCGTCACCGGGTATTCGAGCGACCGCGCGTACAGGGCCGCCTCCAACCCGATCGGGCCGGCACCGAGCACCGCGATCCGCGGCAAGGACGGGGACTTCATGCCACACTCCACGGGGAACGGCGGAGTGTAGCGGGATCGCAGTCTATCCCGCAAGTGCGGGCGGGGAGACTTCCCCTCGAATTGGATCTCCAGGCATCGCACTTCCGTGGGTCTGGTGCGCGATAGAGCCGTAGCGTGACATCGTGTCGCCAATCGTGTCGGCCACCATTTCGCCCTTGATCCAGAACTTGCAGTCGCCCGAACGATGTCGGGCATCGTTCGGGCGACGGATGGGGAACCGCGGAGGCACTACTCTATCTTTTCTTCCTTCTTTTCTTCCTTCTTTTCTTCCTTCTTTTCTTCCTTCTTTTCCTCCTTCTTCTCCTCCTTCTTCTCGTCCTTGCCGTCGTCCTTCACGCGTTTGAGCGTCACGACCGGGGTCCGCGGGCCGTTCGCTTTCATCTCGGCGGGGCGCACGGCGTTGTTCCCCTCGGCGATGCAGAGCTTGAGCGTGTCGCCGGTCAATTCGTAGATGCCGGGGGACGTGCGGCCGTCGGCGGTCAGGTCGATCGTTTTCACTTTGGCGGTCGGATCGAGTTTGTACTCGCCGTTCTTTCCTTCGCCGCGCGGTCCGCCGGAGATCGACATCTTGCCGTCCTTCTGGAAGACGAGGCGCATCTTCGCCAGCTCCTCCGCGGAGGGGCCGCCCGGGCCACCCTCGCCTCCCATGTCGACTTTCTCGATCGACCAGGTTCCGAGGATCGCTTCCTCGTCCTTCAGGGCCGGTTTTTCCTTCGGGACGGGGGCGGCGACGAGGGCGGCGCAGGCCGCGATCAGGACGAGTGGGCCGAGAGAGTAACGCATCGCGCGGACTCCGGGAGGGGGAACGAACGGGACTTGAAAGAAGACTATCCGAGCGACGGCGATCGCGGGGCGCGATTTCGATCGAATTCGAGAGAAATCTCGGCCGGGATCGCCTCTTGGGAGTGTGGCGTCCAGCCGTCGCACTCCCAAGGCGAACCTACTTCACCTCCAGTTTGATCTCCTTGAACCGCACCTCCGTCGGGCCGCCGCTGTGGACTTGGAACGCGATCAGGCCGCGCTTCGACATGACTTCGTCCGTCAGGTCGGCCACCTTCTCGCCGTTGATCCAGATCTTGATGTTCGGACCGACCGCCTCGATGGCGTAGTCGTTCCACTCGCCCACCTTCACGAATTTCTCGCCGCCCTCCTTCGCGAGCAGGCCACGGCCGGACTCCTCGTAGATCTTGCCCCACCAGCCTTTGCCGACGTCGCACTGCGGGCCTTTCATCTCGCCGCCGGTCCAGTTGATGCTGCGGATCTGGATGCCGCTGTTCGCCTCGTTCGGGGTCAGCTTCACCTTGAGCGTCAGCTTGAAGTCGGTGACTTCGAACGGCCCCTTGAGGAAGTTGTTCGCCTTGAGGCCCTTCTCGGTCTTGCCGACGATCTCGCCGTTCTCGACGCTCCAGACGGCCTTGTCGCCGTCCCAGCCGGTGAGGTCCTTGCCGTTGAAGAAATCCTTCGCGGTGTCGGCCGTGGCGAGCGCCGGCACCTGCCCCGCGTGGCGCAGGTAGGCGATCAGGTTGCGAATCTCGCCATCCTTCAACTGCTTCGTCAAGTCGTTTGGCATCATCGACTCGGCCGACGCCTTGCGGCCCGCGATGTCGGCAATCGGAATCGTCAGCGTCTCGCGCTCGGTGACGATCGTGAGCGCCGTCTTCGTCTCTTCCTTCACGATGCCAGTGAGCACGCGGCCGTCGAGCAGGTCGATCTTTGTCGCGGCGTATTCCTTCGGAATGACGGCCGACGGATCGAACATGTTCTCCAACAGATAGGCCGCGTCGGCGCGGTTGGAGCCGGTGATGTCCGGGCCGACCTTGCCGCCGACTCCGTAGAGGGTGTGGCACTGGGCGCAGACCTTGTTGAAGTGCGCCCGACCCGCCGCCAGGTCTTCCGGCTGCGGATTCGCGAGGCGGCGGCGCCATTCGGTGATGAGCGCCTTGCGGTCGGCCGGCGTGTCGCGGACGACGCCCCAGACCGCTTCGATGCGCTTGTTGAGCGTCTCGTCGTTCAGGTTGCGGAGCTGGCGGATCGTCTCGGCCGGCACGTCGGCGCTCGGGATCGCCTTGTGTTCGATGGCGTACAGCAGGGCAATGCCGAACTTGACGCGACTGGCGAGGGCGGTGACGACCTCGCGCTTGTCGGCGGCGGTCAGGTTCGGGTACTCGCCGACGAGCGTGGCGGGCACGCCGTCGTCGCCGACGCGCGCCATTCCGCGGATGGCGGCGGTGCGCATCGCCGGGTCCTTCACGAGGGTCTTGAGGACGCCGCCGAGCTGGTTATGTCCGACGTCCAGAAGCGCCGCGAGGGCGTTCTGGCGCAGGGTCGCTTCGGCCTTGGCGTCCGTGACGATGTCAAGGAGCGCCGCGCCGGCGGCCGGATCGCGGAACGCGACGCCGACGGCGAGCGCGGCCGAACGCACTTCGGCCGATTCGCTCTTCACGAGCTTGGCAAAGGCGTCCGCCCATTCCTTCGGCGCGGCCGCGTCCTTGCGCCCCTTGAGGCCAAGGGACAGTCCGTTCAGGATCGCGAGCTGCTGGTTCGCGGTCTTCGTTTCGCCGAGTTGCTTGGCGAGCACCGCGAGCGCCTCCGGCGTGCCGATGGAGGCGATGCGACGGGCGGCGAAGGGAAGATGTTGAGCGTGAACCGATTTCGAAGCAAGACTGAGAGCCAGTTGTGGGTTGCGATTGCAAAGTGGTTCGAGGGCATACCAATACATGAATGAAAGGTTGTGGTCGTTGATGTCCGCCTTGTTCGAAATCAGTCCACGCAGCATTTCCCAATCGCTACCTAAACCACGTCGAAGACACCCCGAGACGATTGCCCGCCGCACGACGGGAGAAGGGTCACGTTGAGCGACCTCGATGATTTTTCCGTGAATCGCGGTTAGGGTTTCAAAGTCTTCTAACGCGAGTTGCAAAGCCCAAGCCCTAACGTGTTCATCCGAATCGTTCAGACATGTTTGAGCGAGTTTGGGCGAAATGCCCGGAAATTCCTGCGAAACTCCGAGTGCCCACAAGGCATGGAGTCGTTTGTTAGCATCTGAATGATTCGAGACGATTTCCGTCAGTGCATCACGAACCGCCGCGTTCCGTTTCGCATCCCCAGTGAATGGCTGGGCGCGCCGCTCCTGTAGCACCCGCCGCGCATGTCGCACCATCCACTCGTTATCGTTCACCTGCAGCTTCACCAGTTCCTCGTCGCTCAGCTTCTGCAAATCCAATCCCTTCACCGGCTTCGCGTCCTTGTGGCTCACCTTGAAGATGCGGCCGTTCGTGCGGTCCCAGATCTCCACCTCGTTGCGGTGGCAGACCTGCTTGTCGCTCCAGTCGGTGAAGAAGATGTTGCCGTCCGGCCCGGTGCGCATCGCCACGATGATCGCAGTGCGGTCGTTCGTCAGCAGGAAGTCGGGGTTGCGGTCGCCTTCGTAGCCGCTGCCCTTGGGGGCCACGACGTCCACGTTGATGCGGTGGCCGTGGATGTTCCCCATGAAGAGCTTGCCGTGGTACTCCTTCGGCCACGCGCCGCCCTGGTAGCAGAGCAGGCCGCTGTGGGCGTGGCCGCCGCCGGCGCTGTCGGATTTGTTGTTGCCGCCGTGGGGCGTCGCGCCGAGGTAGTGGCGGTGCTTGGCGATCGTCTTGATGTCGTCGTAGGTGTGGGGGTTGAAGTGCGAGCCGGCCTGGCGCTGGTAGCGGCCGCCCTGCACGATGTGCCAGAGGTGCGGGATGACGCACGCCTCGGCGAAGAAGTCGCCGTGCTGGTTGTAGTCGAGGCCCCACGGGTTGCTGGTACCGTGGGCGAAGACCTCGAAGCTGTGCTTCGTCGGGTGGTAGCGCCAGATGCCGGCGTTGATTCGCTGGCGGTCCTTGTCCTTCGCGTCCGGCTTGCCGACGTTCGAGTGGGTGAAGACGCCGTGGCAGCCGTAGAGCCAGCCGTCGGGCCCCCACACGAAGCTGTTGAGCGTCTCGTGCGTGTCCTCGTAGCCCCAGCCGTCGAGGAGCACCTTCACTTCGCCCGGCTTGTCGTTCTCCAGAATCGGGATGAAGCAGAAGTACGGTGCCGCGCCGATCCAGAGGCCGCCGAAGCCGTACTCGATGCCGCTGACGAGGTTTAGGCCTTCGAGGAAGACGGTGCGCTTGTCGAACTTCCCATCGCCGTCGGTGTCCTCGAAGATCAGGATCTTGTCCCCCTTCTTGCGGTCCGCCTCCGGCAGCATCGGGCCGTCGCCCTTGATCCGCTTCGGGTAGACGAACGCTTCCACCACCCAGAGCCGGCCGCGATCGTCGAAGCAGAACGCGATCGGCTGGTGAACGTCCGGCTCGCCGGCGAAGAGGCTGACGCTGAATCCCGGCGGCACGGTCATGTTCCGGGCCGCGTCCTCCGGCTTCTGGCCGGCGTACTTGTAGTCGTCCTGCGTTAAGCCCACGGACGATCGTCCGTGGGCTTTCGGCTGTTCTGTATGGAACAGGAAGTCGTCGAAGTTCAAGTGGCCCCAGTGCCCGGTGTGCTTGTCCACGAGTCGAATCTGGATCGACTTCCCCTGCACTTTCGCCAGGTCCACGGCCACGCGCTGCAGCGTCTCGGTCTCGTCCGCGCTCGTGGCGCTGAAGAACGGCTTCTTCGTGTCCGCGTCGATCAGCTCCACGAACGTGCCCTTCGGATGCGGCCCGCCGGCGATGAGGAAACTCGCCCACGGATGCGTAACCTTGAAGGGAACACTCGTCAGCGTTCCCGTCGGCTTGTCCTGCACCTTTTCGTACCCGCCGATCCAGAATTGCCCCTGGTGCTTGCTGCTCATGTCGCCGCGGCGCGGCTTCACGGTGTCGCCCTTCACCGGCTGGCCCTGGAAGGCGTCGCCGTCGGCGGTCCAATCCTGGAGCGTGCCGGTCTCGAAGTCGAGGTTCAGCGGCTTGCCGTCCGCACCGACGGGGCGGATGCCGGCGTTCGGTTCGGCGGACGGCGCGAGCAGCGCCAGCGAGAGGATCAGCGCGTTCATGGAGAGGGTCCGGGAGGAGGGAGTGGGGAAAAAATACCCCGGACGCCCGACCCGAACAAGACGCGGGACTTGAAAATGAGAGGGTTAACGGAGGCCGACGATCATCGCCTTCGGAATCAGGAAACGGATCGGTTCGGAATCGCCGAACGCCGAACCGGACAGTTCCAAGCGGAGATCGTCGAGTTTGTCCGGGGCATCGAATTGGAGCAGGCTTTCGCCCGACCGGCTCGGATAGATCATGGTCGGCTCGACGGGTGCCGGTCGCAGCGGCACCGACACGCCCGCGGCGAGGAGCTTGACCTCGCGGCTCGGCGGCTCGTGCCAGGGGAGCAGTTGGATCGGCCGGGCCACGCCGACGTTCTCGAGCGTCAGCGCGATCCGCAGCACGCGGTCCTTGCGCTTCTCGGCGGTCTTCGCGGCGCGGTCGAGGGGGCCGACCTTCACGCCGGCGATCGCGATGCGCACGTCGCCGTATTGCCAGACGGCGGTGGCGGCGTCGACCCAGTCCGCCGGGCGGCGGACGCCGCTTTCCTTCGAGATGGCGAGCGCCTGCTTGGGAGCCGATTCGGGATCGGCTTCCGGCAGCCAGTTTCCGAGGCCGAGCCAGGACGGGACGACGAGCACGGCGGCGAGCAGGAGGCCGTTGAGCGCGGTGCCGGCGGCGCCGAGCCAGGCGAATTTTTCGAGGCCGAGCCAGCCCATCGCGGCGAGCGCGAGGCCGAGGAAGGCGATCGGCGCGGCGATGAGCCGGCCGTAGGGGAAGAGCGTGGCGAGCATCGCGAGGCCGAACAGGGCGACCCCCGCGAGCGCGAAGCGCAGCGGCAGGTCCGTCGGCGCGCGCCGCGGAGCCGCCACAACGACGTCCACCTTATCGATGCTCGGCGTCGCCGTCGGCGGCGGCTCCTCCGAAACCGGCTCGTGGTCCGGCAGAGTTTCCACCAATTCGGACGATCCCTCGCCGTCGAGGATCTCCTCCTCGTCCTCGAAGGGGAGTTCCTTGTAGTTCATCAACGGCACGTCGACGCCCGACTCCGGCGCGAGCAGGAACTCGCGCTCGCACTTCGGGCAAGTGGCGAACGAGCCGCGCTTCTTATACGGGACACGGAATTTCGAGGCCCGGCAATACGTGCAAGTGGCGATGAACGGCACGGGCGACCTCGGCGCGGGGTGTTACCGACATCCTACGCAACGGGAAACGGCGAACGGCGTTGGCCGGGGACGGGATGACGGAATTACGACGACGAAACGACACACGCGAGTTGATCCGCAACATGACGCTGGAACGCATCGATGCTTCGCATCCAATCGGGGCGCGATCCGGACGCGGCAAGCCCGATCCGCGAATCCGTTGCGAGTTCGTTCGATCTCGCAATCAGGGTCGGAACGACAGTTCCATCGCGCCGTCGATCTTCGCCAATTGCATCGATGCGACGATCGCGTTCACGTTCGATCAGGCCCTGCATCACTATGGCGAGGAGCGCCCCGGCCGTTCGCTGCGAATAATTCGCATTCGAGCCGTTTGCGGCCATCGCATCGGACCAGAGTTTACCGATGATCGCCGTGCCCTCGAGCGATTCCAGCAAACGATCCCGCCGTTCCCGTTCCGCGGGGATCGCGGACATCGATTCCCGCAAATCGATGATCTCGCCGAGGCCGGGACGACGGTAGTTCGGTTCGAGCGGTTCGAGCATCTGGAACGCCCCGAAGCGCGTCGGCATCTTGGTTTTCACGGCTCAATACCTCGCCTGGATTCGTTCTCGCGCGATCGTCTCGTCGAAATCGTCGATCCAAAGTTGGAATTCGTAGACGCCCGCTTCCTAGATATCGACGTCCTTCAAAGAGACCGCGAATGGATCCACGAAATCGTCCGCGCTCACGACGACCGGTCGGCGTCCGGGCCATTCGAGCGGTTCGCCGTCCTGACCAAGCTGAATCTCCTCTTCACCATCATATCCCTCCGCGTCGATTCTCACGAGACGGATTCGATACGAATACTCGCCGGGCGTGCCATAAAGTTGGAAGTGGGCGAATAACCGCTCGTACCGAGCCGGATATAAGCCGCTCGGTGCGCGCAAGTGGATGATGACATGCCCGAGGGAGAAATCGTCGGGTACAGCGGGATCATACCACACGGTCTTGCACAGAATGAAATGCCGACAATGCACGTTCATCCAAACAACTCCTCCACCGCCTTTCCGTCCGGGAGCACGGCGATCGGGCGGCCGGTCGCGTTTTGGTACGTCGCCTCCGTGTCGATGCCGAGGTGGCGGTAGACCGTCGCCAGCACGTCCTGCGGCGACTTCGGATTGGCCTTCGGGAACGCCCCCTTCTCGTCCGAGGAACCGATCGCGCGCCCGCCGACGATGCCGCCGCCCGCCAGCGCGGCGCTGAAGACGTTCGGGTAATGGTCCCGGCCGGCATCGTTGTTCACGCGCGGCGTGCGGCCGAACTCGCCCCACGCCAGCACCATCGTCGAATCCAGGAGTCCGCGATTCTCCAGGTCTTCGAGCAGCGCCGTGTAGGCGCGGTCCCAGCGCGGTAGGAAGCCGAGCTTCAACGACTCGAACCCCTTCACGTGCGTGTCCCACCAACGGAGGTCGACGGTGACGAGCCGCACGCCGGCCTCGACGAGACGCCGCGCGAGCAGGATGCGCTGGCTCCACGCCGGGGCGCCGCAGCGGTTGCTCGCCTTCGGATCGAACGCCGGCAGGAACCCGTAGCGCTCGCGCACCTTCATCGGTTCCTTGTCGAGGTCGAAGGCGTCGCGGGCCGTGTCGGACGTGAGCACGTCCCAGGCTCGCTGTTGGAAGCGATCCATCGCCGCCACGTCGCCGAGCGTATCGACGTCGCGGCGGATGGTGTCGAAATCCTTGAGCAGGTCCTTGCGCGAGCCGACCTGTTCGAGCGTCACGCCGCTGGCGAGCTGGAAGTTGGGCAGCTTGAACGGCCCCTCCCTCGCGGGGTCGGCTTGCGTCTCGAAGGCCTTGTGCGCCACGCCGAGATACGCCGACCCGGTGCCGGGGACGTTGCGCGGGATCATCACGTAGCTCGGCAGCCGCGGATTCAAATGGCCGAGTTGCTTCGAGACGATCGAGCCGATGCTGGGGTGGATGTTCTCGTCCGGGGCGGGGCCGGTGTTGTAGCCGGTGAAGCAGATTTGATCGCCGGTGCTGTGCCCGGCGTCGTGGTGGTTCAGGCTGCGAATGATGGACCAGGATTTCATCGCCTTGGCGGACATCGGCAGCAGGTCGCCGAGGCGGATGCCGGGCACGGCGGTGTCGACGGTGCCGAATTCGCCGCGGTATTCGGCCGGGGCGTCCGGCTTCGGGTCCCACATGTCGATGTGGCTCGGCCCGCCGCGCATCCAGAGGATGATGACCGATTTCGGCCGCGCCAGGCTGTTCGCCTTCGCCTCGGCGCGGAACAGGTCCACGAGCGAAAGCCCGGCGGCGCCGAGCATGCCGGCTTTGACGAAACTGCGGCGGCTCGGCGCGAGCGTGCGCCGCGCCTCGGCGCAGCCACGGGACTGGGCGGACATCGGGCGGCTCCGATTCGACGAAAAGGGGCGGTCGGCGGGATGCCCGATCATACCGCGCCCGGCGGTTCCGGGGCAAGCGAAAGCCCCCTTCGCCCTCGCCGGAAAGTTCATCTCCCGCCGATCCGGGAAAGTCCGCCGACGGCGCTGGCGTCGCGGGGAAACGCGCCCTAGACTCCTGCGACCGCAGGCTTGGCCCGAGACGGCGGACGAACCACCATGATTGGACGGACATTCCTCGGCCGTTACGAAACCCAAAAGCTCCTCGGCGAAGGCGGCATGGGGAAGGTCTACCTCGCGCGCCAGTCCGACCTCAACCGGACCGTCGTCGTGAAGGTGATGCACGACCACGTCGCGAGCGATCCGAAGTTCCGCGAGCGCTTCCAGCGCGAGACGCTGGTGATGGCGCGGTTCCAGCACCCGAACGCCGTCACGCTCTACGACGCCTCCGTGACGGACGAATACGGTTCGTGCATCGTGATGGAGTACGTGAAGGGGATCAACCTCGAGAGCCTGCTCCAGAAGAACGGCCGGCTGTCGTTCGGCCGCGTCGCGCGGATCGTGACGCAGTTGTGCGACGTGCTCGGCGCCGCGCACGAACAGAACATCATCCACCGGGATTTGAAGCCGGCCAACATCATGATCTCCGAACCCGACACGCCGAAGGAGCGCGTGAAGGTGATGGATTTCGGGTTGGCGAAGCTGCTCGACGACGGGCAGCTCAAGCAAGTGACCGATACGGCCGTCGATTTCGCCGTCGGCACGCCGGGCTACATCGCCCCGGAGCAGGTGCGCGGCGAGATGATGGACCATCGCGGCGACCTCTACTCCGTCGGCGTCATGCTCTTCGAACTCCTCACCGGCCGCCTGCCGTTCCAGGGGGCGACCAGCATGGACGTGCTGCTGGCGCACGCGACCGAGGACCCGCCGACGTTCGCGGAGCTGGGCTTGGCGCGGATCGCGCCGAAGCCGGTGGAGGACGTGATCCGGTGGTGCCTGGCGAAGGATCCGGCGGCGCGGCCGCAATCGGCGCGCGAGCTGGCGGACGGGTTCGCGAAGGCGGCGAACGGCGGCGGGGTCAAGACGTCCGATTCGGGGCAGTTCCAACCGGTGGGCGCTCAGGCCGTCATCGATCTGGACTCCGATCCGATCGCGCTGGTGGCGACCGGCTCGCCGGTGGCGACGCTGCCGCAGACGGACGTGCGCCACGCGACGCCGATTCCGTTCGTGTCGCTGGCGCCGACGACGATCCCGAAGACCGGCACGCCGACATCGGGAACGGCGCCGATGGCGGCGGCGGCGACGCCGGTCGTCGCCGACGGCTGCATGCCGTTCCAGGTGGACGCCTGGATGCCGCACGCGATCGCGATCATGAAGGTCCGCGGCTTCGCCAGCGACGCCGGCGGCATCATCGTCGCCAACGAACCGAATCTCATCCGCCTGCGGATGGAGAAGCTCGGCGTCCGCGCCGCCGCCAACAAGCTCGCCTGGCTCGGCCTCGGCAAGAAATCCGACGGACCGGCCGAGATCACCCTCCACCTCAAGCGCACCGACCCGAACCGCGAACCGAACCGCCTCACCATCCACGCGCTCTTCCGCCCCCTGCACTCGCAACTCCTGCACGACGACGCCTGGCGGAACCGGTGCTCCGAATTGTTCGTCCAGCTTCGCGCCTACCTGATGGGTTGAGCCGGTCCGACGAAGTTCGCCAACCGTCGCACTTGAACATTTCCCGTCCGATTTTCCGAATTGCCATCATCTCGAACCTTGTGACCGCACCGCCGCCGGTTTACGCTGGAAGGGCGGACTTGAAGGAATTTTTCCGTTCCGGGCCTGCACGATGTTTTTCGGTTCCGGTTGTACCGTCTGGGCGATCCTGGCCACCGCCACGCTGACGCCGTCGCCGCCCGACGAGCGCGCGATCCAGGCGCTTGTCGCGCAGCTTGGCGGCGCGAAATTCCGCGCGAGAGAGGCGGCGCACCGCGACCTGGCCGCGCTCGGCGACCTCGCGCGGCCCGCGCTCGTCCGCGCCGCCGCCGCCACCGACGACCCCGAAATCGAACGCCGGCTCGAAGTCCTCGTGGCCAAACTCGACCGCGACCGACTCGCCCTGCCCCGGCGCGTCACGCTTCGCGGCAAATACCCCATCGCGACGATCCTCGCCCACATCGCCAAGCAGACCGGCTACGCGATCGCGAAAATCGAGGACGAGGGGAAGCTCGCGATGGTGGTGAACTGGAACGCCGTGCCGTTCTGGGAGGCGATGGACGAGATCGCCAACGCCACCGGATACGGCATCCTCATGTCCGGCGACGATTCGCAACCGATCAGCCTCCAGAACAACGACACGCACGACCCCTACGTCTTCCACGCCGGCCCGTACCGCTTCGTGGCCACGAACATCGGCACGAATACGAATCGGCAACTCTCCGGCCTGCCGCGCCGCAGCGCCCCCTTCGCCCAATACGGCAATACGAACCTGAACCTCGCGATCCTCTCCGAGCCGAAGAACCCGATGCTCTCCGTCGGTACGCCCACCTTCGCGAAGGCGATCGACGACACCGGCCACAGCCTCGTGCCCGTCGCCGACGAATCGCACCGCTTCGTTTCGAGCTATTACGGCGGCGGCCAGCAGCGCGGCCACTACCTGCACCTGTACGCGAACCTCGCCCGGCCCCACAAGGACGCCACGACGATCAAGGAACTCCGCGGCAAGGTCGCCGTCACGCTGCTCGTCGGCACGCGCCCGGAACTCACGATCGAGAAGCTCGCCGGCGTTCGCAAGAAGACCTTCGTGAGCCGCACGACCGAAGTGACGATCGATGCGGTAAGCGACACCGGCGACGGCGGCTATTCGATTGCGCTCGCCGCCAAGCTCCTCCAGCCGAACCCGGAGGATTACACGTGGTCGTCGGCGTTCCCGCAACGGTTGGAGGTGTACGATGCCGAGGGCCGCAAGTACGCGAACGCCGGCGTCGGGATGCAGCAACAGGGGCCGGGTTCGACGTCCGTGACGGTGCAGTTCGCCGCGCCGGAGGGGAAGAAGCTCGGCCCACCGGCGAAGTTGGTGCTAGTCGAGTGGCTCGCGGCGTCGCGCGAGATCGAATTCGCCTTCAAGGACCTGCCGCTGCCGTGAGCGGGCAAACCACAACCACCTCGTATCGCGGCGACGCGGAGTCTTCGGAGCGGAGCGCGGCACATGGATTATTATCGATGATCGCGTTGCAGGCGCCGCGCTCGGCTCCGAAGACTCCGCCTCGCGGCGAAACAGATTCACTTCAATCGATACTCCCACAGCAGGCACGGGATGCCGCCGTTGAAGAAGTGCGTCGTCGTCGTCACCTTCAAACCGACCTGCTTCGCGAGCCAGTTGTTGGACGTGAGCATCAGGAAGCGCCAGCCGGGCCAATGCTCCTCGAACGCGACGCCCATCAGCTTGTAGAGGCCCACCAGTTGCTCGGCCTCGCCGATCCGCTCGCCGTAGGGCGGATTGCAGATCAACACGCCGGGCGGCCCCTCCGGCGGGCGGGCGTCTTTCAAGTCTTGCAAGGTCCACGGGATCGCGTTCCCCAGCCCGGCGGCCTTGGCGTTGGTCTTCGCGAATTCGATCGCGTCGCGGCGGACGTCGCCGCCGGCAATGGCGACGTCGAGCGGCTTTACCTGCGCGCGGGCGTCGTCGCGGATCGCGGACCAGAGGGCGCGATCGAACGACGGCCAGCCCATGAAGCCGAACCACTTCCGCAGCGACCCCGGCGCGCGGTTCGTGGCGATCCAGGCGCCTTCGATGCAGAAGGTGCCGGAGCCGCACATCCAGTCGACGAGCGGCGTCTCGCCGGTCCAGCCGGCGGCCGTGAGCAAGCCGACGGCGAGGGCTTCGTTCAAGGGCGCGCGGGTCTGGATCGGCCGGTAGCCGCGCTTGTGCAGGGAATGCCAGGACGCATCGAGGCTGAGCACCATCCGATCGGCGTGGATGTGCAGGTTCAGGCCGATCATCGGCGTCTCGGTGTCGACGCTGGGGCGACGGCCGACGCGCTCGCGGAACTGGTCGCAGATGGCGTCCTTCACGCGGCGGGCGGCGTACTGGCTGTGCGTGATGCCGGAATCGCGGACGTTGCTATCGACCGCCAGCGTCTGATCCGGCGTCATGAACTCCGCCCAGTTCAACGTCCGGCAGGCGTCGTACAGTTCGTCGGGGTTGCGCACTTCGGCTTCGAGGATCGGCCGAAGGACGCGCACGGCGGTGCGCAGCCAGAGGTTCGCGCGGTAGAGGAGCGCGAGGTCGCCGGCGAAGTGGACGCCGCCGCGGCCCGGCTCGACGTCCACGGCGGCGAGGGCGCGCAGCTCGTTCGCGAGGAACTTTTCCAAACCCCGGGCGCAGGTGGCGAAGTATCGGGTCATGGAGGAAGTTTAGCCGCGAGGCGGAGTCCGCGGAGCCGAGCGCGGTCCCTTTACCGCGCGAGGTAGGCGACGCCGACGAGGGCCACGATCGCCAGCACGATCGAGAAGAGGATCAACTGCTGGACGAACCAGACTTCGATCGCCTTCCCGAACTTCACGCGCATGAAGACGATGTGCAGGAACGTGGTGACGACCATGTGGCAGGGCAGGCCGACGAAGAAGCCGACGATGCGGGCTTCCCACGGGGGATGGCCGGCGGCGCGGTAGACCTCCTGGAGGACGGCGATCATGATGGCTTCGAAGATGGCCCAGACGACGTAGGAGACGACGACGATGCCGGCGGCGGCGAAGGTGCCGGGGCGCTCGAGGCCGCAGAGCTTGCAGGCGACCTGGAAGATGGCGACGGCGAAGGACAGCAAGCCGAACAGCACGCCGGCGAGGACGCAGAGCAGCCCGAACAGCGGTCCCACGGTCAGGCGGCCTCGTGGGGGACGGGGAACTCCTCGCAGAGTTCGCGGACGCTGCCGCGGACGCGGGAGAGGAGGTCGTCGTCGTTGGGTTTGGCGAGCACGTCGGTGATCCAGCGGGCGATCTGGCGCATCTCCGGCTCCTTCATGCCGCGCGTGGTGAGCGCCGGGGTGCCGATGCGGATGCCGGAGGGGTCCATCGGCTTGCGCGGGTCGAAGGGGATCATGTTCTTGTTGACGGTGATGCCGGCGGTGTCGAGGGCGATTTCGGCGGCCTTGCCGCCGACGCCGAAGCGGCCGAAGACGTCGATCATCATGAGGTGGTTGTCGGTGCCGCCGGAGACGATCTTGAAGTCGTGGCGCATCAGTTCTTCGGCGAGGCAGTGGGCGTTGTCGATCACTTGCTGCGAGTATTCGCGGAAGGCGGGGCGGAGCGCTTCGCCGAAGGCGACGGCCTTGGCGGCGATGACGTGCATGAGCGGCCCGCCTTGGATGCCGGGGAAGACGGCGGAGTCGATCTTCGGCGCCCACTCGGCCTTGCACATGGTGAGGCCGCCGCGCGGGCCGCGAAGCGTCTTGTGCGTCGTCGTCGTGACGAAGTCGGCGTGCGGCACCGGGTCCGGGTGCAGTTTCGTGGCGACGAGGCCGGCGATATGCGCCATGTCCACCATCAGGAGCGCGCCGACTTCCCTGGCGATCTCGGCGAACTTAGGGAAGTCCAGCGTGCGCGAATAGGCGCTTGCGCCGGCGATGATCATTTTGGGTTTGTGTTCGCGCGCCTGCTTCGCGAGGTGGTCGAAGTCGATCCGGTGCGTGTCCTTCGCGACGCCGTAGCTGACAACGTGGAAGTACTTGCCGGAGAAATTCAGCTTCATGCCGTGGGTGAGGTGCCCGCCGTGGGCGAGGTCGAGGCCGAGGATCACGTCGCCGGGCGCGAGGGCGGCGAGGTAGACGGCCATGTTGGCCTGCGCGCCGGAGTGGGGCTGGACGTTGACGTGCGCGGCGCCGAAGAGCTTCTTGGCGCGGTCGATGGCGAGGCGTTCGGCCTCGTCGACGAACTCGCAGCCGCCGTAGTAGCGTTTGCCGGGGTAGCCTTCGGCGTATTTGTTGGTGAGGACGGTGCCCTGGGCGGCGAGGACGGCGGGGCTGGCGTAATTCTCGCTGGCGATCATCTCGAGGCCGAAGCGCTGGCGGTTCCGTTCGCCCTGGATGGCGTGGAAGATCTCCGGGTCGGCGTGCTGCAGCGGATTCATCGGGGTTCTCGGCGTCGCGGGCTACCGTCTTTCTAGCAAGCCGGCGGGTCCGGGACCAACGTCAAAAAGGGGACTGTCACCTTTTTAATCGGCCGATTTATTGATGGACTCACGGCGCCGGGCGCTCCGCGAGATCGCCGACGAACTGTTCCACGCCCTCGTGGTCGAAGACGACGGGGATGCCGCCGGGGCCGACGAAGATCGCCACGCCGTCGCGGTGGACCATCGCGCCCGGGTGATCGACCTCGAACTGCTTGCCGCTAATCAGGACGACGGTGAAGGGTCGAAACGGCGCCCGTTCGCGGAACGTTGTCAGCGTGTTTTCGAAGTTCTCGGCCGTCATGGGAAACTCCACGTTCCGTAGACGATGTCATTCTACCCGCCTCCTGACCGCGGAGTCCACGCTGAACCGGAGCCGTTGACGCGGCCGAATCGGGCGGATCGCGGCTGGAACCACGGTGTGGCAATCACGTCGGTTTCTGCTGACAGCTTGACCCTTGCGGCCGTAGGCGTCGGTGTCGATCTGGTGGTCGAGGACCGCCCGCGACCAGCCGTACTCGGTCGTCGCCCGCGCGTACCATAACCGGGCCGCCGGGTCTTTCACCCGTTCGAGGATGGTGCTGTTGTGTCCCCACGGGATTTCTGCCACGGGCTGTGGCAGAATTGGTTCGGCCGGCGAGTCGCTCGAATAGGCAACGAAGAGCGCGCGCATCCGCCACACATTCCGGGGCGAGAACCCGGCTTGGCCGGGAAAGGCAGCCTGCAGGTCGCCTGCCAGTCGGTCCACCACCGCCTTCCCCCAACCGTAACGCCTTTGGCGTTCGATGATCGCCCGGCCGATGTCCCAATACAGCCGGATCAGCTCCGTGTTGACCGAGACGGCCGCTTTCAGTTGAGCCGACCGCACCCGCGCCTTCAGGTCGGCGAGGAATGCCGCGTAGTCGGACGGGACGACGGCGCGCGTGGCCGGGACGAGTTTTCGGTGCGTCGATTTGTGCTTGGCCATCGGTTCCTCCCGGCGGGCACCGTATCAAAAGCCGGGCGGGGAAGGAAGGACCTGGTACGACATCATCAAACATCATTTGCTCGTGAGGTCGATCCCATGTCTCGTTCCAAGTCCGCCCGCGAGATCGCTTGGGCCTTGTCCGGCATGGGCGAACTGCCCGACCGCGTGGCGGTCCTCGCCCAGGTGGTGATCGACCTGCTCGTCGAGGTGGAAGCCCTGCGGGACGCGCTGGCGCGGACGAAGGCCGGCGGGGCGGCGCGGCCGGCGCACGGCGGATACGACATCCCCTGCACGGACGCGGAACTGACCGAGGGCAAGGCCGCGTACCCGGCGGCGTACGTCGATGCGGCGTTCGTGCCGCACAACGGCGCGGGGCCGTCGAGCGGCCTCGAAAAATTGCTGGCGCGCTTCTACCCCGCCGACGGCGCGGCGCCGCGCGAGACGCTGATGCTCGACCGGTTGGGGTTCACGGAAGCCGAGATCGCGCGCTTTCACCAGGCCGCGCGGCAAGCGAACGATTTCACTTGAACTCACGCGCCTTCGGCCGAATCGGGGACTTGCTTGGGGTCGGGCGGCTGGTTGTAGATCGTGTTCGGGAAGTGTTCGACGAGGTAATGCACCACGCGCTTCGCGGAGAGGATGCCGACGGGGCGGTTGGCGTCGTCCACCACGGGCAGGTGGCGGTAGTTGCCGCTCTGCATCCGCTTGACGGCGGTGCGGATCGAGTCCTTCGGTTCCACCGTCACGGGGTCGGGCGTCATCACGTCGCGGATCGGCAGGTCGAGCGATTTGCCCGGGGCCAGCACGCGCGAGAGCAGGTCGCGTTCGGTGAAGAGGCCGATGAGCTTCAAGTCTTGGACGACGAGCAGGCAACCGACGCGCTCGCGGCGCATCAACTCGATGGTATCGGCCACCGAAGTGGTCGCTTCGACTTGCCGGGGCGGCGTCGGCTGGAGGCGGGCGACGCTTTCGATCTTGAGGTTGCGCGCAAGTTCCATGCGGGCATTGTGCCAGCCCGGCGGGCCGGCGACAAGTCGGAACCCGCGCGCGGCGCGGACTACTTCTTCTCGAAGAGATTGGGCATCACGATGCCGCCGGTGTCGGCGGGGCCGCTCTCGGCGATGGGCGGCCGCGGCGCGGCGGACAGCCCCGGGGCGGCGGGCGGCGCGGGTTCGACCGGCGCCGGCATCGGGAAGCCGGTCGTCGGGATCGTCGGCACGGACACGGACGGCCCCGCGCCCGGCTGCGGAATCGAAGGGGCCGGCGTCGACGATTGGAAATCGGAATTCTTCACGATGGGCGAGGCGGCGTCGGCGCGGGACGGCGTTCGGGCGTTCGCGGCCGGTTGCACCGTGGCGCGGAGCGGCTGCGTCGACGGTTTGGGGGTGTTCTGGCACCCGGCGAAGATGAGGGCGGACAATGCGACGATCCGCGATCCGTGCGGCATGGGAATCCCATCCTGGTAGGAATGGGATGTCCTGTACCGTCGAATCGCGGAGGCGTCAAGCCGATGTGGATCGGGCTTTACTTGCCGGCGGCCGGTTGCGGCTGGCCGGCAACCGGCACCGCGCCGATCGCGGGGGCGGCGCCGCCGCGGCGGAACTGGCCGTCCGGGTCCTGCATCGAATCGACTTCACGCTGGAGCGGGAAGGCCGGATCGGGCGGGAAGTATTGCGGGCGGTGTTTCAGGTAGTGCGGGCTCGGCAACGTCATGCCGCCAACGTGGGTCTGGCAACCGCTCAGTACGGCGAGGGCCAATCCCAAGCCCGCGCACCCCGCGATGGATTTGATCGAACGACGCATGGACCCTTCCCCCCGGCCTGACGGCGAGTCTGCGACTTGTATCGGCTGCAACGGTCGGGAGGTTTAATCGGATTCTCCGGTTCGTCCACTTTCGCGGAAATCGCGATGCCCAGGTTGCCCAGATTCCGGTTGCATGCTCAAACGAGAAAGTATCGTGGTCGAATCTGATTCGTCACAAATCCGAACTTGCCGCCAATGAATTTCGGCGATGAAGGACCATCAGGACTTCGTCTTGTCCGACGTGGCTTTGGCGATCCGTTCGACCATCGCTTCCAGCAAGTCGATTCGATCCTTCTGGAGATAGGCGACGAACGGCGCCGGGCAGTTCTTCAAAAAACGTCCAATACCGCGGGCGTTGGACAGAAAGACATTCGACATTTGTTCGGAGTTCATCGTCGCGTTCGACAGCGAAATGACTCGACAACTGCACTCGACGATCTTTTCCACTTCGTGGGCGTTCTTCCTCAAACCTTTGTCTTTCGTGAGCATGACCCATCGGCGCGGGGCCAAGAACTCGAAGATCTCGAGATCCAGAACGGCGTCCCGGTCGAAGTGATCGCGGTGCCACTCGACCTTCCAGCCGTTGGCGCGCAGGGTCTCGGCGACGCCTTTCCCGAGGCAATCATCGATGTAAAACGTGGTTTCTTCAAGCAGCCGTTCGGCTTTCGTACCGGATGGCTTCTTCGATTTCTTCGACATCGCAACCGTAGTCTTCCGCGAGGAAGGACGTGCTGTCGCCGGCGAAGTATCGACCGGCGACGATTTCGGTCGCGATCCGCGTGTTCTTGATGCAAGGGCGACCGGACCGCACGCCCGGCGAGATTGCGACGACCAGTGGCCCCTCGGTGCTCCCGGGACGCGTGAACGGATAGAGTCGCGTACCGATACCCCCGGCACTCCACTCGATCCGCCGGAGGTGGGCTTCCATCATCTCGCGAATTTGATGTTGCCCGTTCTTGGAGATATTGACCAGGTTTCCCATCCGTTCGACGAAGAGGTTCTTGCCGTCGGTCATCATCTCCGCTTCCAGCAGGGGCCGTTCGACACCCATGCGGTCGCGGAGGAAATCGAGGGATCGCTTGACGGCTTGGTGGCTGACGCCGTGGACGGTTCGGATCGAAGCGAGGATGTGGAGTTCGATTAAATTCGAGAACGACAACAACTTCAATCGCGGATTGGCCGGCCGTACGATCGCCGGCGATTTCGTCGTCCAGGCGTAAACCGTACTCTTCGGCAAGCGGAGATATCGGGACGCTTCGCCCGAAGAATAGATGGCGGTGTCCACTTCGGCTTTTTGCAGCTTCAATCGATCGATTGGTTTCATGGCTGCCTTCGGTATCCGGGCGGCAGTACTGCGACGAACGTTACTCGAAGATTCTACACCGTAAATCCTTGCAAGCCAGAACTCCGTACGTTTCCCCTTCGGCAAATCGTAACGATCTCGGTTCGGCAGCCTCCAATCGGAAATCGCGTCGATCCTCCCTTTTCGTGGGGCCGATCTCCCGCAGCGTGCTTCGGTCGATCGAGCCCGGCCGCGCGAACGTTGGCAACTCGGATTGAACGGGCAAATCACCGGAGATATTCTCATCCGTACACCATTCGCCGCGAGCCGCGCCGTGCCGACCGTCGTTCTGGCCCCGTCCCTCGCCCGCTGGCTCACCGCCGCGCCGGGCGAATCCGTCGGCGAACGGCGGATCGCCGCGGCGGGAACGACCGTCCGCGAGCTGCTCGATGGACTCTTCGCCCGACATCCCTCCTTGCGCGGCTACGTCGTGGATGAGACCGGCGCCCTGCGGCACCACGTCGTCGCGTACCTCGCCGACGAGGCCGTGGATAAGGCGAATCTCGACCGGCCCGTCCCGCCCGAGGGCGAACTCTACCTCTTCCAAGCGCTCTCCGGAGGTTGAACCGTGTCCGATCGCTTGCTCGTCTCCACCCGCAAGGGCCTCTTCGCCGTCGAGCGCGGCGCGGGCGGTTGGTCCTCGCGGCTCGTCGGCTTCCCGGCCGAGAACGTCACGCTCGCGCTGCCCGACCCGCGCGGCGGCTGGTACGCGGCCCTGAACCTCGGCCACTTCGGCGTGAAGCTGAAGTACTCGCCGGACGGCGGGGCGACGTGGGAGGACCGCGCCGTGCCGGAGTATCCGGCCGGCGAGGAGGTGGTGACGGCGGACGGCAAACCGCCGACCCCGGCGACGCTGAAACTGATCTGGGCGCTCGAAGCCGGGAGCGCGAACCAACCGGGCCGCCTCTGGGCCGGCACGCTCCCCGGCGGCCTCTTCCGTTCGGACGACGGCGGAATAAGCTGGGCACTCAACCGCCCGCTCTGGGATGCGCCCGAGCGAAAGAAATGGTTCGGCGGCGGGGCGGACCATCCCGGCATCCATTCGCTCTGCCGCGATCCGCGGAGCGAGACGACCTGGCGCTTGGCTGTGTCGTGCGGCGGCGTCTGGATCACCGACGACGACGGCGCGACTTGGCGATTGATCGGGAAGGGGATCTTCGCCGAGTACATGCCGCCGGAACTCCGGGACGACCCGGTGATTCAGGACGTGCACCTGCTGACGCAGTGTCCCGGTTCGCCGGACGCGCTCTGGGTGCAGCACCACAACGGCATCTTCCGCAGCGTCGACGGCGGGGAGAACTTCTCGCACGTCACGGCCGCGAAGCCGTCGGGCTTCGGCTTCGCGGTGGCAGTGCATCCGACGCGGCCGGACACGGCCTGGTTCGTGCCGGCGAAGAAGGACGAATCGCGCATCCCGGTGGACGGGCAGCTCGTCGTGAGCCGCACGCGCGACGGCGGTCGAACGTTCGAGGTGCTCACGAACGGTTTGCCGACGGCGCCGGCGTACGACTTGGTGTTCCGCCACGCGCTCGCCATCGACGCGAGCGGCGACCGCCTCGCGTTCGGCTCGACGACCGGCGGGCTCTGGATCACGGAGAACGGCGGCGACTCGTGGACGATGGCCTCCACGCGCTTCCCGCCGATCTACGCCGTGCGCTTCGCCTGAAAACGAAACCGCCCGCCGGAATCGGCGGGCGGTTTCGCGTCGATTCCTCGCGATCAGTTCTCGACGCTGACAGGGTTGCCGTCGCTGCGGGCGGCGAGGCGTTGCATCGTGGTCATGTCGATGGTGCTCTTCACGGCTTTTACCGAACCGTCGCCCATCACGGTCATACAAACGCCGGGGTGGAAGGCGTAGAGTTCGCCCTGGTTCCAGGCGTTGACGGTGAGGGCGCCGGTGAGGTGCGCGGCGGTGGAGACCTTGCCGGGCGGGGCGGAGCCGAGGGTGATCGGCCCGCGGGTGCCGGCGCAGACGATGTTGTTGGAGCCTTGGCCCCAAGCGCCGCGAACGCCCCAGGCGGTGGTCGTGCCGTTATCGTACATGCGGCCGGCGGCCCATCCTTCGTTGCGCGCGGTGGATTCGCCGATCATGAAGGTGTTCGAGAGGCCGTCGGTGATGGCGGCGAACTTGGTGCGGGCGTTCGCGGTGAGCACGCCGTTGATCGCCGGCACGTCGGGGTAGACCATGCCGAGCGCGACCCAGACCGCGCTGTTGTTGTTGCCCCGGGTGATCGGCCAGTAGTCGGACACGGCGGGCAGGAAGGTGGTCGAACTGGCGTTGTTGACGATCTTCTGGCTCGGGTTCGAAGGGCATTCCAGGGTCGGGATGCGCAAGGCGGTGACGGGTTGATTGGCCGTGCTGTTCCAATTCTGCTTCAGGTTGTACCCGCCGGTGGCGGCGCGCAGGGTGTTCTCCTGTTCGATGTACGGCAGCATGACGGAGAAGAAGCTGTGGTTGGCGTAGCTCCACGTGGTGCCGGTGAGCGTGCCGTATTCGACGAGGTCGGGAATGTTCGCCGTGGACGTGGTTTGTACGACGCCGGGCGGCAGGCCTTGGAAGGCGCTTTCGTAGTTGTGGACGGCGAGGCCGAGTTGCTTGAGGTTGTTCGAGCACTTGATGCGGGCGGCGGCCTCGCGCACCTTCTGGACGGCGGGCAGCAGCAGGCCGATCAGGATCGCGATGATCGCGATGACGACGAGCAGTTCGATCAGCGTGAAGGCCGATCGGGAACGGAACGAGCGACTCATGGTGACTCCGACGAGGAAAAATGGAGAACGAATCCGGCATCTCCCCGGACGGGGTACGGCCATGGGGAGAATAGGAAGAGGAATAATGATAGCTTAATGATTGGAAGAAGACTCGGCAATTTCATCGGGTCGTTTTTCACCGTTTCACGCGATGGGCGTGTCCGAGGCGACGACGCCGTCGCGGAACGCGATTTGGCGGGTGCCGACGGCGGCGGCGGCCGCGTCGTGCGTCACCATCACCACGGCGCGGCGGCCCGGCTCCGGGAGCGCGGCCAGGATCGCGAGGATTTCCCGCCCGGTCGCACTGTCGAGGTTGCCGGTCGGTTCGTCGCACAGCACGGCGTCGGGATTAGCGACGAGCGCCCGCGCCACGGCGACGCGCTGCATCTCTCCGCCGGAGAGTTCGTCGGGGAAATGGTCGGCGCGGTGCCCCAGGCCGACGCGGGCGAGGCACTCGCGCGCCGCGCGCACGGCGGCGCGGCGGGGCGTGCCGTCGAGCATCAGGGGGAGCGCGACGTTGCCCGCCGCCGTCGCGTGCGGCAGCAGGTGGAACGCCTGGACGACGAATCCGATCTAGCGCCGGCGGAAGCGGGGCGG
>CAYVRB010000028.1:0-31408 GCA_964453375.1 uncultured Alcaligenaceae bacterium
GGGGGCGGCCGCCCCCCGCGCCGCCGTGGGGCCCCGCCCGCCCCCCCCACCCCCCCGCCTCGCCGCTAAACGGTCGAGGTGTTTTTCGTTCGCCCCGGCAACGGATAAATCTCCAACATCCCATAATTCGTGTCGGTCATCCCGAGCGAGCGATACGTCTGCTTCGCCCGTTCGTTCTCGGCTTCCACGTACAACCGAATCCCGATCACCGTCGGGTCGGCCGTCGCGAGTTCGTGGATGTGGCGGTACAGGGAGCGAAAGACGCCGCCGCGCCGGGCGTCGTCGCGGACGTACACGCTTTGGATCCACCAGAACCAACCGTTGCGCCAGTCGCTCCATTCGTAGGTGACGAGCGTCTGGCCGACGATCTCGCCGTCGCGTTCGGCGACGGTGTAGAACCCCTTGTGCGGGTCGGCGAGGCCGGCCGCCACGCCCGCGAACAGCGTGGCGGCGTCGAGCGTCGTGTGCTCGCTCTCCCACGCGAGTCGGCGGTTGAACTCCGCGATCGTGGCCGCGTCCGCCGGGGTCGCGCGCCGAAGGGTTAGTTCCGCCATCCCGCCTCCGCTATAAAGTAGTGTCGTGCCGTCCCGTTCCCCGAACCCGGCTTCCGTGATGGACCTGAATCCGTTCATTCGCGACATCCCCGATTTTCCGAAACCGGGCATCCTCTTCAAGGACATCACGCCGCTGCTGGCGAACCCGACGGCGTTCGCGCACGCCATCGACCTGCTCTCGATCCGCTACGCCGGCGCGCGGATCGACGCGATCGCGGCGGCGGAGGCGCGGGGCTTCCTGTTCGCGGCGCCGCTGGCGCTCAAGCTCCACAAGCCGCTCGTCCCGCTGCGCAAGCCGGGCAAGTTGCCCTACCGGACGTATAGCCTGAAGTACGACCTCGAATACGGCCAGGCCGAACTGCACATGCACATCGACGGCGTGGAGCGCGGCCAGCGCGTCCTGCTCGTCGACGATCTGCTCGCGACCGGCGGCACGATGGCGGCCGGCGGACAACTCATCGAACAGGCCGGCGGCATCGTCGCCGGATGCGCCTTCCTCGTCGAACTCGGATTCCTGCAAGGCCGCGAAAAACTCGCCCCGTACGACGTGTACAGCGTCCTCACCTATTGAAGGCAACCCATGGACGAATACGACGACGACCGCCCGGCGCGCCGTTCAAGGGACCGGGAGCGAGTCAAGAAGCGGGTCGCCGCGCCCGCTCTGATTTTGATCGTTTTCGGCGCGCTCGGCTTGGCGATCGAAAGCGTCGCCTTGGTGATGTCGATCACCGATCCGACGTTCCTGCAGACCTTCAGCAAGGAAATGATCGACGACCTGCCGCCCGGCCCGGAGAAGGCGGAATGGGAAAAGTGGTACAAGGAATCCGAAGCCGACCTGCGATTGGACACGCCGGTGAACCTCGGCAGTTGCATCCTCGGCTCGGTTCTGTCGCTGGCCATGCTGCTCGGTGGCATCGCGATGCGATCGCTCGGGAGTTATGGCCTCTCGCTCCTCGGCGCCATCGCCGGGATCATTCCCGTCGGCGGATGCTTCTGTTGCGCGATGCCGATCGGGATTTGGGCTGTGATCGTCCTCGCGAACGAGGATGTGAAAGCGGCGTTCGGCCGGCCCGCCGCCAGACCGGACGACAACTTCGACCGGTAACGAGTCGCCATGCTCCGCTGCCCCACCTGCCGTGCGCGCGTGCCGGACGTCCCGGAGACCGGGGAAGCCGTTTGCCCCGCGTGCCACGAGCGGTTCACGCCCGACGACGAGCCGGAAGCGCCGCGATCGAAGGCGCCGAAAAAGAAGCGTTGGGAACGCGAACTGGAAGACTACGAAAACGACGAGCGGGACGCCCGCCGGCGATTCGGGACCCAGCGCGAGGCGCGGGAGCGCGTGCTCGTGCCGGCGATCGGGCTGATGGTGACGGGCGGCCTCGGGCTGATCGCCCTCATCGGCGTGCTGACGCTCGTGCTGCCCGGCTGGGGCGGCGGGGGCATGAACCGCCTGGCGTTCGTCATCGTCTTCCTGTCGCTGGCGTGGCCGTTCGTGCTCGCCCACGCCGGGTGGGAATTGCTGAACCTCGGCCGCCGCGAATACATCGGTTACGGCGTGATCCTCGCGATGCTGCCGTGCAATCCGCTCGTGCCGCTCGGATGGGTCTTCGGCATTTGGACGATCACCTTGTTGCGGGACCGGCGCATCCAGCGCCACCTTCGGGAGTGATGGGATGTTGAATTTCGAGAAGGCCGGCGGTCTGGTGTCGGCCATCGCGCAGGACGCGGCCACCGGCGAGGTGCTGATGATCGCGTGGATGAACCGCGAGGCGTTCGAGGAGACGGTGCGGACGCGCCGCGCCGTGTACTTCAGCCGCAGCCGGAACAAGCTCTGGCGCAAGGGCGAGGAGAGCGGGAACGTGCAGGAGGTGCGGTCGATCCACATCGATTGCGACGCCGACGCCGTGCTGCTGAAGGTGAATCAGATCGGCGGCGCGGCGTGCCACGAAGGGTACAAGTCCTGCTTCTTCCGCGAGTTGACGGGCGAGGAACTCCGCGTCGTCGGCGAGCGCGTCTTCGACCCGAAGGCGGTCTACGGCAAGTGATCGCGGCGGACCTCGACGAAGAGCGTCGGCCGTTCCCCCACGCGGAGCGCGTCGCCCGATTCCAGCCGGCCGCCGCGCGTCGGATAGACGCTTTCGAAAATGCCGAGCCGCGCTTCGCCGAACGCGAGTGTTTCGACCGAACCCGGCCGGACGAACGCGGCGTTCGGCAGCCCCGTCTGCGCGAGGCGGAATTCGCCGGACGTTTCGTCCAGGTCCACGATGGCGGCCGCCGCCGGCAGGAATTCCGAGGCGCGCTCGGCCAAGACGCGATTGATCTGCCGCAGGCATTCGCCCGGTTCGCCCCGCCCCGCGAGCGCGAGCTGGCGGATCAGCATCGCGGTGAGGGTGCTCGCGAGCGTTCGCCCCGGAACGGTCGCCGCCGCGATGCGGAGCGTCGCGCCGCGTGCGATCGCGTCGGCGATCGTCGTCTCCGATTCCTCGGCGCGTTCCACGAGGATCCGAACGGGGCCGTATCGCGCCGGCGGCGGGGCGTCGCCGAGCCGCAGCGCGGTACGCGCCAGGTCGGCGTCGGCGAGGCGGGCGGCGCGGCCCTTCGCCAGCATGTCGGCGAGCGGTTCGACCTGCGCGGCGCGGGATCGCAGGCCGTCGACGAGTGCGCGAACGCGAGTCCCGGCGACGAACTGGTGCGCGAGCGATTCGGCGAACGGCTCGACCAGCACCGCGTCCGCGCCGGCGGCGAACGCCGTCGCCGCGTCCGCCGGGGCGAGCCAGAAGATCGGACGATAATGCTCGCCGAGATCGACGCGCAACCGGCGCGTTTCCTCGATCGAATCGTCGGCCACGACGATCGCGTCGAGCGGTTCGAACTCGACCGACGGCACGGCGCCGAGGTCGCGTTCGACCACGACGTGGCCGGCGGCGGCGAAGTCCGGCACGGACGCGCCCGGCCGGCGGACGAGCAGGATTGTCTTCGGTTCGGTCGCCATAGAATGGCGTAGTGTGGCCCATTCGGACCGTTCCGTCAATGCGGACGGAGGATCGCCGTGCCGGTGCAAATGGAACTCCGCCGGATCATCAGCAGCGTGGTGGACGACCAGCACGTGATCATCCTCAAGGAAGTGGACGGCGAGCGCGCCTTCCCGATCGTCATCGGCGTCTTCGAGGTGGTTAGCATCGGCCGGCGCATCCGGGGCGAGGAGACGCCGCGACCGCTGACGCACGACCTGATTCTCTCGTCGATCGAACAACTCGGCGGCGAGCTCCAGGACGTGATGATCAACGACCTGCAGGACCACACCTATTACGCGAAGCTGCGGGTGCGCCAGGCCGGCGAGTTGGTGGAGATCGACTGCCGTCCGAGCGACGCGATCCCGGTGGCCGTCACGGCGCAGGTGCCGATCTTCGTCAGCGAGGACGTGCTCGGCGACGTGCTGGAGGAGTGAGCCGGGCTTGAAGTGTCGGGCACTCGATCCGCGAGTGCCTCGGACCGATTTGTAGGTCGGGCCGAGTCTTCGAGGCCCGACACGAGAGCAATCGACAAGAGGTGTCGGGCCTCCCAAAGCCTCGGCCCGACCTACGAAACATGCCTTCCGGGGGCACTCGCGGAGCGAGTGCGCGACTCACTTCGGCGCCGCGAGCGCCTTGAATGCTTCGCAGAGGATCGGCGCCGTGCGCGGGCCGACGGAATTGATCTCGCCGTACTGGGACTTCTTCAGCCCGTAGCAGAACGGGGCCTTCTCGTCCCACTGGCGCTTCGGGATGAAATAGCCGAGTTCGTCGTTCGCCAATCCGATGAGCATCTTGTGCTTGCCGGTCATCTGGTCGTAGATGGCCGGCTCCTTCGGGGCGTCGGGGAAATCGGCGCCGGGATCGACGGGGTCCTGGATTTTCCCCAGCACCAGTTCGGGGTAAATCTCGCCGGGGATCGCGGCCACGTCGAGCTGGCCGAGGCGGATGAGGCCGATCTCGGACTGGATCGCCACGTCGCCGGCGGCGTCCTTCGACTCGACCGGCTTCGCGAGGAACGGATCGCCGGTCCAGTCGTACATCGGCCGCTTCAACTTGCCGATCTGCTTGGCGATCTTGTAGACCGTGTTGTCCACGGGCACGAGCACCGGCTTGGCGCGCACGTCGAACGGCACGAGGTCCGCGGGCACCGCGTTCGCCAGCGCGCGGTCCGCGAGCGCAGCGACGAGCCGTCCGTATTCTTCGGTCTTCTCAAAGGTGCCGTCTTTCAGTTCTTCCCCTTTGGCGTTCTTCACGGGGACGCCCAACGACGTCATGAGGCCGCCGACGGTGCCGGTGAAGTAGGCGATTGGACAGCCGTGCTTGTCGCGGAGCGCCTTCACGGTGGCGGCGACGTAGTCGGCGCTCACTTCGGTGTTCCGGTCGTCGAGCGTTTCGGGGTGGCAGTTCCACTGCACGAGGATGCCGGCCGTCTTGCCGGCGGCGTTCTTGAATCGGATCGTCACGATGTCGTCGTGCAGGACCTTCGGCTGGCGACCGTCGCGGAGGAGTTCCGGCCCCTTCGCGGTGCCGATGGCGGCGGAGGCGGGCGCGAGGTTCTTGTCGGCGGTCTTGATCGCTTCGACGACGCCCGATTCGATCCGCTTCATATACTCCGGGTCGACGCCGGAGCTGAGCTGGTTCGGCCCCCAGAGGCCGAGGGTGTCCGGTCCTTCGTGGTTGTGCGTGCTGGAGACGAGGATGTAGCGGAAGCCGGGGAGTTCCTTGCGGATGTTCGTCACGTTTTCGAGGAACAGGCCGACGATGTCGACGGAGGCGAACGCGATCTTCTGCGTGCCGTCGGAGAAGACGACGGCGCGGGCCATGATCGGATCGTGGATCTTCGTGGCCTTGCGGTCCTGTCCGAAGCCGGCGAGGTAGACCGGCTTCTTGCCGAGCGTCGGGGAGACGTCCACTTCGCCGAAGCCGACGGAGAGCTTCGGTTCGGCGGCGGCCAACGGCGATGCGAGGAGGGCGAAGAGGACGAGGGCGCGGAGGGTCACTGGCACTCCTTCATGTAACGGATGCTCTCGCGGGCGATCGTGACGGGGTCCGGCGTATAGTCGAACACCTCGACGGACACCCAGCCGGAGTATTGGGAATCCCGGAGCGCCCGGAAGATGGTCTTGAAGTCCATGTCGCCGAAGCCGGGACCGCGTCGGTTCGGGTCGTTCGCGTGGAAGTGGAAGGCGTACTTCCGATTCGCGGCGATCACATCCGGGATCGGCGCGGCTTCGGACGACATCGCCTTCACGTCCAGGTGAAGCTGGATGCGGGGATGGTTCAATCGCTCGATGAGCCGCACGGCGTGGGCGGCGGTGTTCATGTAATTCGTTTCGGCCGGACCGAGCGGTTCGAGGCAGATCGTCACGCCGGTCTTCTCCAGCGTCGGCAGGCAGCGGGCGAGGGTGTCGCAGGCGAAGTCGTCGGCTTGGGCTTCGGTCACGTTGGGCAGGAGGTTCCGCTGGAGCGGCGAGCCGAGGACCATGAGGTTCCCGCCGAGGTCGGCGGTGGCGTGCGCGAGGGCGGCGAAGTAGTCGCCGGTCTTGGCGCGCACGGCGGCGTCGGGCGTGGTGAGGTAGAAGCCGGTGGTCTTCGCGAGCAGCCAGTGGGTTCCCAAGATCGTCACGCCGGCCTTCTCGGCGTCGCGGCGGAGTTCGGCGCGGCGGGCGGTGGAGACGTCGGTGATGAGCGGGGCGAGCGTGAAGGGGGCGACTTCGAGGCCGGCGTAGTCGAGGCCGGCGATCGTCTCGCAGACGCGGGCGTGGTCCCAACCCTCGAAGGTCTCGTTGCAGATCGCGTACTTCATGGCAGCGTCACCGTACGTTCGGTTCCGGTGTAGTCCATCGCGTTGACGACGGTGAGTCGGAGGGTCTGCGATTTGGCGGCTACGGCGTGGAAGCCGGGCGGATTCGCGACCGGCGTGCCGTTGACCTTCGTGATGAGCCAGCGCCCCTGGCCGATGGCGAGTTGGCGGAAGGCGGCCTCGGCGCGGCTGTTCGGCTCCAAGTCGCGGACGATGACGCCGTTCAAATTTAGTCCCATTCGCGCGCCGGGGCCGATGAGTTGCTGCACCATGAGGCTGCTGTAGTCGACGCGCAGGCCCGAGTACGCCGGCGCCGGCACGGAGGCGATGTGCGGGTACGGATGCTGGAACTTCGCGAGCGTGGCGCGGACCTCTCGTGTTTGATTCTGGCTGAAGACGGAGAGCGTCACGTCCTTGCCGGCGAGCGCGCCGCCGATGAGGAGGAAGAGGTCGGCGTCTTCGAGGATCGGCCGGCCGTTGACGGTCTGAATGAGGTCGTTCGGTTCGATGCCGGCGAGGGCGGCGGGGGAGCCGGGGGTGACGGTGCTGACGTAGAGTCCGGGGCGGCGCGGGTCGGTGGAGAGGCGGTCGGGGGCGACGCCGAGGAAACCGTATTCGACTTCGCCGCCTCGGCGGAGGACATCCACGATGCCGCGATAAATGGAGTCCATGGGGACGGCGTAGCCGCCGGCGGCCTCGCTGCCGGCGACGCCGGCGGCGGAGGAGAGCAGGCCGATCAGTTCGCCGTCGAGGTTGAAGAGTCCGCCGCCGCTGCTGCCGAGGTTGGCGCGGGCGTCGGTCTGGATCAGGCTGCCGTACTGGTGGAGATAGCCGGGGCGGATGTCGTCGGCGCCGGGGGGCAGCGGCGAGCGCCGGCCGACGTTTCCGACGATGCCCCAGGACGCGGTGGCGCGACCGTCGGCGGCGCCGGCGGCGAACGGATGCGCGATCGCGATGATCCACTGGCCGCGCGACACGGTCGCCTTCGCGCGGGGCGCGTCGTGCGTCCGCACGTCGGCGAGCTTCGCCGCCTTCAGCTTCGGCATCGGCGTCCGCAATCGAAGCACCGCGAGGTCGCTGCGGGCGTCGCCGGCGACGATGTCGGCGTAGCTGCCGGCGTTCCCCGCGCCGCGGGCGTACACCTTGCGGGCGCCGTCGATGAGATGGTGGCACGTGAGGATGAGGCCTTCGCGTTCGTCCAGCACGACGCCGCTGCCGAGCGTGTAGTCGGAGGCGTTGCGGAGGTCCGCGAGATCGAGCTTGTCGCGTTCGGGTTGCCGGCCGCGGAAGGTGACGATGGCCGGGCTGCGATAATCGCCGAGGTCCCAGGGGCGATTGGCGCGAGGAATGGCGTGCTTGGCGTTGTGCGAGACGACGAGCGAGACGACCGACGGCTCCGCCGCGTCGATCAGCGCCTTCATCTTTTCCTGCAGGTCCGCCGGTTCGGCCGCGCTCGCCGGCACGGCGGCGAACGCGAGCGTCAGGAGCGCGAGTCGAACCAGCATCGGCGGGGTTCCGTTACGGGCCGGCCTTCGCGGCACGGAGGTAGGCTTCGAAGTTCGCCACGGGCGTTTCCTTGCCCACGCCGTGGTTCAAATTCAGGATATGACGTTGCCCGCCCCCCGCCCGCAGGCACGCCTTCACGGCCGCCTCCACCTGTTCGGGAGTGCCGGTGCGGAGGACTTCCTCGTCCACGTTGCCCTGGAACGAGAGGTGCGGATACAACCGCCGCGCGGCGGCGAGGTCGTGCCGTTTGCCGAGGCTGATGACGTCCGCGCCGGTCTTTGTCATCGCTTCGAGGTACGGGCATTCCTTCACGAACAGGATGCGCGGCACGCCGGTCGCTTCGCGGAAGATCGCCGCGTGGCGGGACTGCGCCCAGCGATCGTAGTCCTCCGGGTTCAGCATGCCGGCCCACGAGTCGAAGAGTTGGTACAGGTCCGCGCCGTCGGCGATGAGCGTGCGGAGGAAGTGGCCGGTGGCCTCGGTGAGCTTGTCCAGCAGGCCGTACCAGGTCTCGGATTGGGTGCGGGCGAACTCGCGGGTGGCGGCGATGTCCTTGCCGGTGCCGATGCAATAGGTGGCGACGGTGAAGGGGGAGCCGGCGAAGACGATGACGGGGAGTTCGCCCTTCAGTTCCTCCTTCGACCGTGCGAGCAGCCGGCGGATATGGTCGTAGCTCGACGGCGGCGGCGTCGGGTTCAAGCGGTCCAGGTCGCGCACGGTGCGGATCGGGCGGTCGGGCTGCGGGCCGATGTCCTTTTTCAGGTCGAAGGGGAGGCCCATCGCGATCGGCAGTGTCGTAATGTCGTAGAAGAGGATGATGCCGTCGACGCCGAAGCGGCGCGGGCAGAGCGTGCCCTGCAGCGGCCGCTCCACGTCCTCGGAGAACTCGAAGAACGTCATGCCGGCGCGCACGGCGTTGAACTGCGGATCCCACCGGCCGGCCTGCCGCATCGCCCACGCGGGCACGCGATCGATGCTTTCGCCGCGGGCGGCGCGGACGAGAAGGTGCGACGACGTCGGCATGGCGCTTCCGAAACGGTTCAGGCGGGCTTCCTTCCAACATACAAGGTGGCGACGCCGAAGGTGAGCGGATGCGCGTCGACCTCCGCGAGGCCGTGGGCGCGCAGCTTCGCGAGCATCGCTTCGCCATCGGGGAAGCGCAACACGCTCTCGGGAAGGTAGCGGTAGGCGTCGTCCTCGTTGCGGCAGAACGCCTTGCCGATGCGCGGCAGGATCGAGCGGAAGTAGCCGAAGTAGAGCCAGCGGAGGAACCGGTTGCGGGGCTTCGAGAATTCGAGGATGGCGACGCGCCCGCCGGGGCGCAGGACGCGCACCATCTCCGCGAGGCCCCGATCCGTGTCGGTGATGTTCCGCAAGCCGAAGGCGTTCGCGACGAGTTGGAAGCAATCGTTTGGGAACGGCAAGTGCTGGGCGTCGGCTTCGACGATGCGGATGCGGTCGCCGGCGCCCGCGAACTTCACCTGCGCCCGCACGAGCATCTCGTGGCAGAAGTCCGCCGCGACGATCGGGACGCGGCCGGCGCCGGCGCGATCGTAGGCGAGCGCGAGGTCGCCGGTGCCGGTGCAGAGGTCGAGGATCGGTTCGACGCCGACGGGCGGCACGCGCTTCGCCGTGAAGGACCGCCAGCGCTTGTCGATGTTCAGGCTGAGGAAATGGTTCAGGAAATCGTACCACGGCGCGATGGAGCCGAACATCCGGCGGATGCGGACTTCGCGCTTGTCGAGCAGATCGGTCGGCACGATTCGAGTCTCGCCGTTGGGGACTTCCACGCAACCGCAAGGCCGGGCATTCCATAACTTGGCCGAACGGATAGCTTATCGGCAGCCAGATCATCGAGGTGCCCCATGCTCACGGCCGAAGGTTGCGCCGCCCGCCGGACCCGCCTGCTCGAACGCCTGAAGCCGACGGCGCCGCTGGTGCTGGGCGACCCGCTGCACCTGCGGTATTTCGCGAACCTGTACGTCGATCCATTCAGCTTGGGGGCGGACTACGGCGCGCTGCTGCACCTGACGCCGGACGGCGAAACGACGCTCTACTACGACCATCGGTTGCCGAAGACCTTCGAGGCCGCTCACGATGGGAAAAAAGAAGCGGTGAAGTGGTACGACGGGCAGACGGCGGGGATGGGGCCGCGGCGCGGGATCCTCGTGCCGTTCGTCGCGAAGCTGGGCGGGCGCGTGCACGATTCGCTCGCGGACCCGCTGGCGGCGGAGATTTTCAATGTCATCGGAGACATGCGCCGGCGGAAGGATGCCGATGAAGTGGCGCTGTTGAAGACGTGCTGCCGCGCCGGCGAGGCGGGGCAGGCGTGGGCGCGGGCGAACGTGCGGCCGGGGATGACGGAGCTGGATGTCTACAACGGCATCTTCCAGGCCTGCTCGACGCAGGCGAAGCAGCCGGTGATCCTGTACGGCGATTTCGCCGTGTCGCCCGGCTCCGCGAAGCGTGGCGGGATGCCGACGCAGAAGGTGATCCAGGCCGGCGAAACGCTGATCCTCGATTTTTCCGTCGTCATCGGCGGCTACCGCAGCGACTACACGAATACCCTCGTGGTCGGCGCCGAGCCGACGGCGGAGCAGCGTCGGCTCTTCGATCTCTGCGTCGCGGCGATGAAGTCCGGTGAAGCCGCGATGAAGGCCGGAGCGACCTGCCAGTCGGTCTACGATGCGACGCGGGCGCCGTTCGCGGACGCCGGGGTGGCGGACGCCTTCCCGCACCATGCCGGGCACGGGCTGGGCCTGGGCCACCCGGAGGCGCCGTTCCTCGTGAAGCAATCGAGCGAGACGCTCGTCGCCGGCGACGTGGTCACGCTGGAGCCGGGCCTGTACGTCGACGGCGTCGGCGGCATCCGCATCGAACACAATTATCTCATTACGGATGGCGGTTTTGAACAATTATCCCAGCATGCCATCGCTTTGAAATGAAGGGATCAAAGCAAAATGATGATTATCATTTTGCATTTTTCGTTTCCCGTTTTTCATTGATCCGATGATCAAAACAGTAGATATTTCAAGAGCGCCACCGTCACCAACAGTCCTAACAATCCACCGGCCAAAACGACAAGCTTCGCCCGCCGAATCGCCCTGGCTTTCTGCGGGACGAACATCCTCCACGTGCCGAAATCGTCGGCCGACTTCCCGACGCGCGGTTCCGGCGCGATCGCGTCCGAGTTGAGCCTCCACCAATTCCGGCTCCAGCCGTAACGCATCATCAGGATCACCGGCCGACAGAGCGATTTCGTCTCGAAGAATGGCAGTGTTTTCGAGACGTATTGGAAAAACCATTCGGCCCGTTCCAGGAACTTCGTGCGTTCGATGCCGACCGCGTGCTTCGCCGCGAACTGGAAGACCTCCACCTTGCGCATGTCCTGCGCCGCCCAGGTCTCCGTCGGGTATTGCAGCTTCTCCGGCGTATCGAGGATCGGCCGTTCGTGCGCCGCCATCCAGCGGGCGTAATGCAATAATGTCAGCCGGGAATAGGCATAGTGATTGTCGAGTTGATCGAGTTCGATCTTATAGTCCAGGTATTCGCCGAGGGCTTGCAAGGTCATCGTGTAGAACCAGCGCAGCTCGGCGTTCAATAGATCGAGAGAATCCAGGTTTTGCGTGGGGTGCACGACGCGGCGGATGAGTTGCTCGGCCTTGTCGAGGTACATGCGATCGCCGGTGAGGCGGTGGCCGACGAGGAGCGAAAGGATGGAGTTCGCGGCCGCGCGGCCGGGGCCGTGGTAGCCGCCGCCGCCGGACTCGGTGGCGAGGCCGGTAAACTCGCGCGAGAGAAAGCGGAACGGCGTTTTCGACGGATCCTCCATATGGATGACGAAGTTCGCGAGGTCGAGCGCCGAGTCGCGGTAGAGCGGATTGCCGGAGAGGAAGTATGCGAGCATCAATCCGGCGTTGTAGTTGTGCGACGCCGACGGGCCGCCGCCGACGGCGTAGGACTTCTTCAGCTGCTTCGCGGTCTCGCCGAGTTCGTCCATCTTCTGCGTGAGGCTCTCGACCGGCCCGCGCGTCAGCGATTTCGGGTAGGCGCGGTGCGTGCCGGTGTCGGCGTCGGCGTAGTGGTAGGTGTGCCAGAAGAGGCCGTGGTTGTAGGCCGCCTTGTCGCCGCCGGTGTGGTAGATGTCGATGTCGCAGGTGTGGTCGGCGCATTCGAGTCCCTGCGACAGCCAGCGCAGGTCGCCGCTGCGGAGGAACTGTGCGAGGAAGCCGAGGACGCAATCGTACTGGTTGTTGTAATGCGAAATGAGTGGCGTCTCGCCCTTGTGGTAGACCGCCTCGTGGTCGCCATAGATGTCGCCGAAGTTCCGCCAGCCGTACTCGTCGATCTTCTCCCGCTTGTGGAGGAACGTGTCCGGCCCCTCGATGGCCTGATCGACAAGCGCGAGGTATTTCGAGTGTGGATCGCACGATTTTGGCGTGAGGTACGGGATGGCGCCAGCTTTCGCGTACCATTCCGGCGACGCGGTTACGACCGTCGGCGAGCGGCACCAGACCATCGGCTCGTCGGTGATGGCGTCCTTGCCGTAGAAGATGTAGAAGGTGTGCGTCTTCTGCTCGCCGCCCTGGAATTCGATCGGAGCCGGGAACAGCTCGAGCGTCAGCATCGCGTCGCGGGCGTCGAGGGCTTTGGGGAAGTTCTCCCAAAACCGCTCCATCGCGATGCCGATGCAACTTTCGGCGTTCTCCACGATCACGATCGGAGTCGAACGCAATCCTTCGGCCTGGAGCGCGCCTTGAATTACGTACCCGCGACGGCGCATCGGGACGTTTCGAGAACGGTCGAGATGGTTCGACGAATACCAGCGTTCGCCGCCGCTTGAGAATTGTTCGAGCACGAAGGGGAACGTGGAGGTTTCGACCACGCGTCCGCGCTCGCGGGACAACAGTACTGTTCCGCGTCCGTTGGCCAGCGGTGTCGGTATCGAAAAATGCAAACGATCGAATTCGATCCGGCCACCCATGCCCAAATCCCAATTGCCTCCGGGGTGTTCGGCCGGCATCGGATTTCGGATCGTCAGTTGAACACGCATGGTCGAGAAGGGCGCCAAGAGATCGACATGGCCGAAGACCTCGCATCGATTCGCCGTCGTGGGAACGATGGCAAGACGACGGCGAACCGGGCCGTTTTCGAATTCGTCGCCGAACTTGATGACGGCCGTGCCCGATCTGGATTCGCATTGAAACGAGAGTCGAAACGGACCGGGTGGAACGCGATCGATCGACCGGGGGTTCGATACCGGTTCCTCCGTTGTTTCGATTCGATACCCGCTCGCCGCGCTCGGCTCCGAAGACTGCGCCTCGCCGCTAAACGTGCCGTCCCACGTCGCGAGGAAGTCGAAGAGGCACCAGCGCACGCTGCAGTCGGGCCAGCGGTCCAGCACCTTCGTTTGCAGGACCTGTTCCGTGCCATCGGGGCCGATCAGCCGGAAGCGGCGATCATCCTTCACCACCCCGCGCGGCCAAGGGAGGCCGACCGTCACCGGTTCGCCGCGGCGGGGGCAGGGTTCGAGCGTGTGGAAGAACAGTGGACACGAGAGCATGAACGGCCTCGGAACGGAATCGGTTCCATAATGACTGTATGTCACGAACCGCCGCCCGCCCGCTGGTCGTCTTCGCCGACGACTGGGGCCGCCACCCGTCGAGCAGCCAGCATTTGATCGGAAAGCTGCTCGATCATCGCGACGTCGTCTGGGTGAACACGATCGGCACGCGCCCGCCTCGGCTGGATTGGAGCACGGCGAAGCGCGTCGTCGGCAAGTTGAAGCAATGGTCCCCGTTTAGCGGCGAGGCGGAGTCTTCGGAGCCGAGCGCGGGCTCCGCGGGACCGAAATCCGTGACATCCTCGGCCGTCCCCCCCACCCTACCCCTCCCCCTCCAGGGGGGAGGGAACAAATCGCCGCGCGTCGTCGCCCCGAAGATGTGGCCATCGTTTCGTTCGCGGTTCGGGCGCTCGATAAACCGGAAACTCCTGCTCCGTTCGCTCCGGCCGATCTTCGATTCCCTTCCCGAAAAACCGAACATCGTCACGACGCTGCCGCTCGTGGCCGATCTCGTTGGCGAACTGCCGGCCCATCGCTGGACGTATTACTGCGTCGACGACTTCGGCGTCTGGCCCGGCTACGACGGCGAGACGATGCAGCGGATGGAACACGACCTCGTGCCGAAGGTGGACGAGATCGTAGCGGTCAGCGAGACGCTCGTGAAGCACATCGGCACCTTCGGCCGAACGGCGAAGCTGCTGACGCACGGCGTCGATCTCGATCATTGGAAGCGACCCGGCGAGGCTTCGTCGGAGTTCGCTAAGCTGCCGGAACCGCGCGTGGTCTTCTGGGGCGTGATCGATCGACGGATGGATACGGCTTACTTGAAATGCCTCGATGCGGTCCTCGTTGCCGGTTCCCTCGTGTTGATTGGCCCGCAGGAAGACCCGGACCCGGCCATTCTGAAAATGGCGAACGTCCACGTCCTGCCGGCGATGCCGTTCGACAAACTCCCGGCGATCGCTCGTTCGTCCACTGTCCTTATCATGCCTTATGCCGACCTGCCCGTGACGCGGGCGATGCAGCCGTTGAAGCTGAAGGAATACCTAGCGACCGGGAAGCCGGTGGTGGTGCGCGGGCTGCCGTCGACGCGGGGGTGGGCCGATTGCTGCGACGTCCGCGATACGCCGGAGGCGTTCGCCGCGGCGGTGGCCTCTCGGATCGAATCGGGCGTGCCGGAAGAGCAGGTGCGCCAACGCGAGCGGTTGATCGCGGAAAGTTGGAGCGGCAAGGCGGTACGATTCGAGCGTTGGATCGACGGCGTCGGCGAGTCGCCCCTCGCGTGAGCCGATCGTAGGATGAGTTCGTAAAATCGGGTGGAACAAAGTATCAATCGCGGACTACCGTAAGAATAGCATCGGGGCGACGCCACCATGGGCCACGAACACGAATCGGGAACGCACGCGCATCCCACGCCGTTCCGTCGGCTGCTCGGCCTCTTTCGATCGGAAATCCGCGAACTGTGGATCGTCGTGCTGTTCGCGATCGGCGTCGGATTGTTCACGCTCGCCACGCCCATCGTGGCCATGGCGGTCGTGAACACCGTGGCGCTCGGCACGCTCGTGCAGCAGCTCTTCGTCCTCTGCGCGGCGCTCTTCGTCGCGCTCGGACTCGCCGGGTTCCTGCAATTCCTGCAGTTCATCGTCGTCGAATTCATCCAGCGCCGCCTCTTCGTGCGCGTCGCCAGCGATCTCGCGCATCGATTGCCGCGCGTGGACCTCCGCGCCTTCGATCGCCAGCACGGCCCCGAACTCGTCAACCGGTTCTTCGACGTGCTCACCGTCCAGAAGGCCGCCGCCACGCTCCTGCTCGACGGCATCACCATCGCCCTGCAGGTCGTCATCGGCATGGTGCTCCTCGGCTTCTACCACAGCTACCTGCTCGGCTTCGACCTGATGCTCATCGCCGCGCTCGTGTTCCTCTTCACCGTGCTGAGTTGGGGCGCGGTCCGGTCCGCGGTGAAGGAATCGATCGCCAAGTACACCGTCGCCGGCTGGATGGAGGAAGTCGCGCGGCATCCGATCCTGTTCAAGTCCGCCGGCGGTCCCGGCTACGCGCACCAGGCGGCGGACAAGCTCACGCAAGAATACTTGGGCTACCGGGCGGTCCACTTCCGCGTCCTGCTCCGCCAGCTCGCGTTCGCCCTGTTCCTGCAGGCGGCCGCGAACGTCTCCCTGCTCGCGGTCGGCGGCATCCTCGTCATCCGCGGCGAATTGACGCTCGGCGAACTCGTCGCCGCCGAGATCGTCGTCACGCTGGTGGTGGCCACCTTCACGAAGGTCGGCAAGCAACTCGAGGCCTATTACGACCTGCTCGCCGCCGTCGAAAAGCTCGGCCACCTGATCGACCTGCCGCTCGAGCGCGCTTCGGGGGAAGCGCTCCCGCACCGTCCGGGCGGCCTCTCGATCGCGGTCCACGACCTGGCGTACCACTACGACGAAGCCCGACAGGATGCGCTGCAGACCCTGAATTTCGAGGTCCGCCCCGGCGAGCGCGTCGCGATCGAAGGGCCGAACGGCGCGGGGAAGAGCACCCTTGCGGACCTGATCTACGGCGTGCGCGCGCCCTCGCGCGGCTGGATCGCGCTCGACGGGCAAGACCTGCGCTCCCTGCGCTTGGACACCTTTCGTTCGACCGTCGCCGTCGTGAAGGGGATCGAAACGATCCAGGCGACGATCCTCGAGAACATCCGCATGGGCCGGGCGGACGTCTCGCTCGCCGACGTGCGGGACGCATTGCAGAAGGTCGGCCTCGACAATCGCGTCATGAACTTCCCGGACGGGCTGGACACGGTACTCTGGACCGGCGGATCGCCGCTCTCGCTCGGTCAGGCGAACCGGCTGATGCTGGCGCGGGCGATCGTCGGCAAGCCGCGCCTGCTGATCCTCGACGAAACGCTCGACCACATGGACACGGAAATCCGCGAGTCGGTGCTGCCGGCAATCTTCGACCCCGCGAACGCGTGGACGGTGCTGATCGTGACGCACTCCGAGGAAGTCCGAAAGTTGTGCGATCGGTCGATCGTCCTCGCCCCTCCGCCCAGCCTCCACGCAGGGAGTCCGCCATGAGCGCGAAGCTCGAAACGCGATCGGATTTCGATTCGTACCGGGCGGCCGGCACGCCGCGGATCGTTCGCTGGGCGGCGCGGCTCGTCGTCGTCGTGTTCGTTTTGCTCGTGCCCCTGCTGATGCTCGCGCCGTGGACGCAGACGGTGCACGGCACCGGCCGCGCCATCGCGTTCAATCCGTCGCAGCGGCCGCAATTCGTGGTTTCGCCCATCGAGGGCCGCGTGCTGAAGTGGCACGTCGTCGAAGGGGACCGCGTGAAGGCGGGCCAGTTGCTGGTCGAACTCGTGGACAACGACCCGAACATCCTCGAGCGGCTGCGCGAGCAGGAGATGCTGGCGCTGCAGCGTCTGGCGCTCGCCGACGGACGCACGATCGACCAGCGCAACCGCCAACGCTTCATCCAGGACGAGCGCGAGGTCTTGCTAGCCGAGGCGCAATACCGGGTCGAAACGGCGGAGGCCCAATTGATTGTGAATCAGCAGGAACTCCAGCGGGCGAACTTCGATCTGGAACGCGAACGGCTGGCGTACGACCGGCTCAAGAATCTGAATGCCAGCAAAGTCGGCGAAGTCGTGGCGAAGGACGCGGTGGAAGAAGGCAAGCGACGCTTCGAGTTGGCGCAGGCGCAGATTCCGCTGGTCGCGGCGCGCGTGAAGCTTCAGGAAAAGACGATCGAGGGCCTGAAGGCGCAGAAGACGGCGACGGACAAGCGCACGTCCGCGGCGATCCAGACGGAGGAGGCGAGCCTGAAGTCGGCGCAGAGCGAACAAGCCTCGGTGAAGCAGCAGTACAACGCGATCAAGACGCAAGTGGAGCGCCAGGAGAACCAGCGGATCACCGCGGCGGCGACGGGGACGATCTTCCGCGTGCTGGCGAACGCGGAGGCGGGCGGGCAACTGGTGCGGCCCGGGGAGCGGCTGGCGGTGCTGGTGCCGGACCTGGGGGCGAAGGCCGGGGACGACTTGACCGCGTCGAAGTACCCCGGTATCGTCGCCGAGCTGACGATCGACGGGAACGACCTGCCGCTGGTGCGCGAAGGGGATCGCGTGCTGGTGCAGTTCGAGGGGTGGGCGGCGGTGCAATTCGCCTCGTATCCCGAAGCCGCGGCCGGGACGTTCGAGGGCCGCGTGTACCTCGTCGATCCGACGGCCGACGGGCAATCGGGGCGTTTCCGCATCCTCGTCGAACCAGCGCCGGGCGCCGCCTGGCCGGACGAATCGTACCTGCGGCAAGGCGTGCGGGCGCAGGGGTGGGTGCTCATCAAGGAAGTCCGGCTCGGCTACGAGTTGTGGCGGCTCTTGAACGGCTTCCCCCCGGCGCGCGACGTGAAACCGAAGGACCCGGCGATCAAATTGGGGCCGGTCGATCGCAAATGATCGACCGGGAACGGGGAACAGGATGTTCCGAGGCATGGTGCTGTTCGTCTTGGCCGCCGGCTGCGCGGGAACGCGATCGCCGGTGCCGGATCGCGCGATGATCCGCGAGGCGATCGCGGTGCCGGCGGTGCCGGAGGCTCCCGTTCCCGCCCGCCTTCCCGAACCGCCCCCGCAGAAACCCGTCGCCACTCAAACGCTGGGCCTCGACGAAGTCTTGAACTCGCTGGCCGGTTCGTTCCCGCTCCTGTTGGCGATGGAACAGGAGCGCGCGATCGCCGGCGGGCAACGGATCGCGGCCGAAGGCTCCTTCGACACGCTCCTGCGGGCCAGGGCCGCCGACCAAACCGGCACCTTCTCCAGCGCCCGGCTCGATTTCGTCGCCGAGCAGCCGATCCTCGAGAACGGCGGCAGCGTCTTCGCCGGCTGGCGCCTCGGCGACGGTAATTTCCCGATCTACAACGGCGATCGCAAGACGGCCGACGGGGGCGAATTCCGCGCCGGCGTCGCCGTGCCCCTGATGCGGGATCGCCCCATCGACCGCCGCCGCGTCGCCCTGCGGCAGGCGCAAATCCAGGAGCAACTGGCCGATCCGATGATCCGCCGCGCACGGCTCGATTTCTCCCGCGCCGCCGCCTTCGCCTACTGGACCTGGGCGGCCGCCGGGGAGCAATACCGCGTCGCGCGGGAGCTGCTCGGATTGGCGCGCGATCGGCAGGGCTTCGTCGACGAACGCTTCAAGCTCGGCGCCGATCCCGAAACGCTGCCGGTGTTGAACAAGCGCCTGACCGCGTCGCGCGAGGAATCGCTGCTCGCCGCCGAGCGCGGGTTGCAGGCGGCGGCGTTCCGGTTGTCGTTGTTCCTGCGCGATGCGGCGGGGAACCCGGTGGTGCCGGCGCCGTCGCGGCTGCCGGGAGGCTTGCTGGACGGGGCGATCGCGCCGCCGCGGGAGAACCAGCTCGCGGAGGATGTCGCGGTCGCGCAACGGAACCGGCCGGAACTCGAGCGATTCCGATTGCTGAAGGAGCGCGCCGCCACCGACGTGGCGCTGGCGCGGAACCGGACGCGGCCGGCGGTCAACGCGTTCGCGGCCGCCGCGCAGGATGTCGGCTTCGCGAAGAAGACCGCCGGGGGCGACGGCCCCTTCGCGACCGATCGCACGACGGCGGAATTCGGTCTCACCTTCGAACTGGAGGCGCAGCGGCGCGACGCGCTGGGGCGCCTGCGGACCGCCGAAGCCCAACTCGCGCAGACCGCGGCGCAGGAACGCTACGCCCGAGACGAGATCGCGGCGCAGGTGCAGGACGCGACGTCCGAGTTGCTGCTGACGTACCGGCGATTGGAGCGCGCCCGCGAGGAGTATCGCCTGGCCGTTCGCGTCCGCGATCTGGAAACGGAATCGTTCCGGCAGGGGCGGACCAGCCTGATCGACCTGAATCTTCAGGAGATCGCGACGGCGGAGGCGCAACTCAAGATCGTCGCGACCACCGGGGCGTACTATCGCGCGGTCGCGGAGTATCTGACCGCGCTCGGCATCGAACCGGGGCAGACGCGTTCGGACGTCAAGCCGTAGCGAGCGCCCGCAGGACGGCGCGGTCCGGCGCCGCGCGCTCCTTCTCCATCCGTTTCACCAAGTCGTAGACGGCGCGATTGAGCGGCGCGGCGATGCGCCCTTCGGCCAATCGCAGCAGGTGCCCGTTGTAGTGTTCGATCTCGGTGCGGCCGGTTTCGATTTCGCCGGCCATGGAGCAATAGGTGCCGCGCAGGGAGGGTTCGAACGCCTTCGCCATCAGCCGGGCGAGCCAGCCGTGGCGGAGGATCCGCGCCACCGTCCGCGGCGCGAACGGCCCGACGCGGCCGAGTTCGACTCCCGCGGCGGCGAGGATCGCGTAGTTCTCCCGGATGAGTGCGAAGAACAGCCGGCGGGCGTGCGGATCGCGGAGGAGGTCGCCGTTGTCGAGGCCGGCGGCGGCGGCGAGCGGCGAGATCGCGGCGTTGTACATCAGCTTCGCGTGCTTGAACAGCAGAATGTCGGAAACGAACCGGAGGCGGAACCGATCCGAGTTTGCGGCCCGTGTGAACACCTCGCGAAGGTTCGCCGGCCACGGCCGATCGCCGCGCGGACCGACGTGCAGCTCGCCGGGGCGCGTGATCGTCGGCTCGAACCGATCGGGCCGCCGCGCCGCCACGAACGACGCGATCCCCTCGACCGCGTGGCCGAACGCGTCCAACGCCGGATCGAAGCCGTTTTGGATCGGCACGAGGAGCGCGCCGGGCGGAATCCGCGCCAGCGCGGCGGCGTTGTCGTAGCACTTCGTGGCTAAGAGAATCAGTGCGCCGGGCTTCGGATTCCAGTCGTCGAAGTCGCGGATCGCGACGCCGGCGTCGCGGCCCAACGCGATCCGCCGGGGATCGGCTTCGACGAACTCGACGCGTGCGCCGCCGACGGCGAGCGCCAGCCCGACGGTTGCGCCGATGCCGCCGGCGCCGACGACCGTCACGGTCCCTTGAACGGGTCGCTCCATCCCGCTATTTTACGATTCAGCCCGCACCCGGCCTTCCCCCGGCGGACCGATGGCGCTCTCCCTCGAACAGTACGCGACGAACTACCTGCCGACGCGCGGGTTGCCGTGGCCGCTCGCGCCGAAGATCGAGCCGAAGAAGAAGGTGCACGCGCACGCCGCCCCGATGCGCATCAAGGCCGTGTTCTGGACCGCGTACGGCACGCTGCTCAACGTCCTTCAGGGGGAACTGCTGTTCGAGCACCCGCAGGATTTCGTCACCGACAATGCGCTGGACAAGACGATCAAAGAGTTCAACATGTGGAACTCGATGAGCCGCAAGCCCGGCGCGCCCGCGGAACAGATGAAGGACTACTTCACGAAGGCGCTGACGACGCTGCGAATGGTCGGCCACGGCGCCGAGAAGCACCCGGAGGTGCCGGCGGAGAAGGTGTGGGAGGACATCGTCAAGAAACTCCTCCAGAAGGAATACAAGTTCGACGTGAACCTGTACGGCGCGATGAACGAGTTCACGAAGAAGATCGCGTACTTCTACCACGCGAGCATCCAGGGGGCGGCGGCGTACCCCGGCGCGGCGGACGCCGTGCGGCTGCTGGCCGAGCGCGGCGTCGTCTCCGGCCTGCTCGCGGACGGACAGTGCTTCACCCCGGCGCAGATCCACAAGGCGTTCCGCGAGGACGCCCCCGACTTCGACGTGAACGCCTTCTTCCCGGCGAACGTGCGGCTCCTCTCGAGCGACCTGCACGCGAGGAAGCCCTCGGACACGATCTTCAAGGCGGCGGTCGCGGCGGCGGCGGCGCGCGGCTGGAAGCCGGAGCAGGTGCTCCACGTCGGCTCGCACCTCGTGCGCGACATCGCGCCGGCCAAGCGCCACGGCTTCCGCACCGCCCTCTTCGCCGGCGACAAGAATTCCCTCGTGGCGACGGCCGACCACCTCAAGGAGCCGGAGTTCCGCCCGGACGCCTTGCTCGCCGAACTGCCACAAGTCCTCGATCTCGTGGCGTAGTTGGAGGTCCACCCATGCCCGCGGATGACGCGCCCGTCGATTTGGACGCGCTCGATTTCTCGAAGCTCTACGCGGACCGCGACCGCATCGAGCAGGTCAACGCCCAGCGCGGCGACATGGCGATGCTCTCGGGCATCGTGCAGCTCGATCCAGCCCGGCACGTCGTCGTCGGCTACAAGGACGTTCGCGCCGACGAATTCTGGACGCGGGGGCACTTCCCCCGCTATCCGGTCATGCCCGGCGTCCTGCTCTGCGAGACCGCGGCGCAGCTCACGAGCTTCTACGTCTACGATCAGAAGGTCGTCTCGGCCGAACGGCTCGTCGGCCTCGGCGGCATCGACAAGGCGCGCTTCCGCCAGCCGGTCAAACCCGGCCACCGGTTGGTGCTGGTCGGGCGCGGCCGGCGCGTCGGCCGCGTCGGCACCCAGTTCGACGTCGTCGGCCACGTCCAGGACGGCGGACACTACGTCGAAGCGTTCTCCGCCACCATCCTCGGCATCAACATCGGCGAGTGGAAGGACCTCGAGCGTGCGTAAGCCGCGGAAGTTATCGGCCGAAGCCTTGGCGCCCCACGTCTGGGAACTTCCGAAGGAACTGCACGCCCGCTGGGGCGACCCCGAACGCGCCGGCGCGGCGCTCGAACCGATCCGCCCGATCGATTGGGCCGAACTCTACGGCAACGCCAACCCGGTCGAGATCGAAGTCGGCTTCGGCAAGGGGCTGTTCCTCGTCACGAACGGCGCCGCGCATCCCGACCGCAACTACTTCGGCATCGAGATCGTCCTCAAGTACCAGCTCTACGCCGCGTCGCGCCTCGCCGGCCGCGGCCTGCGGAACGTGAAGACCTGCTGCGCCGACGCGAAGCTCGTGCTGCGACGCTTCGTGCCGCCGGGCAGCGTGTCGGCGATCCACGTTTTCTTCCCCGATCCGTGGTGGAAATCCCGCCACAAGAAGCGGCTGCTCTTCACGCCGGAGTTCGCGGAGCTGGCGTGCGGCGCGCTCGTCGTCGGCGGACGGCTGCACTTCGTCACGGACGTCGCCGACTACTACGAGTGGGTGATGGGCACTCTGGCGGCCGTAACGGCGTTCCGCCGATTACCGAACCCGGAGGAGAACGCGCCGGCGCACGGCATGGACTACCTCACGAATTTCGAGCGGAAGTTCCGCCAGGAAGGCCGGCCGATCCACCGCTCGCTCTTCGAGAAAGTCCAGGCGATGCCGTGATCGCCTTCGCCCGCCGCCTCGGCCCGGTGCCGCCGTTGTTCCTCGGCATCTGGTTGTTGTTGATGATCGGCGGGCGCGAGAAATTCCTCCGCGATCCCGGCATGTTCTGGCACACGACGGTCGGCGACAAACTCCTGGCCGAAGGGTACTTCACCGGCGATCCGTTCTCATTCACGCGGCCCGGCGCCCGCTGGGTACCGCACCAGTGGCTCGGCGAAGTCGGGATGTCGCTCGCGCATCGGATCGCGGGCTTCGACACGTACCTGCTCCTGGCGTCGTCGCTCCTGGCGGCGCTCTTCACCTGGCTCGCGACGCGGCTGCTGCGCACCGGTCTGCATCCGGCGCCGGCCGTACTCGTCGTACTCGCGGCGCTCGCCACCGGCGCGCTCCAGTTCCACGTGCGGCCGCTGCTGCTCACGTTCGTGCTGACGGCCGTCGTGGCCGCGGCGCTCTGCTCCTTCGAGGCCGGGCGGACGCCGTTGCGACGGCTCTGGTGGCTCGTGCCGGCGTTCGTCGTCTGGTCGAACACGCACGGCGGCGCGATCGCAGGATTCGTGCTTCTCCTCGCCGCGGGAACCGGTTGGACGCTCGCGCGCGTCGTCGGTTGGCCCACGCCCTTCCAATCCGGTCGAACCGTCGGCCTGTTCCTCCTTTTCGTCCTGCTCTGCGGTGCGACCGCGTTCGCCAACCCCTACGGGTGGGAACTCCCCCGCGCCTGGCTGCACATCATGCGCGGCCCGAAACTCTCCGGACTGATCGAAGAGCACAAACGACTCGATCCGGCCGACGCGACCTCGTGGCCCCTCTTCGCGTTCGCCGCGCTCTACCTCTTCGTTCTCGCCGGGCTGCGCGAACGGCCGCGAATCGTCTGGCTGCTCCCGCTGATGTGGTTGCTGCAATCGTTCTTCCGCGTCCGCCACGCGCCGCTCTTCGCGCTCGTGGCGCTCGTGGCGATGGCCGACTGCTGGCCGCGCACGCGCTGGGCCGCATGGCTCGCGGCGCATCGCCCGGACCTGCAATCGCCAACGGCGCCGCGGAACCCCCGCTGGGCTTGGCTGCTCCCGCTCGCGATCGTGCTCGCCGTCGCCGCGCTGCAGGCGGGCGGGGTGCGCGTGCCGGTGGTCGGCGCCGGCTGGGCCGGGTTCCAGCGCGATCGCTGGCCGGTCGATCTCGTCCCCGTTTTGAAGCGATACGAGCCGAAGACCGGCGAACCGAATCGGCTCTTCAATTCCTGCCTGCTCGGCGGGTTCGCGATCTACCACGTGCCGGGCTACAAAATCTTCATCGACGACCGCGTCGAACTCTACGGCGAGGACTTCTACGAGGAACACATCCTCGCCGACACGCCCGCCGGCGCCGGCCCCGCGATCGAACGCTGGCAGCGCGAGTACGGCGAGTTCGAATTCGCACTCGTCGAGGCGAAGAGCGCGTTCGCGGCCGAGTTTCGCAAACGCCCCGATCGCTGGGAACTCCTCGGCGAGGATTCCGCCGCCGTCTTCTTTCGCCGGAGGCCGTGACCGTGCGCGTCCCCGTGAACGTCGTCACCGGTTTCCTCGGCGTCGGCAAGACGACGGCGATCCTGGACCTGCTCGCACGCAAGGCCGACGGCGAGCGCTGGGCCGTGCTCGTGAACGAATACGGCGAAGTCGGCATCGACGGCGCGATCCTGGAGGGCCGAGGCGTGGCCGTGCGCGAAATCGCCGGCGGTTGCGTCTGTTGCGCGACGGCGCCGTACCTTCAAGTGGCCCTGCATTTGCTGATGGTGGAGGAGAAGCCGGAACGGATTCTCGTCGAGACGACCGGATTGGGTCATCCCGCGCAGTTGATCGAGAAGCTCCGCCGGCTCTACGCCGATCGGCTGGACCTGCGCGCGACGGTGGCGTTCGTGTCGCCGGACGATTTCCTCGCGCCCGGGATGCTCGCGAATCCGATCTTCCGCGAACAGGTCGACGTGGCCGACGTGCTGGTGCTGAACAAGCTGGACCTCGCGGCGCCGGAAACGGTCGCGGCGTTCCAAGCTTGGGCGAACGACCTCGACCCGCCCAAGTCGCTCGTCGCCGCGACGCGGTCGGGCCGGCTCGAACGCGAATGGCTCGACTTCGCGCCGGCGGGCGAATTCGTTCCGTTTCCGGTGGCGATGGCCGGCGAGTCGCCGGCGTCGCTCGGTTTTGAGTTCCCCGCGGAGCTTCGGTTCGACGGCGATCGGTTGTTGGCGGCGATTCGAGCGATGGGACCAATCATTCGGTTGAAGGGCGTGTTCCAAACGAACGACGGCGCAATCGCAATCCATCGCGTCGGCGGCGCGACGACGGTCGAGCCATTGCCCTCGGCTCGCGGGAACCGGTTGCAGGTCTTCGCGATGGAGCCGTTGGACAGAACGGGAATCGAGCAAGCCTTCCTGACGTGCGTCAATCGAGCGTAAGCGTTTCCTGGCCGGCGCGGGTGACGGCGGCGGCCATGGCGCGGATGTCGACGTTCGCGCGGACGAATCGCGTGCTGCCGTCGGCCATGAGGATGTTCGCGCCGCCGGAGTGGAAGGAATAGATTTCGTGGCCGTTCGAGCAATTCACGGCGCACGGACCCCACGGGCCGGAGCCGTCCGCCAGCCAGCCGTCGAGGTTGATCGGATAGGAACCGTTGTAGCTCGCCCAGGAGGGCGGGCGCGTCAACGATCCGGTCGAACGGCCGAGCGTGAAAACCTCCGGTCGGCCCGCGACTTCGGCGACAAGGAGCGTTTGGGACGTGCCGTCGACGACGTCCGCGATGCGGCCGCCGGTGTCGAACGGCATCGCGCTCTTCGGATCGCCGTTCCACGGCGAAAGCAAGCCCGTGGCGATCAGCCCGGGGTCCACGTCGTAGATCGCGGTATAGTCGGCCAGGCCGTAGGTGTGGCTGCCTTCCGTGTTCACGCGCCCCGTCGGCGCGGCCGGGCAGAGGAAGATCGGGATCGACTGGCTCGTCGCCGGTTGGTTGTCGATGTGGTCCCACGCGCGATCGTAGCGATAGCGCTGGTGGACGTTCTGCTGTTCGATGAACGGTAGGATTTCCGGCGCCCACGACCGCGCAGGCGAGTTGTACATCGTCGCCGGAAACCGGCCGTTCGTGTCGTGGCACATGTGCAGGCCGAGGCCCATCTGCGAGAGCTGGCTCGCGCACTTGATCCGCGCCGCGGCGGCCCGCACCTTCTGGACGGCGGGAAGCAGCAACCCAATCAGGATCGCGATGATCGCGATGACCACCAGCAATTCGATCAGCGTGAAACCCGTCCGTCGTGAGCCGCGCATGGTCCGCCTCCCGTCCGTCGAACAGTATGCGGTGTTTATCCTATTTCGGCGCCCGCGTTCTCCGGCCGCGATCCGGCCATAATCTATCGGAACGATTCCCCCGGAGATTCCCATGCTGCCGATGGCCCTGACGCTCGCCCTGTTCGCACCGGCCGCCGATCCGACCAATTGGCAGGCCGAGGAAGCCCGCCACCTGACGAACATCAAGCAGGTGACGCGCGACTTCCTCCGCGCCGGCGAGGGCTACTTCTCGCCCGACGGCAAGTCGATCATCTACCAGGCCGAGGAGAAGGGGACCGGCAACCCGTTCTACCAAATGTTCACGCAGGACCTCGACACCGGCCGTTTCCGCCGCGTCAGCCCCGGGAACGGGCGCACGACCTGCGGCTACTTCCACCCGGACGGCAAGCGGATCATCTTCGCGAGCAGCCACGAGGACCCGAACACCGACAAGCACCAGATCGCGGAGTACCAACAGCGGGAGGCGGACGCGAAGGCCGGCATCCGGCGCCGGTACTCGTGGGACTTCGACCCGCACATGAAGATCTACGAGGCCGACCCGGACGGCGAGAACCGCAAGTGCCTGACGCCGAACGCGAAGGTCTACACGGCCGAGGGGAGCTACTCGAAGGACGGCAAGAAGATCGTCTACAGCGCCGGATCGTCCGGCAACGCGGAGCTCTTCATCATGAATGCCGACGGAACCGGCGCGAAGCAACTGACGAACGCGCCGAAATGCTACAACGGCGGGCCGTTCTTCAGCCCCGACGGCACGAAGGTGATCTTCCGCTCCGATCGCAAGGAGAAGGAGCGGCTGCAACTCTACATCATCAACGCCGACGGCACCGGCGAGAAGGCGCTGACCGACAACGACAAGTGGATCTACTGGGCGCCCTACTGGCACGCGGACGGCCAGCACATCATTTACACCGCCGCCGACCATTCGGACGAGAAGAAGCGGCCGAACTACGACCTCTTCTGGATGAACGTGGCTTCGGGCAAGACGACGCGGATCACGCACGCGCCGGGGCAGGACGTGCTGCCGGTGTTCAGCCCGGACGGAAAGAAGGTGATGTGGACGAGCAGCCGGGACGGCCGCTCGCCGACGCAGCTCTGGATCGCGGACTTCGCGGCGCCGAAGGAGTGAATCGCGTCAGTGGATGATGCGGCCGACGGGACTTTCGGCCGCGTCCTCCCAATCCTTGCGGACTTCCCGCAGGCCGGTCGCGCACAGCTCGAACTGTTCGCTGAGCCGTTTGAGGACCGGCGCCTCGTCGTGGCCGGCGATGTCGTCGCATTGGCTCGCGAGGAGGTAGGACCGCTTGCCGCAGGTCGTGTAGTTGAGCACCGCGCACGGCCCCCAGGTTTCCGCGCGGCGTTCGAGCGCTTCGGGGAAGAGGCCGGTCCAGAACAGGCTCACGTCGCCGATGTGGCGATAGAATTCGCGGCGGGTGCGGCCGCCTTCGGGCAGAGTGTTCGCCTCGTGCAGCATGGCGGCGAGTTCGGTGATCGGCCGGCCGCCGGAATCGCGCAGGCGGTAGATCGCGTCGCGGTGGACGAAGCGGGCGAGCAGCGCCGAGAGGTAGTCGACGAGCGGCGGATCGGCGATGCCGAACCGGGCGAAGAACGTCTGTTCGGCGCAGCCGGCGAAGAGGCGGCGCAGCGGATGATTCGGGGTCGATTCCCACATGGCGGTGGCCCTCGTGCGCGGACGAAAGTGGAGAGGGACCGGCTCGTACAATTCTTGGCTACGCCGTATACGAAATCAAGACTAAATCGTCAAGGAAAATTATTTGCTTTTTTCCGATTCCGCGATCGGCGCGAGCGATTCGGGCGGGCGGCCGAGCGCGCGGTGCAGCCGGTACTGCGCGCGGTTGAAATCGGCGAGGGCGGCCGCGAGGTCGGCGTTCGCCACGGCGAGCGACTGCACCGCCGCCACCGCCTCCTGCGGGCGCACCACGAGCGCCACGAACTCGCCGGCGCGGCGCGTCTGGCCCATCCCCTCCACCGACTTGCGGACGAGGTCGACGGCGTCCTGGAACGCCGGCTCCGCCTCCGCGAGCCGCTCGCGCGCCGCCGCCAGGTTCGCGTGTGCGGCCGTCACTTCCAGCGCGATCCGATCCTGGGTGCGGAAGAGGTCGAGCGTGGCGATCTGGTGCTCGACCTTGCGCTCGCCGACGCGGGCGCGGTTGCCGTGGCCGAGGGCGGAGAATTCCCAGAGCAGTTGCACGTCGATGTCGAAGCGGCCGCCGGTGTTGGCGATCCGGTCGTTCGCGCCGCCGCCGAAGACCGCGTAGCCGAGCGAACCGCTGGGGTTCGTCGCGGCGCTGCGGATCGCGAGGCTCGGCAGCAGAGGGCGATGCTTTTCCTGCTTCAGGCGCGCGAGCGTGGCGCGCACGATCGCCTGGTGGCCCGCGAGTTCGGGCCGGCACCGCAGGGCGCGGGCAATCAGATCGTCGAGCGGTTCGTTCGTCGGCGCGATCGCGATCGTCATCGTCGGCGGTTCGACCGGCTCGACGACAAGCCCCGCCGGCAGGCGCAACAGTCGCGTGAGCTCCGCCCCGGCGAGCCGCCACCGCTCGCGCGCGAGGGTCGCAGCCTGCCGCCGCCGCGCCAACTCGACGCGCGCCCTCGTGGCTTCCAGCGGCGGCGCGAGGCCCTCCGCGAGCGCCGCCGCCTTGTTCGACAACTCCTCGGCCTGCCGCTGCGCGAACAGGGCGCCGGCCAGTTCGGCGCGCGCCTGCTGGACGCCGAAGTACGCCTCGGCGACGGCGAGCGACACGTCGTTGACCGCGGCCTGATAGAACGCCGAACGCGCGAAGAGGTCCTGCCGCGCCGCGAGCGGGGCGTAGAGCGCGTCCGCCGAGGAGACGACGAGGTTCGGCCCGAACCCGGCGGCCGCGCTGCCCCGGCTGGAGCGGACGATCTCGCCGGCGAAGTTCTGCTGGCCGCCCTCGTGGCGGAAGTAGTCCGCGCCGAGCGAGAGGTTCGGCAGCCAGAGGAGTTTCGCGCGTTGGTACTGGGTGGCGGCGAGATCGACCTGCCGCGCGGCGTAGGCCACGTCGAGCGGGTTCGCCCCGGCGAGTTGGAGCGCGACGGGCAGGGAAATGGGATGCGCGCGGTCGTCCGGCGCGAGCGGCGGCGCGGCGAGCAGCACAGCCGCCGCGGACGGCGGTTCCGCCGCCGACGCGGCGCGAGCCGCCATCAACACGATCGCGACGATCGCGATGGATCGCATGGAATGTCCCCCGAACGCGGGGAATACCGCGACGGGGGCGCTTCGACAAGTTCAATCGAAAAATCAGTTCTTGCCGGGCTTTGGAGCGGCCGCGAATTCCGCCGCCGACATCCTCACCACCGCGCCGCTTTCCAGGGCTACTTCGCCGCCGGCGGATGGTGCGTCCTTAAGGTGGGCGACGACGGTCTTGCCGCCGCCCCCGTCGCCCTCGCCGGCGACCGTGGCGCCCCAGAGGACGACGATGTCGCCGGATTTCACCGCGGCGAAACCGCGCGGATATTCCGTTTCGTAAGGTGCGAGGTCGGCGATTTTTTGAGGGCCTTTTCCTTTCGCGGACGTGTGATTGCGGATCAAGCCCACGACCTCGGAGAGCAAGTCGGCATGGCTCGGCGTGGCGGCTCCGGCGTCGCCTTTCTTCCCATCGCCGCAACCGCCGGCGCCGACGACGATCGCGAAGAGACCGAGTGCGTAGCAGGCACGGGACATTCCGTACTCCAGAATGGACGCGGCCCCGCGACGGATCGCGGGGCCGCGCGCATAGGGGAAGGGGGTCAATTCAATTGTTGCGACTCGCCGCCGGTCTTCGTGCCGACCGCGCGCCAGACGTTGAAATCGACGTTGTCCGAAACGAAGCGGACCGAGCCGTCGCCGAGGCAGACATTCACGCCGCCGGAATGATAGCTGCTCGCGGCCATGTGGTTGCGGTTCAAATCCGCGGAATCGCCGCAGTTGTAGCGCTGCACCCCGACCGTCATCCGTCGGTTCCAGTTTGGTGGCAGCGTATGCGTGTAGGTGATCATCTGCGGGATGGCGCGGTAATACTGGTGGCCGACGTATTTGATGGAGCTGATCCAGCCGGAACCGTCGGCGCAATGCGTGACGGCGCGGCCGTCGGTGTCGGAAGTGACGCTCGTCCCTCGGATGACGGTGGCATGGTCGCGCACGCCGCTGGCGGCGTTCCACTGGATGCCGGATCGCATGATTTCGGAGAACATGGCGGTGTTGCTGAGGCCGTCGGTGACGCTGAGCAGGCCGGGGCCTTGGAGTTCGACGCCGCCGCTGGGGAACGGGCCGGTGGAAAAGATGCCGGCGTTCGCGGTCTGATCGCGGAGGCGCGCCGATCCGCCGATCGAACCATAGTAGTTCAATCGACCGGCGTTGAAATAGAACTCGTTCGAGACTTCCGAGGGACAGATGAAGATCGGCACGTCCTGCAAGCGAGCGTTCGCGTTCGCTCCGGTCAGCGGGGGGATCACCGGCGACACCGTCGTGGCGATTGGTAGATCGCTGTTCACGTTGTAGAGGAAGTTGAACTGGTTGAACTTGTTCGCCTGCTCGACGTATGCGAGCAATAACGCCTGAAGACTCCCCTCGGACGAAAACGTCCCGCGACCGCCGGAGGTGAGGGTCAGCCCTCGCGTGTGCTGGTAGGGCGGCAGCTTGCCGATGGCGCTTTCGTAGTTGTGTGCCGCCAGGCCCATTTGCTTCAGATTGTTCGTGCACTTCGCGCGGGCGGCCGCCTCGCGCACCTTCTGCACGGCCGGCAAGAGAAGACCGATCAGAATCGCGATGATCGCTATGACGACGAGCAGTTCGATAAGCGTGAACGCGCGCCGTGGGTGGCGTCCCAACATGGGAGTCCCTCGAGAAAATGAGAAATGGAACGGAATCGTTCCGTTCTTCATCCTAAACTCACGAAACTCTCATGCCAATGAAAAAATGAAACGATCCTCATGAAATCGATTGCCCGCGTTGCGACAGGTTCCGCGTGTACCAGACTTCAATCGCCAGGAACAGCAGCGACACGAGCAGGATCAGCCACCAGATTTCCACCGTGCGCGGTCCTTCGCCCGCCTTCGATTCAATCTGGTCGGGCGATTCGATGTAGCTCATCGTCTTCACGACTTCGGCCACGCGCTTGCGGTCGTCCTCGGTGCACGGCGCGAGCACCGACTCCTGCGGATCGGAGCGCACGGCGTAGTAATACGCGCGGCCACCGACGGTCGTGACCTTGTACGCGCCGGGGTCGCGCGTGGCCTCGAAGACCAACGGCCAGGTCTTCGGTTGGAGCGCCTTCGCGGGGCCGTCCGGCACGGTCACGGTGACGCCGGCGGGCGGCTCGTTCGTGCGCGGGTCGAAGACGATCGGTTGGCCGGGCGCGAGGTTCCGCTCGGCCGCCTTCGCCCCGGCCAGGTAGTAGCCCATCTCGTGCGCGAAGCGGACGAAATCCGGCAGCGTGTGGAAGTTCGTGCG
>CAYVRB010000029.1:0-30601 GCA_964453375.1 uncultured Alcaligenaceae bacterium
AAGCTGAACGGACAGGCCGGACCCAAATTACTCGCCGGGGTGTGAACGATTACCGCGAGTCTTCATCCCGGCGGTCGGCTCGTGGCCGTGGGTACTCGAACCGGAGTCGGCTTGCTGGATCTCGAGACCGGACGCGAGTGCGCGTTCGTCGAATGCGATGCCGCGTCCGTCTACTTCGACGGGATGGGAGACCTGTGGATCGCCACGAGTCTCGGAAGGTACCGTCATCGCGTCGAGTCGGACGGGGCCGGGAACTACACGGTGAGTCCGCCCGAGCGTTTGCCGCGGACGGCCAACACCATCGCCGATATCGCGGGGGATCGTCGCGGTGCGATCCTGGCGACCGCCATGCCCGACGGCGTTCGCGTCTGGGAGAGGGAGCGGCCTTACGAATTCGCAACATTTCCCGTGGCGCGACCGATCGCGCAACACAACTACCTCGCGGTCTCGCCCGATGGAAACTACTTCGCCTGCGGCTCGCACAACGCGTCGGGCATCCGCGTCTGGGATCGATCCGGAAAGTTGATCCGGGAATTGCTTCCCGATACGAATTGGACGATGCCCGCCTTCAGCCCCGACGGGCAATGGCTGTACGACTGGCACGGTGCCCGTTGGAACGTGAACGACTGGTCCGAGGGGCCGAATCTGCGCTGGGGCCAAGGCGTCGGCGGCCGCGGCGGAATCGCGTACGCGCCGGACATGGGCCTGATCGCAGTCGATACCGGACTGGGTTCGATCGTTCTCCTCGACCGCATCGGCAAGCGCGAGCTCGTTCGTCTCGAAGATCCGAGCCTGCACAACAGCCACCGGTTGATTTTCACGCCCGACGGCACGAAACTGCTGATGGCCTCGACAGATGGCTCGTGCCTGCACGTGTGGGACCTCCGCCGAATCCGCGAGGGCTTGGTCGAACTCGGACTGGATTGGGATGCGCCGCCGTACCCGAAACGGGACGAACCGAGAAAGGCCGTTCGACCGATCGACGTTACGCTGCTCGGCAAGGACCTCTGGAATAACCCGCCGAAACTCGCGCAATACGAGTGGGTCGCCCCGTTGGCGGCGCTCGCGGTGAATCCGTTCGATTGGGAGGCGCGTTCCGAACTCGGAAGGCGGCTGGTGCAAACCAATCGCGCCACCGATCGGGAGGTGGCCTACTCGCAGCTTCGCCTGGCGCGTGCCCTTCAACCCGATCGGTTTTCGAACGAACTCTCGCTCGCCACAGTCTGTTATCTCACCGCGCGCCATACCGAATCCGTCGAGGCTGCGAACCGTGCAATGCAACATCGATTGCCATCGGTTCAAGCGAGAAACATTCGAGCGCAAGCACTTTTCAAGCTCGGACGCATTCCGGAAGCCATCGTCGATTTCGATTTCCTCGCGGAGGGAAAAATCGCATCGCCCGGCATATTTAACATGCGGGGCCATTGTCATCGCCGACTCGGTCACGAGGAGATGGCGGCGGAAGACTATCGGACCTATTATTCCGAGTCCAAATTTCCTCCGGAAGTATTGAATTCCACGGCTCGAGCGCTGGTCGGCCCGGGACTCGGAATCACCGAACTGAATCCGATCGCGGCTCAGGTCTGCGTCGAGCTTGCCATGAAAAAGGACGCCAATCATCCCCGGTACCTGGCCACGCTCGCGGCCATCGAATGGGAGCGGGGACGGATCGAAGCGGCGCGAGCCGCGCTGGAGCGGACGGCTTTGCGGCCCGACGAACGCGACGCGCTCCACTGGTACGTTCTCGCGAAGTTGCAACTTCATCATGAGGATGCCCAGTCGGCGCGGGATTCCATCGCGAAGGGCGACTCCGTGCGAACGAAGTTTCGAGATACATCGCCCGCGCTCGCCACGCGGTATCGGCGCGAAGCTCTCGCGAAACTGATTGAGACCCAACGTTCGCTCGCTTTCGGCGCGGTCGTCGGATCGATCGCGGCGATGAAGAAATAACGGGTCGCTACGATTCGTTTCGTCGGTTCCTCCCTGGAGTCTCGCCATGTTCACGACCACGCTCCGTTCCGCGGCCCTGTTCGCGGCCCTCGGGCTTCTCGCCGTCGCCGACCTGCGGGCGGAGGACAAGAAGCCGGACGACAAGATCGACCTGAAAGTCGGCGACGCCGCCCCGGCGTTCCAACTCAAGGACGACGCCGACAAGAGCTGGAGCACCTCGGAGCACTTCGGCAAGAAGTGGGTCGTCGTTTATTTCTACCCCGGCGACTTCACGCCCGGCTGCACGGCGCAGGCCAAAGCCTTCAAGGAGGCGATGGCCAAGCTCACCGAGAAGGACGTCGAGGTCGTCGGCATCAGCGGCGATTCGGTCAAAACGCACGCGATGTTCAAGAAGTCCGAGAAGTTGAACTTCGCGCTCCTCGCCGACGTGGACGGCGCCGTGGCCAAGTCGTTCGGCGTCCCGGTCGGCAAGGGCGCGACGGTGAAATCGAAGGACTCGGAGAAGAATCCGGTTGAGTTCGAGCGGGCCGTCACGCTGTCGCGCTGGACGTTCATCATCGGGAAGGACGGCAAGATCGCGTACAAGAACGCCAAGGTGATCCCGGCGCAGGACGCGAAGGCGATCACCGAGTTCATCGCGAAGGCCGAGGCGAAATGATCGTGCCGCCCTTGTCCTGCGTGGTCGACCAGCAATCACGATCAGGACTCGCACAAAACTGAATTCATGGATTTGCCGAAAAGAAATACTTCTTCGGCTGGAGACGCGACCGCGAACTCCGGCCGAGCAGTGCTTGCACTCAAAGGAACAAAGCGATCCGCCACCGAATTCAATTCGACAACTCGGATTACGATTTTCGTGCGAGACTTCAGCGAGTCTCGTCGCGGGTCATCGCCCGCTTGAGCCAGGCGCGGGAATAGGCCCAGTGGCGGTCGACGGTGCTGGACGAGATGTTCAAGGCGCCGGCGATTTCGTCGTGGTTGAGGCCGACGAAGTATCGCAACTTGACGACTTCGGCCTTGGCGGGGTCGAGCGCTTCGAGCCGTTCGAGCGCGGCGTGGAGGGCGAGGAGTTCGTCGTCGCCGCCGCCGGGTGGGGCGATCGAATCGAGATCGCGGTGCTCGCGCCGGAGTCCGCCGCCGCGTTCGGCGGCGGCGCGGCGGCGGGCGGCGTCCACCAGGATGCGGCGCATCGATTCGGCGGCGGCGGCGTAGAAGTGGCCGGGCGTCTCGAACGACGGACCGCGCCCGATGCGGAGATAGGCTTCGTGGACGAGCGCGGTCGCGCTAAGCGTCTGGCCGGGCTGTTCGCGGGCGATGTGGGCGGCGGCGAGGGCGCGGAGTTCCCCGTAGATCTCGGCCAGGATGCGGTCGTTCGTTTTCATGGGCCCGCCGTTCGCCAAGACACTCCCCAAGCCATCATGGCCAGGGAACGCGCTGTCCGGAGAGGAGCGTCCGCGCGTTGGCGACTTCCGGCGCCGACGAATCCTTGAACTTTTCGAGCCTCGTTTCTAAATCCCTCCGCGCGGCCTCGGACTCGGCGGCCTGACCGGCGGCGCGGAGCGCCGAGTAATGGAAGGCCCGCGCTCGCAGCGCCCGGGCGCTGTCCGCCCCGTGCTCCCGATTCACCATCGCGATGGCTTCGACGAAGAGCGTCGCCGCCTCCGCCGGGGCGTCCCGGTTCAGGCGATAGCGGCCGAGGTCCATGAGCGTTTCGATCCGGCGTCCGGCCCGCACGATTTCCCCATGCTCGCGCGCGAACGATTCGGCCTCGCGGAGCAACTTCTCCACTTCGTCCGGCGGCGTGCCTCCGTTCGCGCGAAGCCAAGCCACCAACTGGAGATTGTGGGGATAATGAAAGCGGCCGACTTCCGGCGGAAGCTTTCGGAACTCGTCCAAGGATTCGGTCAACAGCGCGTCGGCTTCGGGATACAGTCGGCACCGCATGAACGCGCGGCCGAGGTTGAACCGATTGATCGTTCGCTCCCAGCGCGGCCCGGTGGTCACCGCTTCGGCGTAGAGGATGGCGGCCTCGTGCAGGCCGTGAATTGGTTTCGCGGGAAGCTTGGGCACTCGGCCGGCCTTGTAGTCGTCGAAAATCGGGCGGATGTTGACCGGTCGCGAGCCGAGCGGCGCGGGATTGGGGTAGGCCGGCGCCGCGTCGTAGATCAGTCCGGCCATCCGTCGGCGGGCTCGATTCGTGATCGGGTGCCCACGGCCGAACACCTTCGCCAGCTGCGCCACGGTCTTTCGAAACATCTCAATGTGCCGTTCATCGCTCCCGACGGCGTCGGCGACGACGAGCTGGAGGGCGAGCCGGACCGCGGACTTCAATTCGGGATCGGCCTCGCTCGTCTCGATCTGGGCTAGCAATTCGGTGGCCAAGGGAATCGAGCGCGCGAAATCGCCGCCGTGAACGCCGATAAAGGCGAGCGCCCAACCGGCCGAGATGGTGCGGAAATCGTTCGCACCGGCGTGTTTCTTGTAGGCTTCGTATCCGCGGCCGAGCAGGCGCGCGGATTCGGCCGGATCGCTTTCGGAAAGCATGACGCCGAAGCTGACTTCCGTCTCGGCGAGGTCGAGCGGTTTTGTCGATTCGGATCGCACGAGCCGGGCAATCGCGTCTTGATGAATCGCGTGGCAAGTGGTGTATTCGCCTTCGAGGTATTCCAACTGGGCCGAGAGCAGGAGCGTCTTGATGGTGGAGGGATCGTCCGGCGCGAGGTGCTTCTCGCGGAGCGCCAACGCCTCCGCGGCGAGGGGCCGGGCGGCCGCCGATTCGCCGAGGCTGAATTGGATGGCGGCGATTTCGTGGAGGAGCCGGGCGCGCACGAGCGGGCTGCGCTTCAGCCCCTCCGGGGATTGAAGCTGGGCGACGCCGCGGGCGAGCAGGTCGGAGGCCCGCACGGAATTCGCGGCCCGATCGCGGAACTGGAGGTTCGCGGCCGTGATCGCGAGGCGGTCGCGCGATTCGAAGAGGCCGACGAGGAAGGCGCTGACTTCGTCGGCGGTTTCCGCCTCGCGGTTGGCGCGGCCGGCCTCCGCGATCGCCTTCTCCGCGGCGGCGTTCGCCTTGAGCCGTTCGCCGTCGGCGATGCGCTCCTGCGCGCGGGCTTCGAACAGGCCGACCATCGCGAGCGCCAGCCCGGCCGCCAACGCGCCGACGGCGGCGATCGAAGCCGCGACGACGACGCGATTCCGACGGAGGAATTTCCGCCGCGCGTACCACCGGCTCGGCGGGCCGGCCAAAACCGGCTCCTCCGCCAGGTAGCGCCGCACGTCCTCGATCAGGTCGCCGACCGTGGCGTAGCGCCGGTCGCGCTCCTTTTCCAAGCACTTCATCGCGATCCATTCCAGCTCGCCGCGCACGGTGCGCTTCAGCCGTTCGGGATCGATCCGCCGGGCCAACGAGGAGCGTTCCGAAAGCTCCGCGCTCGATTCAAGCAGCTTCGAGGGGGTCGGGAGATCGGTGTTCCGCACGAGTCGGATCTGTTCCAGGGCGTTGGCCGACCGGAGCGCGGCGCCGTCGAGGGGCGTGCGACCAATCAACAATTCATAGAGGATCGCGCCGAGGGCGAAGATGTCGGCGCGGGTATCGACGTCGCCGTTGGACTCCGCCTGTTCCGGGGCCATGTAGAGCGGCGTGCCGACGAGCGACGGCAGGCCCTCTTGCGTGACGCCGGGCAACACGCCGGCCGAGAGCGCCTTCGCCAAGCCGAAGTCGATCACCTTCGGAATCGCGCGGCCGTCCTGCTCGGCCACGAGGATGTTCCCCGGCTTCAGGTCCCGGTGGATGATCCCTTTCTGGTGCGCGTGTTGAACGGCCCGCCCGATCCGCAGGAACACGTCGAGCCGTTCGCGAATCGTCAGGCGGTGCTCGTCGCAGTAGGCCGCGAGCGGCTGGCCCGGGACGAGTTCCATCGCGAAGAACGGCCGTCCGTCCGCCGTCGTCCCCGCGTCGAGCACCTTCGCGATGCCGGGGTGATCCAGGACCGCGAGCGCCTGCCGTTCGGCGTCGAAGCGCAGGAGCACGCGGTCTGAGTTCATGCCCGGCCGGATGACCTTGAGGGCGACGTCGCGCTGGACCGGATGGATTTGCCGGGCCTGGAAGACCATGCCCATGCCGCCCTCGCCGAGCGGCCGTTCGAGGATGTAGCGATCGGCGATGACTTCGCCGTCGATCGGCGGCGGCAGTGCCAACGATTTGGGGCCGGCGTTCCGCCAGTCGCGCGTCGCGAACGACGGGAAGCGGGCGACGGGGCGGTCGAGGAGGTTCTCCGACCCGTGGGCGGCCAGGAGCGATTCCACGTTCGCGCGCAGCGCGGGATTGGCCGCGCAGGCCCGGTCGAGATACGCGGCGCGTTCCGCGGCGCCCGACAGGGCCAGAGCTTCGATGAAAATCGACTCTTCGTTCATCGGTCCCGCCGATTACGGATCGATATCGACCCATTCCTCCGAACCGCTCGCGTCGGTCGTGTCGCGCGTGTCGCTCGGCCCGTCCACGTTCACCAGGAACCAGTCCCTGTCCCCTTCCCCGTACACCTTATCCCGCTGGCCATCGTCGTGTACGGTCGAATCGTTCAAGTACGTCGTGCCGTTCAAGCGCGGCCCGGCGCCGGTGCCTTTCAGGTTCGCGATCCGTTCCACGTAGGTGCGATCCGAACTCCACTCCAGGGCCACGCCGTGCAGGGCGAACCGGTCGGAGTCGAAATCGGTGTACCCGGCGATGAGGATGTCCTGCTGGTCGCCGCCGTAGAGGGTGTCGGCGCCGCGGCCGCCGATCAGGATGTCGCGACCGTCGCCGCCGTGGAGCTTGTCGTCGCCTTCGCCGCCGAGGACGATGTCGTCGCCGGCGCCGGTGCGGATCTGGTCGTTCCCCGCGCCGCCGTCGACGTGGGCGTCGATCGGGATGTCGTTCTCGAGGCGGACGTGGTCGTGGCCGCCCAGGGCCGCGATCAGGAGCCGGTCGATCGGGTCGGCGGCGGGGTTCGCGAAGGTGCCGCGGAAGCGGTGTTCGTACTCGCGCTCGTTGACCTTCACGATGATCCGGTCGTCGCAATTCTCCTTCATGCGGACGCGGATGTTGTCGGCGCCGGCGCTGCCGCCGATGGCGAGCGTCTTGGCGCCGTCGAAGTCCACGAGGATGCCCATGACGAGCGCTTGGACCGCGACCGTCGAGGGGGCGGCCGTCCCGCCACCGGCCGCCATTGCGACGACGCCGACGGTGTAGCCGCCATCCGTCGGGAAGGCGTGTTCGACCGCGACGGATGCTCCCGCGACGACGGATTGCAGCGGCGACCCGTCGCCCCAGTTGATCGTGTAGGTGTACGGCCCGATGCCGCCGGCCGCGGAGAACGCGAACGGCGCGGCGATCCCGCGGACGACCGTCGGCGGCGCCACGACGGCGACCGTCACCGGCGTGACCGCGAAGGTGATGCCGGTTTCGATCGCGACGCCGTCCTTGTCCGTCACGGTCAACCGTACACTGTACGCGCCGGCGACGGAGGCCGCGAACGCGAACGTAGGCGACGTGCCGGTGGCGAAGACCGAACCGTTCCGTTCGGCCGACCATTGATGGCTGAACGGCCCATCCGCGCCCGGATCGACGACGGAACTGCCGAGCGCGATCGTCGTGCCGAACGGGATCGACGCGGCCGGCGCGCCGGTGATGGCGACGGATTGCACGACGTTCGTCACGGTCGTCGACGTGCCGCCACCCAAGACGGTACCGTCTTCGTCCACGAGGAAAACGCGGAGGGCGCGGGCGGTCCCCGCCGGCGCGCCGTCGGCGTAGACATGCGACTTGACGACGCCGGCCGGCGAGCCGGAATATTTCTCCGAACTCCCGTCGCCCCATTCGATGGTGTAGCCCGCGACGGAATCCGTACCCGGATCGACGACGGCGCCGAACTGCACCGCGAACGGCGACCCTTCCGCGACCGACGACGCTCCCGCGACGGTCACGGTCGGTGCGACGTTGCGGGCGACGACGGACACCTGGTAGTCCGAATAGTCGCCGTCCTTGTCGAACACGCGGGCGAACACGGCGCGGCTGCCGTCGTCCGGCATCGGCACCGCGAACTCCGCGCTCATTCCGGCCGTCGCGGAGCTGCCGGCCAGGTCGGCGGCGGCGAAGGCGAAGCTGTAGCGGAAGCCGGCCAGGCCGTCGGCGCTCGATGCGTCGGCGACGTTCGCGAACGTCGCGGTGGCGGTGCCGCCTTCGTCGACCGTCGCGCCGAGCAGCGTCGCGGTCGGGGCGACGTTGCGGACGACGAGCGACGTTTCGTCCGAGTCGGCCGACTCGCCGTCGGTCGCGGTCAGCGCGACGACGTAGACGCCGTTGTCGTCCGGGACGAAGGCGAACGTCGCCCCGCTGCCCGAGGCGACCGGGGTCGATTCGCCGGCCCGGCGGGCGGTCCAGGAATAGACGACCGTCGTCCCCGGTGCGGCGTCGATGATGGTGCTCACGAAGTTCACCGTCGATCCTTCGTCCGCGGTCGCGGCCCCGGAGACGAGGACTTCGAAGCGGGGCACCACGGCGATGCTCACCGTGCCGATGCTCGAACCGCCGCCCCCGTCGATCGCGGTGTAGTCGAAAGAGACCGTGCCCTTGAAGCCGGCGGCGGGCGTAAAGAGGAAGGAGCCGTCGGCCACGAGGGCCACGGTGCCGAACGCGGGCTGCGTGTAGGAACCGACCGCGAGCGATGCGCTCTCGATGTCGGTATCGTTCGCCAGCACGCCAGGGGCGGCGATCGCGAGGGGGACGTTGCGGCCCGTCTCGTACGATTCGCCGTTCGCCACCGGTGCATCGTTGACAGCATTGATCGTGAGGCCGACCATCGCGGCGACGCTCGTCAGCGCGCCGTCGTTCGCGGTGAAGGTGAACGAATCGCCGCCGAAGTAGTTCGCGTGCGGCGTGTAGGTGAACGTGCCATTCGCGTTCACCACGACGTTGCCGTGCGTCGGGGCGGCCGCCAACGCGAACGTCAGCTTCGTCGATTCCACGTCGCTGGCCGTCAGCGTGCCGGACTTGGCCGAGTCCTCGTCGGTCGTGAACGTCGCGCCGTCCGCCACCGGCGCATCGTTGACGGAATTCACCGTGATGCCGACCGTGGCCGCGACGCTCGTCAGCGAGCCGTCGGACGCGGTGAAGGTGAACGAGTCGCCGCCGAAGTAGTTCGCGTGCGGGGTGTAGGTGAACGTGCCGTCCGCGTTCACCACGACATCGCCATGAGTCGGGGCGGCCGCCAGGGCGAACGTCAGCTTCGTCGATTCCACGTCGCTGGCCGTCAGCGTGCCGGACTTGGCAATGTCCTCGTCGGTCGCAAACGTCGCGCCGTCCGCCACGGGCGCGTCGTTGACGGCGATCACCGTCAGACCGACGGTCGCGGCGACGCTCGTCAGCGCGCCGTCGTTCGCGGTGAAGGTGAACGAATCGCCGCCGAAGTAGTTCGCGTGCGGCGTGTAGGTGAACGTGCCATTCGCGTTCACCACGACGTTGCCGTGCGTCGGGGCGGCCGCCAACGCGAACGTCAGCTTCGTCGATTCCACGTCGCTGGCCGTCAGCGTGCCGGACTTGGCCGAGTCCTCATCGGTCGTGAACGTCGCGCCGTCCGCCACGGGGCGGTCGTTGACTGGCGTGATCGTGATGGTCACCGTCCCGACGTTCGACGTCGAATAGTCGTCGGACGCGGTGTACTGGAACGAGTCCTTGCCGTGGAAGTTCGCGTTCGGCGTGTAAGTGTATTGCCCATTCGATTGCAGGACGAGCTTGCCGTTCGCGGGCTGGGATACGGCCACGAACACGTGATTCGTCGAATCGGTGTCGGTGGCGAGGAGTTGGCGAACGACCGGCGTGTCCTCCGGTTCGACCGGATTGCGATCGATGACCGTCGGCACGTCGTTCACCCGCAGCGCGAACGTCGGGGCGGCGAACGGGCCGGCGTCGGTCCTCACGGACGCGGCGATCGTGTAGTTGCCGGGATTCGCGTAGGTGTGCGTCGCCGAGGTCGGATCGCCGGGGTAGGTGTTCGAGAGGCCGTCGCCCCATTGGATCGTCCAGGACTGGATCGCGTCGAAGCGCGGATTCGACGCGAGGTTCAACGTGTAGGGCACGTTCTCGTTCGCGACGGCTGCGCCGCTCACGACGGGCGTCGGCGGGAGGTTGTTGACGGTCACGTACTGGTACGCGAGGTATTCGCCATCGGCGTCCACGGCGACGATGCGGATCGTGTATTGGCCCTCGCGCAGGTAGGCGTGGCTCGCCGAGGTCGCGCTCGCGGCGAACGACTGCTCGCTCGTGCCGTCGCCCCAGAGGATGCGCCAGCCGGTGACGGCGTCGCTGCCCGCCGGCGTCGCCGTGAAACCGAGAACGTACGGCGTGTATTCATCGACCGCGTCGGCGCCGGTGATCGTCAGGCTCGGGCCGACGTTTTCGACCGTCACGGACTGGCTCGCCGACGAGTCGCCGCCGGTCACGGTCACGGTGAATTTTCCGTCCGTCAGGTAGCGGTGGCTGGCGTCCAGCGCTCCGCCGGTCGCGGTCATTTTCTCGGTCGTGCCGTCGCCCCAGTTGACGGTGTAGGTCGCGATCGCGTCGCCCGCGCCGGGATCGAAGGACGAAACGGAGAGTTTGTAGAACGAGCCTTCGGCGACTGTATTCGGTTCGGCGAGCGCGATCGTCGGGAGGACGTCCAGAACGTTGACGAGCTTCGTCGAACTCGCCGTCTTGCCGGAGTTGTCCGTCGCCGTGACCGACACGGTCCGAGTGGCCGGACCGTTCGCGAAGAGGTGGGACGCGGTTTCGGCGGTGCCGGGGAAGACTTCGGTCGGCGAGCCGTCGCCCCACGTCACGGCCCAGCTCGCGATCACGCCATCGCCCTTCGAGGCCGCGGAGAGGCCGAGCGCGTAGTACGCGCCTTCGTTCACGGACGCGGTGCCGGACAAGGCGAGGGTCGGGGCGACCGCCAGGATCGTGGCTTGCACGGCGCCCGTCGCGTCGTAGTTGCCGGCCGCGGTGCGGAGCGCCGCCTTCACGGCGTAAGCGCCGTCGTTGGCGTAGACGTGCGAAACCGACGTCGGGTTCGTGTCGAGGACCTGCACCGCGCCGTCGCCCCAAGCCACCGTCCAGCCGAGGATCGATTCGTGGGCGAGCGCGTTGCTGGCGAGGGTCAACGAGTAACTCGCCCCCTCGTTCGCGCTCGGTCCGCCGGCGATCGCCGGCGTCGGGGCCACGTCGGCCACGTCCACCGAGACCGATTGCGTCGAACCGAACGTGCCGTTGATCGTCCGCGCCGTGGCGGTGACGGCGAGCCGGCCGGGGATCAGATAGACGTGTTTCGCGGTTGAACCGGTTTCCGCCGTGATCGTTCCATCGCCCCAGTTCACGAACCGTTCGAGGATGGCGTCGTTCTCCTGGCCCGAGCTGGGCGTCGTCGTGAAGTTGAGGACGTACGATTGCGCCTCCAAGATCGACGTCGGCCCGTTGGCGGAGACCGTCACGGTCGGGGCCACGTCGGCCACGGTCACGGTCCGCGTGTTCCGGGCCGGGTAGCTGCCGTCGCCGTCGATCGCCATCGCGGTGATCGTGTACTGCCCTTCGTCGGCGAAGACGTGGGTCGTGCTCGTGGTCGTTGCCGATACGGTGTCGCTCGTGCCGTCACCCCACTGGATCGACCAGCCCGTGACCTTGTCGGTGCCGGCCGGCGTCGCGGCGAGAGTCAGCGTGTAGCTCGCGTGTTCGTTCGCGGTGCCCGCCCCGGAAATCGTCGCCGTCGGGCCGACGTTGGCGATCGACACGGCCACGTCGTTCGGCACGTCCTCGAAGACGCCGACGTTTCGATCCGATGCGTTCACGCGGGCGGAGATGGTGAACGGGCCGTCGGTCAGATACCGATGGGTGACGGAGGTGCTGGTTCCGCTGACGGTCTGTTCGGCGCCGCCGTCGCCCCAGGTGATGTACCAGTTGCGGATGCCGACGCCGGACGCCGAGAGGTTTAGCGTGTAGGTGCCGCCTTCCAGCCCGGCCGCCGGGCCGACGATCGCGAGGTTGTCGTAGCCGATGGCCTGCGTGATCGTCTTCGAACCGGTCGCGCCGTCGGCGTCGGTGGCGGTCGCGACGATGGTGTAGGTCCCGCGTTTCGCGTATTCGTGGAAGACGGTCGGGCTGGCGGCGAAGAACGTTTCCGTCACGCCGTCGCCCCAGTTCACCGACCACTGGGCGATCGGGTCGGTCGGGCTGGGGTCGGTCGCGGCGAGGGCGAGGGAGAACGGCGCGAGCGCCTTCGCGGTGCCGCCGGGCGTCGCGCTGGCCGTCGGGGCCGTGTCGGCGATCGTGGCGATCGCGCTGCCGACGGTCTTGTTGCCGTTGGAGAGCGTGACCTGCGCGGCCACGCGGTAGGTGCCGTTGTCGCGGAGGCCGAGCGCGACGAGCGAGTTCCACGGGACCGTCGAGGTCACGCCGGACGCATCGCCGAAGACGCCGTCGCCGTTCAAGTCCCAGAGGTACGTCGCGGTCTGGCCGGACGGAACCACGGTGTTGGCCGCGCTCAGGTTCAGGCTGCCGCCCTCGAAGATCGTCGCCGGAGTCGCCACCTTCACGAGCGCGCCGGAGTTGATGTCGAGCGATTCGAAGGCGGAATAACTCATGCTGAAGGAATGACTGGCGACCCGAACCGACGTGTTGGACGTGGTCGGATTGGCGGGGTTCGTCACTTCGCCGTGGGCGTCGAACGCGAACGTATCGGCATCGGTTCCGCCGTTGACCGTGACGGCGCGTTGAATGCCGAGGCCGTCGATCGCGATCGTGTCGTTGCCGGCGTCGCCGTTCAACCGGAACGTCGTCGTCCCGGTGCCGGTGCTCGACAGTTCCAAGCGATCGTTCCCGTTCTGGCCGTTCGCGGTCAGCGTGGTGTTGTCGCCGGTCGCGAGGATCGCGATCGCGTCGTCGTCGTTGTCGCCGGCGTTGATCGTCAGCGTGCCGCCGTCGGTCGTGTCGGCGACGGTGATTTCATCGAATCCGGCTTTCGTCGTCACGGTGACGGTCGCCACGCCCACCATAGGCGCGAGGACGATCTCGTCGTTGCCGCTTCCGGTCGAGACGGCGAGCGAGGCCAGGGTGCCGCCGAACGCGAAGTTGTACTCGCGCGGCTCCGGCAGGTCGGCGACGAGGTCGAACCGCACGAGGCCGCCGGGCTGTACGGCGTCGCCCTGGCTCGCGACGACGATCGTGGTGCCGACGATGCGCAGGTCGGTCGGCGTTTGCAGGCCGTAGGCGCCGGCTGCGCCGTTCGCCAGCCGCTGGGCCGGGAGGAGCCGCCCCGTGGCCGGGTCGGATCGGAACGCGACGAGGGCGTGATCCGCCCGGCCGACGGCGAAGACGAAGAGCGTGCCGTCGACGGTCTTCGCCCCGAGGCCGGACAGCCCCGCGAGGCCGGTGACGCCGGCGACGCCGTTCTGAAGTCGTTCGACGAATGTCAGCGTGCCGCCCGAAGCCCGGTCGAAGACGGCGAGGGAACCGCCGGCGTCGGTGCCGCCGACGTAGACCGCGCTGCCGTCGTCCGCGATGGCGACGCGCGTCGCGTCGTTGAGGCCGGCGACGCCATCGACACCGTCCGTCAGGGTTTGCACGAACCCCAAGTTGCCCGTCGACGCATTCCGCGAGAGGACCGTGAGAGTGCCGTTCGCCGAGGAAACGTAGCCGCGGGTGCCGGCCGAGTCGAAGGCCAGATCGGTCGGGGCCGTAATCGAATCGGCACCGCCCAGCGAGAGTGTCCCGTCGGCGGTTCGGAAAAATCGGCGAATCTGATTCGTGGACGGCACCAGAGTGTAGACGTGCTTGTTGTCCACGCTCGGCACAATGCGCTCGGCCGAGACTAAGCCGGTGAGCGTCTGGATCGGGTTGCCGGTGGTCACGCTGTAAACTACGAGCGTGTTGTCTGTCCGGCTCACGTACCGGTACAGTCCGTCCGGGCTGACGGCGACGGCCGCGGCGCGGCCGATCGAAACGCGCGACGGCGCGGCCCCGGCGGCGTTCCCGGTCAGGAATCGCGTCGAGTCGCCGAGCAAGACGGAGACGGTGTCCGTGTCTTGATTCAGGGCCACGACATCCGGGATGCCGTCGCGATTGAGATCCTTGACGGCGATCGTCGTGGCGTCGCCGCCGTTCGCGAAATCGACCGGGGCGGCCAGCGTGCCCGTTCCGTTCCCGGCGTTGAAGACGATTTCGTCGTCGGTGCTCGATCGGGACGAAACGACATCCGCGAACCCGTCGCCGTTCATGTCCGCGACGGCGAGGGAATTGCCGCCGCCGTTCGTATCGGTGATGGCCGCGTTGAACGTTCCGTCGCTCTTGCCGACCCAGGTATTCAGGGTCGTGTTGTGCCCGGTGAGGATGTCGGCGATACCGTCGTTCGTCACGTCGGCCACAACGAGCTCTAAAGGAATGACATTGGTCGCCGAACCAACCACGTAATTCGCGCCGTTGGCGAAGACGGGATCGACACCAATCAGATTGCCTTGATTGAACGATATGCGGATGGCGTAGGGCGCGGGACTCACCGAGAGCGCCGTAATCACATCCAAGTCGCCATCGCGATCGATGTCGTGGAGGGCGACCTTCTGCGGGTTATCGTACACGTTGTAGGCAAAGGTCGTGGCATGGAAGCTTCCGTTGCCGAGGCCGCGTCGAATGTAGAAACTTTCGTCGACCGACGAGGTTACGACGACATCCAGATTCCCATCATTGTCGATGTCGCCGACGGCCAGGTGGTTGAGAAAGCGATTGGCCAAGGTGACATTCACGCTCGTCGGATTGCCGAAGAAGCCCGAACCGGTGCCGAAGATGAAATCGAGGCTGCCCGTGCTGTCGTTGGCGAAGACCAGATCGACGATGCCGTCTTCGTTGAAATCCCCGGACCCGATGGCGCGCGTATCGCTGCTCGTCGTCGGCGCGATGGTCAGGGTCCGGCTCGTCGGGAACGTGCCGTCGCCGAGTCCGATCCGCAGCGTCGCGGTGCGGGAATTCTCGGCGTTGGCGAAGACCAGATCGAGAATGCCGTCGCCCGTCACATCCTCGACGAGCAACGGAGTTTGGGACGAAATCGCCGTGGCCGCGGTGTGCGTCGCCGCGCCGAGCAGCGGGCCGGCCGCTCGATACGCGTCCGCGTAGACCGTGGTGCCGACCACGCCCACGATCCGCTCGTAACCGGAGAATCCCGCGTCGTTCGCATCCGAGAAGCCGCTCGGCACCGTCACGATCACGCTCGGCCGGTCGGTGATTCGCACGGCGGAGCCGCCGAGCGTCAGACGCTGGGCGTTCGCGCTGGTGTCCGTGACGGAGAGCGTGTTGCCGGCGTTCGATCCCGCCACGAGCCGCACGTCGGTCGCGCCGGTCGTGTCGATCACGTCGTTCGACCCGGCCAGCAGTACGCGATCGTCGAAGGTCCAACCGATCTGACCCGTGTACCCCGTGTTATCCACGACGAGCGCGTCGACCGTGAAGCCGAGCTTGGCGAACGGCGAAGTGGCCACGTTCGGGTTCGTCGAGAGCCGCGCCGTCAGCGTGTCCGTTCCGCCGTCGCCGTTCACCGTCGTCTGCGTGGTGGCGTTCGCGGCCGTCACGGCGATCGCGTCGTCGCCGCCGCCGGCGTTTACCGTCGTCGCCATCGCGGAACTGGTGCCGTTGATGGTGACCGTGTCCGCGCCGGAACCGAGGTCGATCTGGAGCGACCCGAACGTTCCGTAGGTGATCGTCGATTGGCCCGCCGTCGCCAGTTGCGTGGCCGAGAGCGTGGACGCGCGCGGCACGCCGTCGGTGCGCGCGATCGTCGTATCCGAACCGGTGCCGGTAATCGAAATGGTTTGCTGGAGATTGCCGAGCATCACGACGTTGCGGCCGGTCGTCGTACCGCCGAACGCCAGGGCCGAACCGCGCGCGCCGCCGGTCAGCGATTGGAGTTGGATCGCGTTATCGCCGGTCCCCGAATCGAGTTCGAACTTTCCGGAGACGGCGGCCGCGGAAACGGCGTCGTTGCCGTCGGCCAGGGAAATCGAGGTGGCGCCCGAGAGGCTCTCGAGCGCGATCTGATCGTTCCCCGCGCCGGAATCGATCGATACCGTTCCCGTCGCCGCCGACACGGCGAGGACATCGTTTCCGGCGTCGGCGTTCACCGTGATCGCCGCGACGCGGTTCGCCGTCACCGTGTCGATACCCGTGCCGCCGGTCACGGTCGCCGCGCCGGCGAGGTCGCTCGCCGTGAGCTTGTTCGTGCCGTTGCCGAGCGTCGCGGTCAGCGTTCCGCCGATCATCGAGAAAGTGGCGGTGTCGTTCCCGCTGCCGCCCGTGGAGATCGTCGCGCCGGAGACGTCGCTCACCGCGATCGCGTTGGTTCCGTCGCCGGCCGCGATCGACAGCGTTCCCGTAATGTCGGACACCGTGACGGTATCGCTCGAGGTGCCGCCCGTGACCGTCACGTTGCCCGCGACGTTCGCGATTGTCGCGGTGTTGGAGTTGGCGCCGGCGTCGATCGTCAACGCGCCGGTATGGTTCGTCACCGTGATCGTGTCGTTGCCGCCCGAGGCGTTGAGCGTCAGATTCGCGGTCGTGTTCGCCACCGCGATCGCGTCGCCGGACGTTCCGAAGTTGACGGTGATCGTGTCGCCGGGTTTCGTCGAAATCGCGATGAGATTGGCGCCCGTCGCTTGGCTCAGCTTCCCGTCGGCCCCGAAGTTCAGGCCGGTGCCAGTGCCGCCGAGGGTCCAGGTGTCCTGCGTCGAACCGCCCTCGACGCGGGCGTCGGCGAAGCTCGCGGTGATCGCGTTCGTGCCGGTTCCGGCGAGGAGCGTATCGACGCCGGTGCCGCCGGCGATCGTATCGTCGCCGTCGCGGCCCTCGAAGCGGACATTGCCCGTGCCGCTCGCCGCGATCGTGTCCGCGTAGGCCGAGCCGAGCACGGTGTCGTCGCCGCCATTCGACGTGTAGCTGAATCCGGCCCGGCTGCCGGTCGCGTCGATCGTGTCTTTCCCGGTGCCGCCCAGGTTGTTGACGGTGGAATTGCCGCTTGTGAATTTCGCCGCGCCGTGGCCGACGCTCGCTGTGTTGTCGCCGCCGCCGAGGTTGTAGGTGTCGGCCCCGCCGTTGCCGGCGAGCGCGTCGTTGCCATCGCCGCCGTCGAGCAGGTCGTTGCCTGACCCGCCGGTGAGCGTGTCGTTCCCGCCGCGGCCTTCGAAGCGGACGCTGCCGAACCCGCCGGCCGTGATCCGATCCGCGAAGGCCGTGCCGATGATCGTGTCGTTTCCCCCGGCGGTCGTGAAATGGATCGCCGCGTTGTTCGACAAGAAGTTGATCGTGTTGCTGCCGGGTCCGTCGTAGACGGTGGCGTTCCCGGAATTCGTAGTGATCGTGTTGTTGCCGGTGCCGAGATAGTACGTGTGGTTCGCGGTGCCCGCGCCGGTCACGGAGTGGTCGCCCGACTCGGTGTAGACCTTCGCGGCGCCCCCGCCGAGCGTGATGGTGTACGCCCCTGAACCGGCGCGAATCGTCGGACTGCCGGAACTCGTCCGCGTTCCGTTCACGAGCAGGATCGAACCGGTGCCCGACCCGCCGGTGATCGCGTCGTTCCCGCCGTAGGAGGCGTCGATGGTCACGCCATTGCCGTCGCCGGCGATCAGTTCGTCCGCCGCGCTGCCGCCGGTGATCGTGTCCTTGCCTCCGCCGCCGACGATGCGGATCGGAATGCTCAGTCCGGACGCGTTCAGCGTGTCGTTGCCGGCGCCGCCGGTCAGCTCGACGCGGGCGATGTTCTTGCTCGTGAATTTTTGCGAGTATCCGTAGAAGTTGATCGTCAGGTCGCTTCCGCTACCGGTGAGGGTGAAGCTCTCGTTGTTGTCGCCGGTCGTATCCACGACGAGCCGCTGCGACGCGAACGGACCGCTGTTGACGCGCAGGACGTTCTGGCCGTTGACGGAAACGATTTCGCCGAGCACTGGCGTGCCGGGCGCGTTGATGAGCGCCGTGTTCCCGAAGATCTGCTGCGAGGTGATGCCGACGGAGATTGTCCGGTCGTTCATCAGGCCTACGTTTTCCAGGATCTTCGTGAGTTTCAGCCCGGCGATGTAGGCGTCGAGACTATAACCGGCCGACACGTTCAGGCCGACGCTGAAGAGCGAGAGCATCGCGAGGGGGTTCGAGAAATTCGACGTCAGCGCGAAGATTTCGTTCAGCCGCAACGCGCCGTCGCCGTTCGGGTCTCTGAGGTCCAGGTAGGCTCGGCCATCGAGGCTCAGCGACGTGGAGATGTCGATGACGCGCTCGCCGAGAATGTCGACCTCGAGTCCGCCGCCGCCGCCGAAATGGGCGTAGACATCGACGACGCGTCCGGTCGGAATCTTCAGGCCGTCGATCAGTTTCTTGAAATCCGGCTTGCTCCCGGCCCGATACGCCGCCGCGATCGCCTCGATCCCGGCCGAATCGTAGATGATCGAGACCGGATTCAAGTCCGCGGACACGTCGACGTCGGCGGTAATGGAAAAGCCGAACTTATCGAGCTTGTAGTCGACCTCGTAGCTCTTCCCGAAATCGTAGTTGAAGCCGAACGCGATCGACGGCAACGTGTAGCTGACGATGTCGAACCGCCGGCCCGAAATGAAATTGAAGAACTGGCCCGGCTGGAGAATGTTCAGCGTCAGGCCGGGGAAATCGCTCGCGTAGTCCCATTCCGGCAGCTCGATCAACTGGTCCAGCGAGATGCTCTTTACGCCGTCGGCGACCAGCCCGAGTTCGGCGGGCACCAACAATCCGCTGCTCCGATCGTACTCCCACGAGCCGAGCGCGATCGGCTTGCCGCTGGCGAAGATCGTGGTGAACGACTGCACGACCTGCGCGAGCCGGCCGGGAATTTCGATGATGCTGTTCAAGTACGTGGTGAAGTTGTTCGAGCCGAGCAGGCTCGCGAGCGTCCTGTTGCCGAACAGATCGCTGACGACGGGCAATCGCAGGTTCATCAAGGCGCTACTGCTGCCGATCAGTTGCACCACCGGTCCGAGCGCCGTGTTGAAGACGTTCGCGATGGGCGAGATGATGCTGTTGATGAGTGATCCCGCGTCGAGTTCCACGTTGAGGAACTGCGGGTCGCCGGTGCTGATGACGGGCACGCCGCCGTCGAACGCGGCGTACACGTCCCACGCGAAGTCGAACTGCAACCCCGGCAATCCGAGCGAGCCGGCCGACACGCCGAGCGTCTGCGCGACGTAGTTCGTCACGCCGCCGTCGGAGGTGTCCGCGTTCACGTGCAGTCGCAGTTTCGCCTCGGCTTCGGCCGTGGGTTGGATGAAGTCGCCCGGCGCCGCGAAGAAATCGACGAACGGAATACGGCCCGAAGCGTCCTCGGTGGCGATGTCCAGCCCGACCGTCGCGGACGCGTAGCTCTTCTCCAACGTCTGGTACTGCACTTGAAGAACGGGAGCCGACCCTCCCGACGGCGGCGCGGCCGTGAAACGAACTCTGTTGGCCCCAGTGACGCTCACGGAGATCGCGGGAATCGAACCGGCCGGAAAGGCTTGTTCGAGGGCGGCGTTCAGCTCCTCCTGTAAAACGAGCCGCAACGAACGAGCACCGGTATTCAGCCCCGTGATGTCTTCGTTCACCTCGTTCGCGCGGACCACGAGCGGCACCGATGTGCCCTCGACGTCCAGCACGAGGTCCACGTCCTTCGCGAGCCGCCCGGTCGTCGTCAGGGCCTCGGCCGCCGTAATGACCTGATTGCTCCCGCTCAACGCGCTTTTCGCCTCGCTCGCGAACCCGAGCGACCGCGACCGCGAGTCCTCGGTCTGCCCGGCCGCGAAGCCGAGATTCGTACCGCCCGACACCTCGATGCGCAGGATGTCCGCGTCGCGGGCGCCGATCGCGAGGCGGAACCGGCCCGGAGCGCTGTCCGGCACGGCGATGACGGCGAGGGGTGCCGGGTTCTCGTGGTCGAGCGCGAAGTTCGCGGCCGTCAGGTTCGATTGGTTCGCGAAGAAGAGCGACAGATTCGTCGCGAGCGTCACGGGGTCGGCGCCGGACTGGTTGATCGTGAACGTCCGCGATCGCACTTCCGAGTTGAATTCGTAATCGACGACGCTGAGGTTGGTCGCGTTCAGGTTGCCGGACACCGCCGGCAGCGAGTCCTCGGCCGTCACCGCGACGCCGGCCGTGGTGCCGTCGGTCGCGGTCGCGGTGAGGAACCCGATGGCCGCGGCCGCTTCCAGTCCCGGCTCGGTCGAGAAGATGTCCTGGCCGCCCACCGTTTTCGGCGGGGCCGCGAAGACGTTGATGCTCGCCGAGAATTCGGGCGACGCGTTCCCGAAGCGGTCGGTCGCCGCCGCGTCGAGGTAGAAGCCGAGCGTCGTATCGAGGTCGAACCCGATGCCGAGGTTCGCGGTCCACTCGAACTGGATCCGCACGCCGTTGTTCGCCGCCAGCTCGAAATCCAGCCCCGGCAGCGCCTGAGCGATGGCGGAATCGGCCAGCGCCAGGTCCAGCGGCACGTCCACGTGGAACTGCTGGCCGATGCTCGCGTTGAGCTGCACGAACCGATCGGGTGTCGTCGGACTCTTCCGCACGTCGGTCGAATTGACTTCGGAACCGGTGTCCACGTTGTCGAGCAGCAATTTCAGCCCGTTCGGGCCGAGGATGTCGTACAGGCTCGTCTGAAGGCCGCCGAGGATGTCCGTCTGGCCGCTGGCGTAGACGGCGTTCATCGCGTTCCGCAGCCGCAGCGAGATCGCGTCGAGGCTGTCGAGCGCCGGCTTCGCCGCGTTCGCGAGTTGCTTCCCGACCAGCGGCAACGATCCAAGGCCGTCCAGCGACGACTGGAGGCTTCCGCTCAAACCGCCGGCCCAGGCGTCGATCCCGGCCGCGAACGGCGCCGGCCCGCCGGCCCGCGCCATCGCGTTGATGTCGGCGATCGACATCACGTCCCGCGTTTCGAGAAGCTCAAGCCCCCGTAGCCCGGCGTTCCGCCGCGAGCGCGCCGACCGAATCCGCTCGACGGGCCGAACGCACAGGGATCGAATCCACCGGGGCAGTCGCGGTCGCATGGGCGTCTCTCCGTTTCGGGCGGGCCGCACCGCCGGCCCGAAACGAAAGGCGCAATCGAACGCGGAAAGACATCACGAAAAATCGGAATGAATCAAATTCTCCATCTTCGAATCGGTACTCCTTCCGTAAGAACTCGACAAATGCCCAAGACCCTCGCCGCTGAAATGCAAGTTCGCGCCGTTGGGCACTCAACGCTTGGGTGGCACTTCAAGGTTGTGGACCGTGCGATTCAAAATGCCATGTACAATCGAGCGAAGGAACGATCCACCGAAACTCGAGATGGCGCGCATCATGCGAACCAATCGCTCGCTCCACGCCACTACTCGCGCGGGATGTCGCGCGGGGCGCGACGCAAATCGCCCACGGCGTCGGCCGTCCGAGCGAGCGAGGTCTGAATCCGATTCCGCACGTATTGAACGCCGGAGGGTACGCCGGCGCGGCGGGCCAGATCGCCGGCGCCGTCGGCCGCGCGCTGGGCGGCCTCCTTCGCCACCTCCACCGCATGGACCCCCTGCGCGTGCGTCACGCGCGGGCGGCCGCACGGACCGAACGCCAGCGTGACCGACTGTCGGCCGTAGTCGTACACGATCGCCTTGCCGGCGTAGTGGACGCGGGGCGCTCCGGGCGGCATCGTGATCGTCACGTACTCGCGCTCGAGCGTCTTCGGGTGATTGACCGTAACGATGGTGGGGCCGCCGGGGAGCATCGGCCCTTGGAACGAGCGATCGCCGCTGGGATAAAAACGGTGGACGAGCACCGTCGGCGGAACGTCGATCCGTTGGACGCCGTCTTCGTCCCAACGCGTCACCACTTCGGGAACGCCCGTCGCGGATTGGCCGGGATCCAGGATTTCGATCTCCTGCGACGGCGGCACGGGCGCGGCCGCCGGGCGCAACGGGCCGGAGCGCACCGAGACGCAACCGATCGAGGCGGCCACCGCGAGGACGAGCGCGGATCCGATTTTCATCGCCGGACTCCCGTCAACGGTAGGTGAAATCCAATTCCACGCGATCGATCAGCTTGTAATGCCACTGCACCGATTCGCTCGTGCCTTCGACGAAACCGCTGAACGGCTTGCCGCGCTCGACCCAGAACGGCTCGACGGGCAGTTCCACCAGAGCGGCCTTGGTCGCGCCGGATGATCGTTCGCCGAGCGTGTCGGCGGCGTAGCCGCGCACGGTCAGCAGGAATTTGTTTCGTTTGAACTGGTTCGGTTCGATCCTCGTCGTCGCGGCGTTGGTCGCGGACGCCAGCGCCGGTGCCAGCGGATCAGTCGGTAGCGGGTTCTGGTCCGCCCGGAAACGAACGACGAACCGGCCCTCCGGCGAGAAGGTTACGGACACTCCCGACACGCTGCAATGATCGACCTTCAATACCGGATCGAAGAGCGAGAACGACGCGGCCGAATTCACGAGCGATACGGTCGGCGACGGCGCGGAGATCGGCGTCGCCACGGTCGTGCGGTCGGTGCGCGTCGCCGATTTCGCCTTGAACAGCGTGGTCACTTTCCTCGACTGCGAACGTTCGTTTGTGGTCACGGTCATGCCTGCGGTCGCGAGGTTCAGTTTCGTTTCGGAGCCGTCGCCGAGGTCGAGTCGCGGGAAACTCGTGCCGGTCACGATCGGTTTTGGAATCGTCGACGTCGGCGCGTACGGGTACGGCGGCAAGCCGGGCAGCGTGCGCGGGCGCGACCGCAGCGTCGGAAACTCAGCCTCGCCCGTTTCCGCGGAGACGGCAAGGACCGCGAGCGAACACAGATACCATCGCTTCATGGGCAGGCCCTTACTTCGGCAGCTCTTGGGGGAACGGCAACGGCGTGCCGGGCGGCGGAATCGACGGCGCGCCCGGCGCGCGGATCGCTTTCGGTCCCGGTTGCGGCGTGATCGTCGTGCGGATCGGCCTCGCCTCGTAGGCGCCGACGGGCAGGTCCGAATAACCGCCGCCCACCGGCGGCGGCAGGGCGCTCGACGTACCCTTGGTGCCGCCGCCTCCCTTCGATGGTTCTTCGTAGATCGTGGTCGGAGTTCCGAAGTGGCCCGGGGCCGGCGCCGCGTTCGGAAGGAGCATGCCGGGGTTGTACTCGGTTTTGGGATACGATTCGCGCGGGTCGTAGCCCTCTTCGAGGATCGCGTCGCGCTGTCGCATGCCGGGGCCGCGGTAGCCATTCGGATGCTGCCACGGGATCGTGTGTTGGCTGCGGTAGAGGTCCGGCCGGCGTTCGCCCGTGAGGATGCGCAGGGCATCGTCCACTCGGGACGCGCCGTAATCGAAGATGAACATCCGCAGGTGATCGCGCCGGCCGCGGACGACGAACTCGTCGTTCTTCGTGAACTCCGGGTCGATGTCCGCGATCGCCGGGGCGTACCGGAGGCCCATGAGGTCGAAGAGCGTCGGGAACAGCGTGGCCTGCGAATAGATCAAGTTTTGCTGGAGGGACGAACTCGCGCTCGGCAGCGGGCGGAAGAGCGCGCCGACGCCGGGCACGTCCTGGAGCAGCGCCACGCCGCGCCCGGTGCGGGCCGCCTTGAGCGAGACCCAGTACTTGCTCACCTCGCGCATCTCGAAGTTGCTCAGTTGAACGTCGGTATGGACGAAGTGCCGCTTGACGCGACCGAGGTGCTTCTCGTCCGCGCGCACCGGTTCGCGGACGTCGGTCGTGTAGAGGTAGTCGAAGCCGAAGACGACGGCCTGGCCGTCGGGGCTCATTACTGGACGGATCTCGTAGCCGGTGCCGGTCTCGAACTTGTAGACGGCCGGGTCCGGGATGAGGGCCTCGAGGGCCGCACCGAATTCCTTGCGGTTCGAACCGGCCTGGGCCATGAGCATCTCGTCGGCCGTCGACGATTGGCCGGGCAGCACGCCGCGCACGGCGGGCGAACCGCCGGCGCCGAACGTCGCGGCCGTCGGCGTGCCGCCGTACATCTTCGCGAGCGAGAGGAACGTCGGGTCGCTCAGGAGCGCGCCGTATTCGTCCACGGCCGCCTTCGCGCCCTTGAAGGCCTCCTTGATGAAGATGTCGCGCTTCGGCAGGTCGAACTCCATGCTCGCCGCCGGCGAGACCTTCGCGAACACGCGGTTGTTGGTGAGTACGCTCGTCGATTCGATCTGCCCCAGTTGCACGTCCCAGCCCGCGCCGAGGCTGCGGATCTTGCTGAAGGCGGGTTGATAGAACTGCGTGTTGAAATCGTCGTCGAGCGCCGTGGAGAGCGCCTTGAGGTAGTTGTCGACGTTCGCGGTGTGGGCGCGGGTGCCGTCGAGGAGTTCGATGTATTTGTCCTCCATCTCATCGATGAGCATGTCGAGGAGCTTCTTCTCGTCGAGCGGCCGCCGCGCGAGCTGGGCCGCCTCCGTGGCCTGTGAGAATTTGACTTCGACGGTGAGAAGCGCGGCGAAATAGCGGTCGACTTTGTCGCGGGCCTTTTCGATTTCGCCCTTCATGCCGGAATCGGAGATCCGGTTGATCGCGTCGGAAACGAGCTCGCGATACTTGATGTAGAGCTTGTTCGCGTCCGCCTTGGAATTCTTAAGCCCCGCCATGATCGTACCGACGCTGTCGTTGATGGATCGCAACTGCCGTTTGACGGTGGTGTGCAGGATGTCAAAACTGTCGCCGATCTTTTTGAAATCAACGATTTGCAGTAACAGTCCATCGGCCGGTTTCTTCCGATAGGCATCGATCTTGACTTGGATACTTTCCAGATACTTCAACGCCTCACTGGCATCCGGACTTGTATAAATGAATTTCTTGAAGGTCCGCAGAGCGCGTTCGAATTGGTCGATCGATTTATCAAATCCCTTCAAGTAGAACTCGGCATCCGACTTGCCGTCGAAGGCTTTGATATCCTTTGCGACCAGTTTGCGACCGCCGCCCAGATCAAGTTCCACTTTTTCTGACCGTTTCGGTGAGTTTCTTTCCTTGTTGACCGCATTCGGAATCGTAATACTGTCGAGCTCGTGGAAATCGGCGATGGCAAAATCCACGTCGGCATTGACTTCCGATACGATTTCCGTGAATTTCTGCGCCAGTACCGAAGCCAGGCTATTCATGGCCGCCTGGCGTTCCTTGCGCACCTCGTCGAGGACGCCGTTCGCCAACGCTTCTTTCTTCTTCGCGGTTTCGAGTTCCTCTTGATAGTTGCCCAGCCGTTCCTCGACGAGGCTCCGCTCCACCACGCGCTGCTTCAGTTCCAGTTCCGTCACCAGCCGCGTTTTAAAGATCTGCGCCAGGCGCACAAACTCCCGCTGCACCGGAGTCAGCGTGTCGCTGCCCTGGATCTCCAGGTTGAAAAAGCCGCGGAACGACTCGAACCTCGCGTTGTACGCCAGCATGCAGAACTTCTTGTCGAAGCAGGCCTCGCACTTCGTCGGGCACGCCAGGCCCGCCAGGTAGAAGCCCTGCTCCGCTTCCGGCAGCTTCGTCCGCGTCTGCGTCTCGAACTCCTGCAGGATCTCCGCGCGGATGTCGTTCTTGGCGAGCGCGAGCAGCGTCAGCGCGGCCGAGAGGCTCGTGCTGTCCATCGAATGCAGCGAGAGCAGCTTGTTGCCCGTCCGCAGGAATTCGCTGTCGAGCTGGCGAAGCTCGTCGATGAAATCCTTGCCGAAGAAGCAATGGAGGTATTTCGCGTCGCGGTCCGCCTGCGTGCAACCCGGCGCGAGCGTCGCGTGGCACTCCTCCGCCTTCCGCGCGGCCACGGCCGTCACGGCCTTCCGCAACATCTGCGACGATTGCGACGTGAGGAACCGCGAGTGGTCGAGGTAGCGCTGGATGTTCGCGACGACCCGGTTCATGCGATCGACGCGCTCGCCGTTGACCTGCACGGTGTGGACGCCGATGCGCACCTGGCCCGTCGGGGCGTCGATCTGGTTGATCATCGTGCGGATGATGTTCACGCCCTTGATCGGCCCGCGAATTTGAATCAGCCCCTCGCCAATGACGGAGAGCGAGCACTGCCGCACGGGGTCGAACGATTCCGGTTTGCCCGGGGCGTAGATGTCGGCGTCTTCCCGAGCGGCGGCCACCTCGCTGCGGAACTGGGTCTCGCGCGCCCGCAGTTCCTGCTGGTCCAACTCGCGCGCCTTCAGCGTCAGCTCGACTTCGCGGGCGCGCTTGGCCTGCACTTCCGCCATTGCGGTTGCGATGTCCGATTGAAGCGATTGTTCCTTCGCATTCGCCGCCGTGACCACCGCTTGCAACGAACGAAGTTCGTTCTGGATCGCATTCGCGGAGCTTGCGGCCGCGTCTCCGGCTTGCTGTCGCTGGCCGATTTGCGCGGTCGCGGCCGCGGCCTCCCCGCGGGCCGCATTGAGCTTCGATTGCAAATCCTTCAGCTTGTTCTCCGCGGCGCGGGCCTCGGTCGCGGCCTGCACGGCCTGGCTCTCCGCGATCTTGCGGTCGTCCGTCGCCTTGTTCGCGTTGTCGCGCGAGCGGTCGGCGGCGCGACGCCGCACGTCCACCGACTGCGCGTTGAACGCCTTCGCGTCCCGGTTCACCACCTGCACCACGCGCGCCGCGTCGCGGTTGTAGTACAGCCGCACCACGCGCGTCTCGACGCGATCGGCCGGGTTGAAGCCGTTGAGGAAGACCTTGCGCGGCTCGAATTCCTTGAACTCGACGTTCGGCCCCGTGGACAGGGAGAACGCCGAAGTCACGACGGAGGGCTGTTGCCCGCCGACCGGCTGCACGATGTTCGTCGTGAAATCCACGCCCGTTTCGCCGAACGCGGCGCCGAGCGGATTGCCGAAAATATCGCGGAGACCCTTGCGCTTGGTGCCGTCGTCGGGATCGTCCGTGCCCAACGCGGTCAACACGTACTGGCCGGCCGCGAGCGGCGTCTTGGCTTGAATCGTGACGGTGTTCGAACTCGCGTCGAAGAGCGGATTGCCCGACGCCAAGACATTATCCCCCGCGTTGTCCAACTTCAGCGAGAAGTTGGCGGCCGTCACGGTCGAAGGGTCCACCGGATTCGACGTGTTGAACGCGATGCGGATCTTGTAGTCGGTGGTGTTCGAGAAATCGGTCGGCGAAACGCGGGAAACGTTGAGGCCGCCGCGGCGAACGCGGAGGTCGAGCGGCTTCGTTTCCGGCCCCGTCACGCCGCCGGCTTCGAGTACCGCCACGACGACATGGTCGCCGTCCGTACCGAGATCCACCGCGGAAAAGGTTTTCGTGGTTTCGGAACTCGCAACGGGGAGGATCGCGCGGGGAATGGTGTTCTTGTCCTTCGAATTTTGATCGACGTAGAGCAACAGCCTGGCCGGTACACCCGGCGCCGCGAAATTCGCTTCGATGTTGACCTTCTCGGTTCCCAAGAGATGGACTTGAGCGGACTTTTTCGGAACGGATTGGCCATCGCTGGCAGGCTTGACCGGACTCGCCGCGAACTCGACCTTCGGCAACTCCGGCGACGCGGACACGTTCAACACGGCCGTATCCATGCTGTGGGCGTTCGTACCGATGGCTCGCTCCCGAACGACCAGGAGCAAACCTCCCTTCACCGGCGGAGCCTTGTCCCAATCCACGACAGTCTCGATGGATTTTCCGACGGTTCGACTCTCGACCGATCTGCCCGTGGCCAGGAGGTTGCGGACGCCCGATGCGACGGCGTCGAACAAAAAGAAATCGTACTCGGCCGTCGAGGCCGCCGGTTGGAGTTGCACGCGCAGGTAGCCGTCGAAGACCGCGATGGCCGAATTGCCGGACTTTGCGACGCCGCCGTCGAAGCGGCCGTTGAAGACCTTGGCGATCGCGACCGCGGAAGCGCCGGGCAGCGTTACCTTGATGGCGGGAGTGTCAATGTTGCTGGACAGCGAGACGAGTTTCAACGGCACTCGCGACTGATCAACCGTGTTCTCTCGGGTCGCCCGGATTTCCACCGGATTCCGGCCCGCGAATTCCGCTGTCGAGGAAGACAGATCGAATTCACATTCCCCCTTCGATTTCACCGATTCCGATTTGAGAACCACTTTTCCGAACGCCACTTCGAACTGGATTTTATCAAGAGCGACTTCTTCGGCTTTTTCCCAACGAAACTGGATCTTGAGCTTTCGAGTTCTCAACGAGATCGAGTTTTCGGGATTCGGCCACGATAACTGTTCGCCCGACTCGCCATCGAGGAGGTGCGTGATCACGATGCGATTCTTGGAGATTGCGTCGGCCGCTTTGATCGCTTCGACCGTGGGCGCCGCACCGGTCACGGCGGCGACGGGTTGCGCCGGTTGTCCGCCGCCCGCCGGCACGACGTTCCCGTCCGGCTCCATCGAGGTCCGCGCGGCCCGATCGGCGATCGCCGCGGGCAGGCGCCACGGTTCGCTCGAGATGGCGACCTCGCCCACCGGCTCCAATCGCAGCTTGAAGTTCGACGTCAGCCACATGCCGGCCGCGCCCAAGCCGAGACTCGCCACCACGACGACTGCGATGCGCAACATGACCGATCCCCGGACCGGCCGCGTGACGGGGGTACGGTCCGATTCGGTCCGTACGTTCCAATCAAACGACAAATGAGTATCGGCGGCGCTGCGCGGGCGAGTTGAAGGGATTTAACGATCGTGCCGACGACGGGGCATCGACTTGGAGTTGAATGGCAAAATGGCGGGGCGGGGCAATTCAGCGATTCTCGTCGTCCCCGTTCGCCTTGCCGGAACCGAAGCGGGCGGTGCCGACGCGGACGACTTTCCAATTCGAGTTGATGGAAATTGGATTCATGGCTGAATAACCACTTTCCGTCTTGATGTCCGAGGAGCTATCCAAAACGAGTTCGCCGTTCTGCGGCTGTTTGAAAAGTTCCGTATATCCCCGGTGGCTGACATTGAGAGTCGTGCCGGCGTTTTCGCCGGGACGCGTCGAGTCGGCGTCGATGAAGATCGGCGGCAACGTGAGGCGGATCGGATACGAGCGTGTGATGGGGTAGGTATCGTTCGCAAACTGCAATTGCAACCGCAGCGTCACCGGCGTCGGGGGCGAGGTGGCCGTGAAACTCAGGTCGTAGACACCGGTGTCTTTGTCCACCGTCAACGTCATGCCCTCGTAGATCAATAGGCCGTCGCTTTCGAGGGGCTGCTGCTGTTGGCCGAAGCGCGGGATTGTGAATCGTGCGGCGCGGTGAAAGGTGTGCTTCCAGGAGTTCTTCCCACCGTCCGGGCACTTCTTGCCCTCGGCACTCGACTCGCGGCACGGGCCGATCAGTTCGAGGCGCGGCGTGCGGAGGAACGGCGCGGAGTCGTTTCGCGTCGGGCATTCCAGGAGCCGGTCGGCGCGGCAAGACGCCTCGCAAGGGATTTGGCCGGGGACCAGCAACATGAGAATCAGGGGCGTCATGCTCGTCTCCCGGCGCGCTGCGGCGATGGATTTCATCGCCCGACGCGGGTCGTCGGCCGACGCGCTTTGACGGGTAATCCGAAAAACGGCCTCGCATCCACCCGCAGTTTCGACGCGAACGGAATAAACGGACATCGACAACTATCCGATCGACGGCTGGCGATCGGCTTCGCGAACCGGGCATTCACAATACTGATATTCAGCATCATGGGTCCGCGATGAGAACACGTTCGTGCGCGACTCCCGCGATCACTTCGGTTTCACGACGGTCAGCTTCCGGCTGTAAATCGTCTTGCCGTGCGCGATGTAGAGTACGCTGTGATCCGGGCCGGCGAGGATGCAGGTCGTCAGCGGTTGATCGGCGTCGATCTTCGGCAGCACGCCGCAGGGGCGGCCGGTCGGATCGAAGATCTGCACGCCCAGCTTGCTCGTGACGTAGTAGCGCCCGGCCTTGTCCACCGCCATGCCGTCGCCCTGCGAGTTTTGGATGTACGGCGGCGGTTCGTTGAATTTGAACTCGCCCTTCGGGTCGACCGGCAACCGCATCGGCATCGTCGGCATCTTCGCGTCGAGGACGCCCTGCGCGTTCACGCGGAACGTCCAGGTGTGCGTACCGCCGTAGTCGGACACCGCCAGCGTGCCGCCGTCGTTCGAGAGCGCGATGCCGTTCGGCTTGCCGATGCCGGTATCGACGCCCTTCACTTCGCCGGTCTTCGGGTCGATGCGCGTCACCTGCTTGACGGCCGTCTCCGTAATCAGGATGAAGCCGTCCTTCGTCACCGCGAGGTCGTTCGGCGTCACGCCCTCGGCGACGACTTTCACTTCGCCGGTGGCGGGGCTGATCGAGATGACGCGCTTCTTCGAACCCTGGCACCCATACAGGAGCGATTCGTCGGGATTGAATTCCAATCCGCTGACCGACTCCTTGCAAATCTCCTTGCGCGATCCGTCGACACCGATGCGGACGACCGCGGGCGCCCGCATGTCGCAAAAGTACAGATTGCCGGCCTTGTCGGCGCACAGGCCGTCGGCGAAGCCGAGGTCCTTCGCGACGACTTCCCACGATTGATCGCGAATCAGGAGATTGAGCAGCGTCAGGTCGCCGCCGAGGTCGCCCTTGGTGTCGATCGCGGGGGCGGCTTTGTCCTTGCGCCAGAGCCACTTCATGGCGTCCGGGAACTTCGACCCGCCGAAGTCGGCGTTGTGGGCGTAGCCTTCGGCCCAGTCGAAGCGAACGTCGTAACCCATGTACTTCAACGCCG
>CAYVRB010000030.1:0-30466 GCA_964453375.1 uncultured Alcaligenaceae bacterium
AGGCCGCAGCGTAATCGACGCCGGCGGAAAGCGCAAGACCGATGGAAGGCAAATAATTCCCGGGAAGCGTATCACACCCCCCGCGCCGTCGGGTCCCAGATGTACTTGTGCATCTGGAGCTGCATCCGCACGTTCCGCTTCGACGCCAGCACCCACGCGGCCAGGTCGGCGAGGGTCAATCCGTAGACGCCCGACACGAGCACGCGGAAGCGTTCGTCCAGCCGGTGCTCGCGGATCGCCTGGTCCGCCCAGGCCCAGTCGCGCGCCGTCGCGATCACGAATTTGATCTCGTCCGTCGGCTTCAGGTGCGCGAGGTTCGTCCAGAGGTTGCGGTCGCACTCGCCGCTGTCGGGGCACTTCAGGTCCATGATGACGTGCACGCGACGGTCCACGGGCGCGATGTCCAGCGCGCCGCTCGTCTCCAGCAGCACCGTCCGCCCCGCGTCGCACAGCTCCGCCATCAGCGGCAACACGTCCGGCTGCTCCAGCGGTTCGCCGCCGGTGATTTCGACGAGCGGCGTGTCGAACGCGAGCGAGCGCGCCAGCACCTCCGCGCGCGGCATCCGCTCGCCCCGGTTGAACGCGTGCGGCGTGTCGCACCACGTGCATCGCAGCGAGCAGCCGGTGGTGCGGACGAAGACGCACGGCAGCCCGGCGTAGGCCGATTCGCCCTGCAGGCTGCGGTAGAGTTCGTGGATCATCAGCTCGCCGGGCGGCACGGTCGTCAGGAACGCGACGCGCCCGGCGGCGGCCGGTGGATGGCTCATGGGGTCATCGTAGCGGAATCGGTTCCGTTCGTTCCGACGTGACAGGTCGAACGCATCGCGGTATGATTCCCACATGTCCACCGCCACGACCGAACCGGCCTTGCCGGCGCTCGGCGAACAGATCGTTTCGTCGCCGGACACCTGCGGCGGGAAAGCCCGCATCGCCGGCACGCGCATTCGCGTTCAAGACATCTATGTCTGGCACGAACTCCAAGGGCGATCCGTCGACGAAATCGTCGCCTCGTTTCCTCAACTGCACCACGCCCAAGTCTATGCGGCCCTGGCCTATTACTTCACGCGCCCCGACGCTATCCGCGACCAGATGGCCAATGACGAGCGGGCGGTCGCGGAACTCCAACGACGAACCGGACCCGGACCGCTGGCCGAGAAACTAAACGGGTTAGCCGCGAATGCCCCGAACGATTCGATTCCACCTGGATGAGAACGTTGATCCCGCCGTCGCCGTGGGAATGACGCGCCGCGGCGCGGATGTCACCACGACGGCCGAGATCGGCCTCGGTGGATCGACGGACAACGAACAGATCGAATACTGCATCCGGGACAACCGAGTGATTTTCACGACCGATCAAGACTTTCTCAAACTCCACGTCGAGCGGCCCGAACACCGGGGCATCGTGTTCGCCCACCAACATCGCACGGGGATCGGCGAAGCGATTCGCGGCTTGATGCTCATCTGGGAATTGCTCGAGCCGGACGAAATGGCGGGTCGTTTGGAGTATCTGTAAAATCGTTCACTCGATCTGGAACCACTCGTTCGTCGAAGCTTCCGCCTTCGAGTAGTGGTCGTCGCGATCGACAGGTAGGAACGCAATCTCGTGCGCGGCCAACTCGGCGATCAGCGCGTCGACGGCGTCCGGTTCCACCATGTAGCTGCGGGTCGCGCGGCCGGCGTCCGCCTCGAACTCCACCGCCTCGGAATAGACGCGCTCGTAGTCGGCGGGGCGGTTCCGCAAGATGTGCGTCCAGAAGGCGTAGAGGCGGGACTGGAAGGCGGCTTCGGATTCGCCGGGGCGGCCGGCGAGCGTGAGGCGGAGGTATTCCATGCGGATAGGATACGTCAGCGGCGTTCGCGGTTCAGGAGCCATTCCTTGCGCCAGAGTTCGCCGCCATAGCCGCCGAGGGAGCCGTCGGCGGCGATGACGCGGTGGCAGGGGACGACGATGGCGATGCGGTTGCGGCCGTTGGCGCCGCCGACGGCGCGCGGGGCTTGCGGCTTGCCGACGCGCCGCGCCAGTTCCGCGTAGGAGATCGTCTCGCCGTAAGGGATCGCGCGGAGTTCGGCCCAGACCGTCTGCTGGAACGCGGTGCCGGGCTGCTCGAGTTCGAGGTCGAAGTCCTTCAGTTCGCCGGCGAGGTAGGCGCGCAGTTGCTTCGCCGGTTCCGAGAGCGCCGCGCGGTCGCGGTCCATGTCCTCGGTCGGCGCTTCGTCGAAGATCAGCCCGGTGAGGCGTTCGCCGTCGGAGGTGAGCAGCAGGTCGCCGAGGGGCGAGGGGACGAAATCGTAGAGGAGGGTGGCGGTCATGGTGGTCTTCCGTTGGCTACTGTTCAAAATAGCATATCAACGGGAGGCCGCGGCCGCCAGGGTTTTCCGCTCCGCGTAGTCGGCGTGGGCCTCCGGGTAGTGCGCGCGGAAGCAATCCTCGCAGAAGCCGTGGCTGAACTCGGCCGCGGTGCGGTCGGCGACGTAGCGTTCGACCGGTTCCCAGGCGCCGTCGTCGCGGCGGATGTTCTTGCAATGGCAGCAGATCGGCAGGAGGCCTTCGAGCGTATCGACGCGGTTCGCCAGTTCGCGGGTCTGCCGCGCGAGGCGCGCGGTCATCCAGGCGAGTCCGACGAAGACGGTCAGCCGGATGCCGGCGTTCAGGAGGCGGATTCCGAGCGTGTACTCGGGCACTTCCCAGAAGGTGACGATGAGGAAGCGGCCGAGGGTCAGCACCAACCCGCAGACGACGCCGGCGCGAACGCCCTGGTACCACGCGGCGAGCGCGACCGGGATGACGAACGTGATCGGGAACTGGACGTAGGGGCCGGTCAGGAAATCGAACCAGAGGAACAGGATCGACAAGACCGAGACGAGCGGCCACAATCGGTGTGGGCGGTGCATGGACGAACGCGACGGTGATGGGGAGAACAAACCCGCCAAAAGCTAGAACTCAGTTTCTTCTCGTTCCACTCATAACTTCGGAAAGCAGACAAATGGTCTACGACCGCGAACTCGCGGATCGAATCCGGGCCGCGCTCGCGCACCGTCGCGGCGTGCGCGAGACGGCGCTCTTTGGTTGCGTCGGATTTTTACTGCGGGGGAACTTTTGGGTTGGGGTCTGGAAGCGGTGGCTGATCGTGCGGTTGGGGCCGGGCGCCGAGGCCGCGCTCGCGGAGCCGCACGTTCGGCCATTCGACATCACCGGCCGGCCGATGCGCGGCTGGGCGAGGGTCGAACCCGAAGGGTGGAGCGAGACCGGCGCGCTGGAGGATTGGCTGGAGCGGGCGCGGCGGTTCGTGCGCACGCTGCCCCCGAAAAACGAATAAGCCCCGGACATGCCGGGGCTTTCGCAGTGAATCACTGGTTGAATCTCACCATTCCGGTTGCGGCGGCGGCGGAGGATTTTCGGGCGGAGGCGTGGGGGCCGGTTCCGCCGGCTCTTGCGGCGGCGGTTGGGTCGGTTGACCGGCACCGGTCGGATCGACCGGGAGAACCGTTGGGGTCTCTCGGCTCTCCATAATCTCCAGTCGGGGCTTGAAGAACGACATGACGGGGTTCCTCGCGAGAAGATGGGATAAACTCGAGGGGGGCGATCCGTCCTTCGGGACGGGATCCTCTTCAGCACTGATTATTTAACGGTAGGCCTGAAGGCGTGTCAAGAAGAATCCTGCCAATTCTGAGAATGTTAACGAGATTTGCCGACCGGTGTTCCACGGGGCGGTGATTGCGGTGAAAAGGTTACATTCTCCGGGGATTTCACGAGAAACGCGGGAATTCACCACGACCCACGAACGTGGCAAGTGCAAGGCAATCCCGCTAGAATTTCCCGAAAATCCGCTCGAACCCCACCACCCCGGGCCGTTCCCATGACTCGCCTCGCCGCCACTTTCGTCGGTCTCGCGCTGTTCGTACTCGAAGGTCGCGCGGCGGAGAAGCCGCCGGTGCCGGCCGCGACGATCGCCGAGAAGAAGGAGTTGCTCTTCTCGGACGACTTCGAATCGGCCGCGCCGGCGAAGCCGTGGCACCGCGTCGTGCCGACGTTCGCCTTCGGGAAGGGCGTCCTCACCGGCACGCAGACGCGCGACAAGGACATGCCCTCCGCCGACGGCAAGTCGGTCGTGAAGGCGCACGCCGCCGTGCACGGGTTGGAGATTCCCACCAAGGACAGCGTGGTCGAGGCGAAGATCCGTTTCGACGGCGCGACGATGATCGACGTCGAGTTCGACGACCGGAAGTACACCGGCGCACACTACGGCCACATCTGCCGCGCGCAAGTGCGGCTCACCGGCGTAACGATTATCGACGAGCGCGACGGCACGATGCGCAACGACATCTACGAGATGAAGAAGGACCCCGCGAAGAAGGCCGAGGTGGCGAAGCTGTTGGCGGGCCGCAGCGTCACGTATCCCGCGAAGCTGGAAGCGGGGACATGGTACGCGCTCGCCGTCGAGACGGTGGGCGAGGCGATGCGCGTGTCGATCGACGGGAAGCCGGTGGCGTATTTGAAGTCGTCGGGGATCGGCCACGCGACGAAGTCGAAGATCGAGCTCGGCGTGGCGGGCAAGGGCGGCTCGTTCGACGACCTGAAGGTCTGGAACGCCGCGCCGGCGAAGCCGTAGTCCTTACGGCAGCGCCGTCCGCCAGGCGCGCACCGACGCCGTCAGTTCGCGCGTTTTTTCCCCTCGCTCGGCAGCGCGGTTGTGCGCCTCGGCGCGGTCGGTCGCGAGGTCGTAAAGTTCCGCGCCGGTGCCGTCGGCGTTCACGAGCAGTTTCCAATCGCCCGACCGGATCGCGAGGTTCGGGCTTCGGTGCTTCGCATCCTTCGGATAGGCGAACGATTTGTCGTTGCGGCCGTATTCCCAAAGGAGCGGCTTCGTGCGGACGGGCGCCGCGCCCTTCAACGCCTTGGAAAGGTCTTCGCCGTCGGGCTTCGCCCCATCGGGGAGCATCGCGCCGGCGATCGCCGCCAGCGTCGGAAGGAAGTCCACCGTCGCCAGCACCGTCGTCTCGTTCACGATTCCGCCCGCGAGCGTGCCCGGCCACCACGCCATCATCGGCACGCGGATGCCGCCCTCGTACAGGCTCAGCTTCTGTCCGCGCAGCCCGCCGCCGCGCTCGCGCTCGAACGGCGGCGACGCGCCGTTGTCCCCAAGGAACAGCACCAGCGTGTTCGTGCCCTTCAAGCCGTCGAGCAGACGGCCGATCTGCCGGTCCATCTCGACGAGCACGGCGCGGTACTTCGCCTTCGGTTCGCCCTCCGTCGGCCGGCGCGCGGCCTTCAGGTCGGCGTCCGACGGCACGAACGGCGTGTGCGTGTCGTCGAGCCAGAGGTTCACGAAGCACGGCTTCGCGGCGTTCGCCTTCAGGAACTCCAGCGTGCGATCGACCATCCAGGCGGTGCGGCGGTGGCGCGGCACCTGCTGCGGTTCGAGCTGGTCCTGCGGCCCCCAGGGGGTGGTCTTGAGGCCGAGCGGGGCGGCGGGTTCGGGGCTTTCGTAGGTGCCGAGTCCGAGGTCGTAGCCGTAGGCGGCGAACTTGGGGGCGTCGGCGACGTCGCGGCCGCCGCCGAGGTGCCACTTGCCGACGTGCGCGGTGGCGTAGCCGGCCGATTGGAGCATGCGCGGCAGCGAGGGCGCCTTCGGGTCGAGGAAGTCGGCCATCTCGCAAGCCGCGTTGCCGGCGCGCGTCTGGAGGAAGCTCGTGATCTTCCAGCGCGCCGGGAAGTTCCCGGTGATGATGCCGCAGCGCGACGGGGAGCAGATCGGCGCGGCGACGTAGCCCTGCGTGAAGCGCACGCCTTCCTTCGCGAGGCGGTCGATGTTCGGCGTCTCGACGAGTTGATTCCCCTGGCACGCGGGATCGCCCCAGCCGAAATCGTCCGCGAGGACGACGACGATGTTCGGCCGCTCGGCCGCGGACGCGGCGCTGGCGACGAGTGCGAGGGAAAGGACGAGCAGGAAACGGTTCATGGCGATTTCCCGGAGGCGTAGTCTTCGCCGTTGAGGCTCCGCACCACGGAGCCGAGCCACGCGGTCAGGTCCTTCCGCAGCTTCGCGGCGCGCTCCGGCTCGGCGGCGAAGCGGTCCTTCGATTCCTTCGGATCGGCCGCGAGATCGTACAGCTCCCACTTCGCGCCGTTCGATTTCGCGGTCTCGATCCGGTGGAGCTTCCACGAACCGTCCAGCCAGGCGGCGTGGCCGGGGAACTGATCGAGCGGGTATTGCTTCGTGAGATCGCCGGCCTTGGCGAAGAGCCGCACCGGATCGCTCGGCTCGCGGCCGGCGGACTGCTCCTTCAGCAAGTCGTCCATCCATTCCTTGGACGGCGTGCCGACGCCGGGGGTCGGATGGTCCCAGAAGCCGATCGGCTTCGGGCGCGAGTCGGCTTTGCCGTCGAGCAGGGCCGCGAGGCTCGCGCCGTCGATCGGCGGTTGCTTCGCGGCCTTCGTTCCCGTCAGCTCCAGGATCGTTGGGTAGAGGTCGGACGTGACGCAATCGGCCTTCACGACCTTCGGTTTCGCGTAGCGCGCCGGCCATTCGAGCAGCGCCGGCACGAGCAGCCCGCCTTCGTACACCTGCCCCTTGTTGCCGCGGGCGCCGCCGGTCGAGCCGAGCTTCGGCAGCGCGCCGTTGTCCGAGCAGTACCAGAGGATGGTGTTGTCCGTCAGGCCGAGCGCCTTCAACTCCGCGCGCACCGTCCCGAAGGCGCGGTCCATCGCGGCGATCTCGCCGAGGAAGTTCGCCTCGCCGGCGGGCCGGTCGGCGTAGGGTTCGCGGTCGGCGGGGAGCGCCTTGTGCGGGTTGTGCGGCGAGCCGAACCAGACGACGGCGAGGAACGGCTGCTTCTTGGCGGCGCAGTCGCGCAGGAACTCGACGGCGAGGCCGGCGGTGACGTCGGAGCTGTCGCCTTGGAATTGTTTGGCTTTGCCCTTCACGCTGAGCACCGGGTCGAGGTCGAAGAAGTTGGGGGCGGAGACCCAATCGTCGAAGCCCATTTCGCCGGGGTGGGCGCGGCCGGCGGCCTGGATGGAGCCGAGGTGCCATTTGCCGAAGTGTCCGGTGCGGTAGCCGGCGGCCTGGAGGACCCGCGCGAGGGTCGTCTCTTGCGGGCGGATCGGGTGGCCCCATTTGAAGGCGGCCATGCGGTTGGGCGTGCGGCCGGTGAGGACGCTGGCGCGCGTGGGGGAGCAGACGGGGGCGGCGGCGTGGAAGCGGTCGAAGCGGATCGATTCCTTCGCCATCGCGTCGAAGTGCGGCGTCTTGAGGCGCGGGTGGCCGTTGTAGGCCATATCGCCCCAGCCCTGGTCGTCGGCCATGACGAGGACGACGTTGGGGCGCTCGGCCGCCGCTGAAGGGATGGCGAACAGCGCGAGCGCGAGCAGGGCACGGAACATGATGGTCCTCGGGTTCGGGTTCACTTCGCGTTCTTCGCGGGCATCGGCGCCTTCACGGCGGCGCGCCACGCGACGAGCTTGGCGCGCAGGTCGGCGGCCTTGTCGGGCTGCGCCTTCGCGAGGTCGGTCTTCTGCGAGAGGTCGTCGCGGAGGTTGTACAGTTCCGTCGCGCCGGTCTCGAAGAATTCGAGGAGCTTCCAATCGCCGGAGCGGATCGCGCCGGCGGGCGTGGTGCGCCAGGTGCCTTGTCCGGCGCCGAGGTAGCCGGGGAAGTGCCAGAAGAGATCGCGGACCGGGGCTTCGACACCGCCGGAAGTAAACGTCGCGACGTGGCTCGCTCCGTCGAGCGGTTGCGCGGGGAGCTTCGCGCCGGCGAGTTCGGCGAGCGTCGGCAGAAGGTCCACGCCGATGATTGGTACGTCGACGACGCCGGGCTTCACGCGCGCCGGCCAGCGGACGATCCACGGCACGCGCACGCCGCCCTCGTACAGGCTCCCCTTGCCGGAGCGCAACGGGGCGTTGTCGGTCACGTCGCCGGCCTTCTTCAGCCCCTCGCGCACGTACCCGCCGACGCCGCCGTTGTCGCTGCTGAAGATCACCACCGTGTTCTCGGCGAGCTTCAGTTCGTCCAGCTTCGCGACGATGCGGCCGACGGACTCGTCCACGCTCGCGATCATCGCCGCGTAGGTCGGGTTCGCGTGGCCGCCGACGCCGGGGACCTCCTTGAACTTCGCGATCAGCTCCGGCTTCGCGTCGTGCGGCGAGTGCACGCCGAAGTGCGGGAGGTACAGGAAGAACGATTTGTCCTTGTGTTTCTCGATGAAGCCGACGGCCTTGTCCGTCAGGAAGTCGGCGAGGTAGGCGCCTTTGGGATAGTCCACCTTGGGTTGGGTGGTGAAGTTGAAGTGCTGGCCCATCGACACGATCGCGTCGTCGAAGCCGCGCTTCGCGGGATGGTGCTCGGCGTCCTGGCCGAGGTGCCACTTGCCGTACATCGCGGTGGCGTAGCCGGCGGACTTCATCACGTCGGCGACGGTCTTGCGATCGAGCGGGAGCTTCTGGACGTTGTCGACGGGGCGGAGGGGGCGGGATTTCCAGTCGAAGCGTTCGATGCCGCCGACGGTGTAGACGCCGGTGCGGGGGCCGTACTGGCCGGACAGGAGGGCGGCGCGCGAGGGTTGGCAGTTCGGGCCGCAGGTGTAGCCGTCGGTGAAGCGCAGGCCGGCGGCGGCGAGTTTGTCGATGTGCGGCGTCTTGTAGTACTTCGACCCCTGGCAGCCGAGGTCGGTCCAGCCGAGGTCGTCGGCGAGGATGAAGATCACGTTCGGCTTCGCCGGCTCGGCGAACGCCGACGCGGCCGCGAACAGCGCGATCGCGAGGGAGAGGAGGAAGCGCACGGGTCAGTCCTTCGGTTTGGGTTTGGCGTTCGGGTTCGGGAGTTCGCGTTCGGTGGCGAGGCCGCGATCGCCGTTCGCGGCCATCCAGGCGTCGAGGTCGGCGCGCAGCGTCTTCAAGCGGTCCGCGCGCTTCGGGTCGGCGGCGAGGTTCGACAATTCGTGCGGATCGTTGGCGACGTCGTACAGTTCCTCGGCCGGGCGCGCGTGGTAGCGGCGCACGATGGCGGCGGCGGCCGGGTCGGTCTTCGCCTTCGCCACCCACGAATCCCAGTACGCGCGGCCGTCGGCGCCGGCGTTCCCCTTGTCGACGTGCGTGTGGTGCTCGGCCGCGGGGTCGAGGTTGCGGATGTATTTCCAATCGGCGGTGCGCACGCCGCGCTGGGGGTAGCGGTTCATCTGGCCGTCGGCGCTGTGGGTCAGGAACACCTTGTCCCGATGGCGATCGACTTTGCCGAGTAGCACGTCCAGGAAGGACCGACCGTTGATCTCCTTCGGCGCGTCCCCGCCGGCGGCGGCGACGAGCGTCGGCAGCAGGTCGATCCAGCCGACCATCGCATCGGTGGCGACGCCGGGCTTCACGCGGCCTTTCCAGCTCACGATCAAAGGAGTGCGCACGCCGGCGTCGGTGAGGTTCCATTTGCCGAACGGGAACTGCGAGCCGTGATCGGACGTGAACGCGAAGAGGACGTTTTCACCCAACGTCTTCGTTGCGGCGGCGCGGACGAGGCCGAGGTCGCGGTCGGCGTTCGCCACGGCGGCGAGGTAGCGGGAACGCGCGGCGCGCGTCTCCGGTGTGTCCACCTGCGTCGGCGGGAGCGCCGAGACTTCGATGCTGGATTCCTTCGGCCACGGCACGTGCGGCCAGTTCGTGCCCACCAGCAGGCAGAGCGGTTTCCCGGACTGGCGGCCTTCGAGGAACTTCACCGCCTCCGCGATGCAGTCGTCCTCGTGGTACTTGAAGTGGCTGGCGCGGTCGAAGCCGTAGTCCGTCACCTGCGCGTAGTGGGCGACTTTGCCGATGGCGACGACCTCGTACCCGAGGTCTTGGAAATACGCGGGCCATTTCTTGAGGCTCGCCTTCGGGCGGGCGTGGTTGAGCATCGCGCCGTTGCGCATCGGGTCGAGGCCGGTGAGCAGCGCGGCGCGGCTGGGGGCACAGCTCGGCGACGACACGAAGGCCTTGCGAAACGTGAGGCCGTCCTTCGCGAGCCGGTCCATGTGCGGCGTCGGAACCTCCTTGCCGCCGTAGGGGCCGCAATCGAGGACGCCGAGATCGTCCGCGAGGAAGAGCACGACGTGCGGCTTCGCGTCCGCGCACGGCGCGGCGAGGACGAGCGCGAGGAGAACGCCGAGGCCGTGCATGAATCGCTCCGGGTCACGGTGTCGAGCCGGTGATCTCCGCCAGCAGCTTGTAGAAGCCCGTCTTGCGAGCGCTGCTGGTTTTCCAGTTCACGGGCACCGATTGGTAGCCGTCGTCGAAGCCCTCGCCCTTCATGCGGTAGTCGAAGTAGCCCCACGAAGCGGACTCGCGGACGGCCGCGACGAAGTTGTTCTCGGGCTTGTCGAAGTCGAAGTGGTCGTCTTCGTTGAAGAGGATCGGCATGGTCCGGTAGCCGTCGACGCGGCGCGTCTGTTGGACCATCTCGGCGATCCGTTTGGGGTCCTTCACGCCATTGCCGTGGAGGAGGAGGAAATCGGAGGCCTTGACGACGTTCGGCTTCGGGATCGCGCCGCCGCCGTAGCTCGTGCCGGCGAGCAGCGGGTGCTTCTTCGCGGCGCCGCGCGCCTTCACGCGCGCAATCAGCTCGTGGACGCGCTCGGGCTTGAGGATGTCGTGGTCGTAGGACTTCACGTTGCACTCGTTGTTCACTTCGACGAGCACGTTGCGATAGCCCTTCGCGACGATCCAATCGACGGCGGCGTCGACGCCCGCGACCACGGCGGCTTCGTCCTTCACCCGTTCGTCCTGGCCGAAGTAGTAGAGGCCGAGGATGACGACCATACCGAGTTCGTCGGCCTTGTCGATCACCCGGGCGAGGCGGCCGAGGGTCTTCGCTTCCAGCGTGCCGTCGGCGTTGATGGCGGAGTTGTGCCACGGTTGCGACTTGGAGTACCCCTCGGGGCTGCCGCCCTGGAGGTTCAGCGTGACGGCGAGCAGGCCGTGCTTCCGCCACTCCGGCATCATCGCGAGGAATTCGTTCGTGTTCCGGTCCGCGTCCCAGCGCTTCGTGTCCGGGTAGGCCCACTTGCCGGCCGTGGCGGGGTTGCGGTCGTCGAAGGTGGCCTGCACCATGCGGGCGTTCATCAGCCGGCCTTCGATCGACGCGCCGTTCCAGCGGCGGCCCGCGTAGGTCGGCGCGCCGTTGATCAGGAACCGCTCGCCCTCGATCGCCACGCGCGTCGCCGGTTCGGCGGCGGGCAGCGCCGGGGCGAACAGCGCCGCGATCAGCATCGCCCGCATATGCATGGTGTTACTTCTCCGCGTCTTGGGAAATCGGATACTGTGCCGTTCCCACCGGATAGGGTAGGAAGGCTTTCGTTGGTGGGAACTCATCGGGTTCAAGCCAAGCCACCGTCGATGAGCAACGTCCTGAGAGGTATTCGGCCTGAAAGGCCGGCTCCGTCAGCCCAGGCCGCAGGCCTGGGGAAGATGACCCCGTATGCAATCGGCCCTGAAAGGGCCGCTCATGGAGGACGAATGTCCTCGAAATGAGCCGTCCTTTCAGGACGGAAATCCCGACGCGTATTCACTCCCAGGCCTGCGGCCTGGGCTGTTGGAGCGGCCCTTTCAGGGCCGAAAACCCAGTCACACTCGAATCGCCTGCTCCCGCGGCAAGAAGGGACATCGACGCTTCAACGTCTTGGCCTCGCACTCGGAACAATTCTGGCGAGCGCCTCACTCCTTCGCCTTGCCGCCGCCCAGAGCGGGGCGGCGTTGCCCTTGTTCCACGTGTCCCACGCGGCCTGGAGGTCGCGCACGCGGTCCGGTTCCTTCGCGGCGAGGTCGGTCGCTTCGCCGACGTCGGTCGCCAGGTTGTACAGCTTCGCCGCGGACGTGCCTTTGCCGCCCTCGGCCGCGAGGTCGTACTTCACGAGCTTCCATTCGCCCCGGCGGATCGCCATCTGCTGGCCGAAGCGCCAATAGAGCGAGTCGTGGGGCATCTTCTTCTTTTCGGTCGTGAAGAACGGCAGCAAGTCCACGCCGTCGAGCTTCGCTTCCGGCTTGACGCCGAGGCCCGCCGCGCCGAGCGCCGTCGCGTGCAGGTCCAACTGGATCACGGGTCGATCGTCGGTCGCGCCGGCGGGGAGCGTGCCGGGCCACGCCACGACGAACGGCACGCGCACGCCGCCTTCGAGCGTCGTGCGCTTCGAACCGCGCAGCGGCGCGTTCGACGACCCGTTCGTCGTCGTCCCCGTCATCGTCGGCCCGCCGTTGTCGCTGATGAACGTGACCAGGGTCTTCTCGGTCAGCTTCGCGTCCTTCAGCTTGCCGAGCACCTGCCCGACGGCGTCGTCCAGCGCGGACATCATGGCGGCGTACTTGCGGCGCGTCGGGTCGGCGATGCCGGCGAACTTCTTCAACCGCGGATCGTCCGCCTGCATCGGCGTATGGACGGCGTTGAAGGCCAGATAGAGGAAGAACGGGGTGTCCTTGTTCCGGTCGATGAAGGCGACCGACTCGCGGGCGAGGGCATCGGTGAGGTACGTCTTGTCGCCGGCCGGTTCGTTCCCGCGCAGGATGCCGTTCGGATTGAAGTAGTCGTGGGCGCCGCCGAGGAAGCCGAAGAACTCGTCGAAGCCGCGCTTCTGGGGGTGGCTCTCGCCGGTGCCGAGGTGCCACTTGCCGACGAGGGCGGTGCGGTAGCCGGCGGCCTTCAGCTTGTCGGCGATCGTCGTTTCGGTCAGCGGCAGGCCCTGCGCGCCGGTCGGATTGAACTCGTGGCCGAAGCGCGTCTGGTAGCGGCCCGTCAGCAGTCCGGCGCGCGTCGGCGAGCAATACGGCCCGCTCACGTAGCCGTTCGTGAAGCGCGTGCCCGACTTCGCGAGCGCGTCCAGGTGCGGCGTGGGAATGTCCTTGCCGCCGTGGAAGCCGACGTCGGCGTAGCCCATGTCGTCGCCGACGATGAAGATGATGTTCGGCTTCGGCGGCTCGGCCGCGACCGCGAGCGAACCGGCGAGCGCCGCAAGGACCAAGACAAATCGCATCATTTCTTTCCCTCGGGGTACGGCAGCACCTGGCAGCGCTTCGCCCAGGCGTCCCACTGGGCGGCCATGTCCTTCACCTTGTCGGCGCTTCGACCCGAGAGATCGTTCGATTCGGTCGGGTCGTTCACCACGTCGTAGAGCTCCCACGGCTCGCCCGCCTTCGCGACCAACTTCCAACGCCCGACGCGGATGGCGCGATTCTTCTCATGCTCCCAGGCCAAGTACGGGCGGTCCAGGAATTCGCCGGCGAACGCCGGACGCAGGCTCCGCCCTTCCATCGGCGTGATCGCCCGGTCGCCGATGGAGTTCGGATACGACGCGCCGCTCAGGTCCACGCACGTCGCCATCACGTCGATGAGGTGTCCTTGCTGGTCGCGGAACTCGCCCTTCGCCGCGATCCCCTTCGGCCAGTGGGCGAGGAACGGCGTGCGGATGCCGCCTTCGTGACAGTAATGCTTGTAAAGTCGGAACGGGGTGTTGCCCGCGTTCGCCCAGCCGCTGCCGTAGCTGTGGTAGGTCGTCGCGCTCCCCATCGTCGCCAGCGCGTCGCCGGCGTGCAACGTGTTCTTCGGCCCGCTGCTCTCGTCGAAGCCGAACGGGTCCCACTCCGCGCAGGCGCCGTTGTCGCTGAGGAACAGGATCAAGGTATTGTCGAGTTCGCCATGCTTCTTCAGGTCGGCGACGACGCGGCCGAGGGCGCGGTCCATCGCGGTCACCATCGCGGCGTAGACGGCCATCCGTCGGGCGAGATCGGCGCGACGATCGGCGGGTAGCGCATCCCACGCCGGGTTCTCGCCGGTGCGCAGGAAATCCTGCCGCGTCTTCCAACCCGAGCGCGGCGGCAGCGCCGTCCCCTTCGGAACCAGGCCAAGCACGATCTGCTTCGCCAACCGGTTCTCGCGCAGCTGGTCCCAACCGATCGCGTAGGTGTCGGCGTACTTCGCGATGTCTTCGGGCTTCGCGTGCAGCGGGAAGTGCGGGGCGTTGAACGCGAGATACTGGAAGAACGGCTTCTTCGCCGTCCGCGCGTCGGCGAGGAAATCGAGCGAATAATCGGCGAAGGCGTCGGTGCTGTAGAACGCGTCCTTCGGATAGACGCGCTTCGTTCGCCCGGCCGGGAGGCGCGTGTAGAACGGGTCTTCCTGGAAGCAGGAGTTGAAGCCGCCGATCATGCCGTAGAACTCGTCGAAGCCGCGATCGGTGGGGCGGGGCGTCTTCGGTCCGGCGCCGAGGTGCCACTTGCCGACCATGCTGGTGTGGTAGCCGGCGGCCTTGAGCACCTCCGCGATCGTGACGGTGTTCGGCTGGGGGAAGCCGCGATAGCCGGGCGCGGGGGTTTGGTTGGTCATGTTCCCGACGCCGGCCTGATGCGGGTGGAGGCCGGTGAGCAGGCTGGCGCGGCTGGGGCAGCAGCGGGTGCCGTTGTAGAACTGGCGGAAGCGCAGGCCGCCGTTCGCCAGCGCGTCGAGCGTGGGGGTGGCGATCTCGCCGCCGTAGCAGCCGAGGTCCGAGTAGCCGAGGTCGTCCGCGAGGACGAGGAGGACGTTCGGCCGGTCCGCCGCGGGAGCGCGGGACGCGCCGAGGAGCGCGAGGCCGACGGCGACGAGGAGGCGCATGCGTGTCCGCCCGCGGGGAGAAGTCGCTTTCGTTCTATGCGCGGAGCGGGTACCTTGAAGCGGTTCCTTCGGAGGAGACCGCCATGCCGCCGCTCGACGGGCTACTCGAAACCTCCCTGTACGTGGACGACCCGGCGAAGTCGTCCCGCTTCTATCGCGACGTCTTCGGCTTCGAGGAGATGGTGGCGAACGACCGGCTGCACGCGCTCGTCATCCCGAATCGGATCGTGCTGCTGCTGTTCCGCAAGGGGGCGTCGGCGAGCCTGCCGGTGCCGCACGACGGTTCCGGGCAATCGCACGTGGCCTTCGCCATCCCGAAGGCGGCGCTCGCCGCGTGGCGCGCCTGGATCGAGGGGCACGGCCTGACGATCGTGGAGACGCGCCCCTGGCCGCGCGGCGGCACCAGCCTCTACTTCCGCGACCCCGACGGCCACCTGCTCGAAGTCGCCACCCCCGGCGTCTGGCCCCGCGTGTATTGAGTGTTCCGCGCGGCGGCGGCCCGTCGGTCGTTCCGAAGCCCCCCAACACATAAACCGTTCACGGAGGCTTTCGGATCTTTGTCCTTGCCGTGGACTGGATTGGTTGCGATGATGCAACCTCTTGGTAACGTCTCAAGATTTCGATCAACGTCGGCACGGCATCGCCGCGAACATGATGCCCCCCGGAATATCACTCTTCTCGCGGACGAATATTCAATGAAGTGCCCTTCGCACACGTCGGAGAATCGGCCATGTCCATCAGCGTGGTTTGCCAACAGTGCAACAAGAGCTATCGCGTAAATGATGAACTGGCCGGCAAACGCGGCAAATGCCCGCAAGGCCACGCGCTCCTCATCCCACAACTCGCGACCGAAGCGAAGCCAATCGATACCACCGCGACTCGAGAACCGGCGACAACGGTCGCGAACGTGTCATCCTCTTCCGGGCGCGGGAAGGAATGTCCCTCCTGCAAATCCAAGATGTCGTTGGAAGCCATCCTCTGCGTGGAATGCGGGTTCGACGTTCGGAAGGGCAAGAAGGTGCTGCCGAAGGTCGAGCGAGGGAAAGTCGCCGCCGAACCGGAACCGGAACCCGAAGCCGGAAATCGGCCCGGCATGCTCTACGCTGGCCTCGGCGTGATGGTGCTGGCGACGGTCGTGGCCGTGTATTTTCTCGTCGTGCGAGGGCCGCGCCGGAATGAATCGCCGTCGCCAAGCCCCGCGCCATCCGCGGCCGCCGACAAGGACCGCGACCGCTCCGCGGCGGCGCCGGACACGATCTATGACGGCGAATGGGAGGGGAAATCGTCCGAAGGACTGCCGGTTCAGTTTACGGTCCGCAATGGGCACGTTCAAATCGCGAACATCAACTGGAAACCAAGGACGGCTGCGGCCGCGGACCAAGCGCTCGGAGGAAACTCGACGGCCAAAGTTCCGGCCCGCATCCATGTCACGCGGTTCTCGATGACCACCGACCCCGAGGTCGTGTGCCGTTGGTTCGCGGGCGGCTTCACTTCGCCCGACACCGCGATCGGCACGGTGGATTTCTTCCACGACAACGTAGGATGGTCGGCCACCTGGGAGGCGCGAAAAACCGCGATCGTCGCCGAGAAGGCCAACAATGTCGCGGTCGGCGGCGAACCGGAACGGACCTGGGAACTCGTGAAAGTCGTGTCCGAGAACGAGGTGCTCGTACTGCCGGATCGCGTTGTCACCAACTATGGGAAATTTCTTCGGATCACGATACGCTTCTCGGGGCCGAGCAAGAATCGCAGCCTGGATGGCTTCGACGTTGCAGATGAGAAAGGCATGTTGCAAGGAGTGAAAATCAAAAGTGTATGGCAGGACGAAACAACGGCGCTAATCACGTTCACGGGTGTCGCCCCGGAAGGCGATGTCAAAGGGCTGGTCCTGACTGACGGCAAACGGTCCATAGGACTGGAATCCGCCGTTGTGAAGCCGCCCGCGCCGAAACCGCCCCCCGCGCAGATGCCGGCAGTCGTCGTAAAGCCGCAACCACCGATGGAACTCGTTCCGATCGGCCCCACGATCCAAGAGGTCGTCGCCGATTGCCCCGACATCCTGCCCGCGCCGCAACCGGGCGCCAATTCATCCCTGGATTTCCGCACGACTGGCAAGAATAGCGCCGCGAAGACGGTGAGGTGGAAGGGGAAGATCGAGACCATCGACAAGGCCGATCCCACCCTGTTGGAGATCATCGTGGAATCGGATTCCGATGCGAAGGGGAATCGGACGGTTTATCAAGCCAATCTCAAGTTGAAAGCCAAGCCCGAGGCCGCGCTCGCCAAGGGTCAAGAGATCTGGGTGGAAGGAGTCGTGGGTCCGCGAATGATGACCGGACGAGATTTCCGCCCCACGTTGCTCACGCACCATTACGTGAATCTCCAGGATGCCAAGATCATACCCATCGCGCCCGTCGCCGAGGGGGTTGCCCCTCGTGCGCGGCCGAAAGGCGACAACGGGGACAAGCCAAAGGAAACGAAAAAGTAGTCGCGAACGATTCCGTATCCGTGGAAATCTCGCGATCGCGTTACGACTATGATCGAGGTAGTCTCAGACCCTCGATTCGCTGCGACCTCAAGGCCGTCGTCATCGCATGACTCTTGCCGTTGACGGCCGATTTCCCCGCGGGGTACTCTTCCCGCCATGATGCTGTCCCGGATCACCGCCGCTCCCGGCCCGACCGCCGCCGTCGCCTGGGACGAAACCGCCTGCCCTCTCTGCGGGCACGCGGAGGCGGATTGCATCCAGGAGGCGCAAGACCCCTCCCCGGCGGCCGGCGACGGACTCTGGTTCGCCGTCGTCCAGTGCCGGCGTTGCTCGCTGCGCTACACGAACCCGCGGCCGGACGCGGAGAGCATCGGCGCGTTCTACCCCGTCGACTACAAGCCGCACCGCCGCCCGCGCAAGATGGACGCCGCCCGGCCCAGCTCCTGGTGGGGCCGCCTCTCCGGCCGCTCCGCCGAACGCCGCGGCGAACTCCCCTGGGACGGCCCGCCCGGCCGACTCCTCGATTTCGGCTGCGGCGGCGGCTCCTTCCTGAAGCGCATGGCCGACCGCGGCTGGCACGTCACCGGACTCGACGCCTCCGTCGGCGCCGTCCGCGAAGTGCAGGACTCCCTCGGCCTCACCGCCCTCGTCGGCTCCCTGCCCCACGCCGAACTCGCCCCCGCCAGCTTCGAAGTCGTGACGATGTGGCATTCCCTCGAGCACGTCCACGACCCGCTCGCCATCCTCGCCGAGGCCTATCGCCTGCTCACGCCCGGCGGCAAGCTCATCGTCGCCTGTCCGAACTCCGACAGCGGCCCGTTCCGTTGGTTCGGCCCCGCCTGGTTCGGCCTCGACCTGCCGCGTCACCTCGTCCACTTCACGCCGAAGACGCTCTCCGACTCGCTCGAGGCGAGCGGGTTCCGCGTCGAGTCGGTGCGGCCGATCCGCCACGGCGATTGGCTGCGCTCGAGCGCCAAGCTCGCCCGCGCGAAGGGGACCGCGAGCCTCTGGCAGCGCCCGCTGGCGTGGAAGCCGCTGGCGAAGTTCGGCGCCTGGCTGACCTACCTCGCCGGCCGCAGCGACTGCATGATCGCCGTCGCCCGCCGGCCCTGAAACCGGCCCGCCCGCGCCGTAGAACAGGCCCGATGGCCGAGACGCAGCCGCTCTCCACGCTCGACCGCGCCGCCCGCGGCGCCCTCTTGCCCAAGACTCCCGTCACGCTGCTGCAGCGCATCCGCGACGCGCGCGATCCGGGCGCGTGGGACGACCTCGTCCGCCTCCTCGCGCCCCTCGTCGACCACTGGACGCGCCGTTCCCTCGCCGACCGCCACGACCGCGCCGACGTCGCGCAAGACGTGTTCCTCGAGCTCGCCAAGCGCCTGCCCGCCTGGGACTACGATTCGTCCAAGAGCTTCCGCGCCTGGCTCCGCGCCGTCGCGCGCTCGAAGTGCGTCGACCTCTTCCGCAAGCGCGGCGAGCGCGCCGCCGAGTACGAACTGTCGCAGGCGATGGCGGCCGAAGCGCCGGACGAACTCGAAATCCAGGAGCGCGCCGTGCTGGCCCGCGCGGCGCTGCGACTCCTCAAGGGCCAGGTGCGCGACGACGTCTGGACGATCTTCCGCCGGCACGTGCTGGAGGAGGAACCGGCCGCCGCCGTCGCGGCCGCCGGCGGCGTCGACATCAACTACGTCTATCTCGTGCGCAGCCGCCTGCTGGCGAAGCTCCGCGCGATGCTCGCCAACCTCAGGGACTGAAGTCCCGCGCTCCGCGCCGAAGACTCCGCGTCGCGGCTCAACTGGGAGACTCGATGACGACGCATACTTTACTCGACCGCTTCCTGCGCTATGTCCGCATCGACACGCAGGCGGATGAGAAATCGACCACCTACCCCAGCACGCCGGGCCAGCTCGTGTTGGGGAAACTCCTGCGCGACGAACTGCTCGCGATGGGCTACGCCGACGCCGTTCAAGACGAACACGGGATCGTCTTCGCCACCATTCCCGGCAATGTGCCGGATTCGCCGACCATCGCCTTCAACGCGCACGTGGACACGTCGCCGGAGACGAGCGGCAAGAACGTCGATCCGCAAGTGATCCGCAACTACCCCGGCGGCGACATCGCGCTTCCGAAGGATTCGTCGAAGGTGATCCGCGTCGCGGACGCGCCGGAATTGGCGGCGCTCGTGGGCAAGACGATCGTCACCACCGACGGCACGACGCTCCTCGGCGGGGACGACAAGGCCGGCGTCGCCGTCATCATGGAACTCGCGCGCATCCTCGCGGAGCATCCGGAGATTCCGCACGGGCCGATTCGCGTCGTGTTCACCTGCGACGAGGAGATCGGCAAGGGAGTGCTCCACCTCGATCCGAAGCAAATCGGCGCGGTCGTCGGCTATACGCTCGACGGGCAGGGCGTCGGCGAACTCGAAGCCGAGACCTTCAGCGCCGACAAGGCGACCGTGACGATTTCGGGCGTGAACATCCATCCCGGCATCGCGAAGGGGAAGATGCTCAACGCGTTGAAACTCGCCGGCGAGTTCCTGGCGAAGCTGCCGCAGGGGCGGCTCTCGCCGGAGACGACGGAGGACCGCGAAGGGTTCCTGCATCCGTACATCGTCGAGGGGGGCGTGGGGAAGACGACGCTCCACGTCCTGCTCCGCGACCACGAGACGGCGAAGCTGGCGGAATACGCCGACCTGCTGCGCGCGGCCGCGATGGCTGTGATGGCGGAGCATCCGAAGGCGAGCGTGGACGTGGCGATCGCGCCGCAGTACCGGAACATGCGCGAGGGGATCGCGAAGGAGCCGCGGGCGATGGCGTACGCGGAGGCGGCGGTGCGGCGCGCGGGGTTCGCGCCGAAGCACTGCATCATCCGCGGCGGCACCGACGGCGCGCAGTTGACGGCGAAGGGGCTGCCGACGCCGAACATCTCGACGGGCGAGCACAACATCCATTCGCCGTTGGAGTGGGTCTGCCTGGAGGAGTTGGAGGCGAACGTGAAGGTGCTGGTGGAGTTGGCGCAGGTATGGGCGGGGCGATGAGGAAACGGAAACGGCCGCCGGGGAGAGCCGGCGGCCGTTCGCGGAGTCGGGAGGCTTACGGTCACTTCTTGTTGCCGGCACCCTTCTTGTCTTCGGTCAGTTCGAGTTTGATCGGCCCGTCGTGGGGAATCGTCGCCTTCAGCGGCGTCGACGTGCTGAGGGCGTAGACCATCGGCAGATCGGATTTCAACCCCGATCCGCTGGACATGTTGGGGCCGCCGCCGGGCATCATCATCATGCCCTTGCCGCCGGCCATCTTGCCGCCGCCGGCCCCGCCGGCGGCGCCGGTCCCGCCCTTCGGCGGTTCCTTCTTGCCGGCCACGTCTTTCATGTAATCGACATCGCCGGGCCGCATGGTCGCGGCCGCGGCACTGGATTGCGGGGCCTTGATGACGGTGACCTTATAGCTGCCGGCCGGAACGCCCTTGTGCGCGCCCGACGTAATCTCGAACTCGCCGGCGGGGTTGGTCGATCCGTGATAAGCCGTCGCGCCGTCCTCGGTGACGAACGACACTTGCGCGCCGCCGACCGGCGTGCCGTTAAGGGTGACGGTTCCGGTGACGGGCACGAAGCCGCTGCCGCATCCGCCGAGGAATAAGATCGAGAGAAAAAGTCCGCAGAGTATCATTGTGCGTTTCATGGCGTCATATCTCTTGCAAGGAAGCGCCGAGGCGAAAAGATCTCGAGATCGACGGACGGCAACGTCGCGCGGAATCCCGCGCTGGAAACGGCGAACCCGCACGAGGACCGTGCGGATTCGCGTAGAAACGGGACTGATCGCGGGTCAGTTGGCGTTCGCCGCTTGACCGTCGTTACGGCAACCGAGCAGTTGGTAGGTGCGGTGGTCGATGTTCTGCGAAATGAAACGCACCGTACCGTCGCCCATCAGGAAGTTCGCGCCGCCGGAGTGGCGGGACTTGAAGCCCCACGAGACGTTCCAGTTGTTGGCGCTGGTCGGGATCGAAGTCGCGCAGCTCCAGGTGTCCGGGTGGTCCGAACGCTGGTTGATCGGGGGGAGCGTACCCGAGTGGGACTGCCCGCCGTTGAAGTGCCACCACGCGTTCGAGAGCAGGTGGTCGCTGGAGTTGATCAGGTTTTCGCCGACGAAGATGGTGTTCGACAAGCCGTCGGTCACCATGGCGAAGTTGATCTTGGCGCCGGTGCGGGCGAACATGCCGCGGATGCCGGCGGCATTCGTATCGTTCCCGTGATCGGCGCTATTGCGATAACCCATGACCGTTTGGGGCGGAACGCCGTTGACCGTATTGGTCGGGTCGGGCCGGCACCATTGGGCGTTCGGGTCGAAGCCGCAAGGTCCGCCGATGCATTGCGGCCCGAGGCTGCCGACGTAGTTGCTCCCGGTGGAGTCCGGGTTGTAGTCGTCGCTGGGGCAACGACCATACGGAAGCCGGATCGCGCGGTTGACCGGATTGGCGTTGAAGAAGGCGCCGACGGAATTGGCCACGGTTTCGCGGTAGTTGATCTGCGCGAAGAGCGGGCCTTGTTCCATCTGAGGCAGCGTGTGGACGAGCCACGTGCCTTGGTCGCTCCCCCACTCGCCACCGGCCGGGCTCCAGCCGTCCGAAGTGAGCAAGTTGCTCGGAGGATTCCGGAACCCCATGAGGCCGCCCGGAGGCAGGATCGTGCGGTTGACGTCGGCGTAGCTGTGAAGCGCGATGCCGAATTGCTTCAGGTTGTTCTGGCACTTCGAGCGGGCCGCCGCTTCGCGGACTTTCTGCACGGCCGGTAGTAGCAGGCCGATCAAAATCGCGATGATCGCGATGACGACCAGCAGCTCGATCAACGTGAAGCCTCGGGCGACACGTCTCGGCCACTGCGCCATTCGCAGTACGGAGAGAGACATAGATGACTCCGCAAGAAAGAGATGAAGGGATCGCGGATTCGCGGTCCTATCTAGAGTATGGCGGCGACGAAAATACCGGTCAAGCGCAAAGTTAAGAATTTTTTCGGGATTCGGGAAAATCGGCGGAATCGCTCAAGCGACGGGCAGAGCTTCCGCCGCAAGGCGGCGCACCACCGCGCGGTTGCGGCCATTCCGCTTCGCGTCCGCGAGGGCCGCCGCCGCCGCCGCGCGGAGCTCGTCGAAACTGGCCGGCTCGCCGGCGTCCGCGACCGCGAATCCCAGGCTGATCGTCACGCCGATCGCCGCGCCGCGATACTGCGTGCGCTCCCGTTCGACCGTCGCGCGGAGCCGTTCCGCCAGCCCCTCGGCCCCCGCGAGATCGGTCGCCGGCGCGACGATCATGAACTCCTCGCCGCCGATCCGGCCGATGGCGTCGGTGCCGCGCAGGGCGTTCTGCAGCGTTTGGCCGAGCCAAGTCAGCACGTGGTCCCCGCCCACCAGCAGGTATGCCGAGTTGATGTCCTTGAAGTGGTCCGCGTCGATCAGGCCGAGTGCCAGCGGTTCGTCCACGCGCGCCCGGCGCAACAGTTCCTTCCGCGCGATCAACTCCACCGCGCGGCGGTTCGGCACGCCGGTCAACGCGTCCGTCAGCGCCATCTTCTCCAACAGTTGATTCTTCTGCTCCAGTTCGCGCGTGCGCTCCGCCACGCGGCTCTCGAGGTCGCGCATCAAGGACCGATACTCTTCGAGCAGCGTCTCGTGGCTGCGCTCCAGTTGCAGTGCGCGGCCGATGGCGCGCAAGGACGTGAGGAGATCGTCGACGCGCCACGGCTTCAGGACGAGGCGATGGATCTGGCAGCGATTGATGGCGTCGACGGCGTCGCTGAGCCGCGCGGTGCCGGTGAGCAGCACGCGGGCGATGCGCGGATGCGATTGGCGCAAACCTTCCAAGAGGGCAAGACCGCTACCGTCGGCGAGGTTGAGATCCGTGATGAGGACGTCGATGGTGCGCGCGGCGAGGACTGCGCGCGCCTGCGCGGCCGATCCGGCGGCGACGACCTCGAACTCCTCGCCGAGTTGCCGGGCGAGCAACGCGAGAATCATCGGTTCGTCGTCGACGACGAGGACGCTGCACCGGGCGCGGCCGACCGGCATCGCAATGCTGGAGGACAGGCCGGGCGCGGCGTCGACGGACCGAGGCTCGGGGGCGGGGTCTCGCAAAGGGGGGTCCCAACGGGGCGTGGCGAACGGCTACAATCGTCACGGTGCGCCAACTCTAGTGCGCGTTTGGATTCCGGGAAAGCATTTTCCTCTCGGATCGCAACCCGACCGCCGAGATAATAGGGATGCGATCCCCGACCGCCACGGCGGCGGCCTGCGGCGCGAACCTTGGGAAACTGTGCCGAACGCGCCGAAAACCGGGCTTGACACGGCTGGGAAAGAAATTCCGCTTTTCCCGGATAAAGGCTTGCTTGTCGGTGGGTCGCTGTTAGAATCTAGGGGCTTGACGGAGAAATTGGACTCGGGCTTCAAACTAGAGCGTTGATTGGCCGTGCGCCCGCGGCGACCCCGATGGACTCGATTCGGTTGGTGCGTACGAACGCGTTCACCACCTGACGACCCTCGGCCGGTTCGCCGCATTGTCGTTTCCCCTCCGAGGGATCGACGCGCAACACACCGGCCCGCGCCACTGCCGCCCGCGAGCGGCCGAAGACCCCCGATCCGTTTCCTCCCGTCCGCCATTCGGATATCACCGGATCGTTACCCGATCGGACCTCTCGGAGGCATCATGAAGACTGCGCGGCGCAAACAGCGAGTTCCCTCGACGAGCGAAGACCCGTCCCTGACGACCTTCTCGTCGGACCTGCTGACGCCCGAAGAAGAACGGGAGCTCCTCACCAGCTTCTGGGACTGCAAGAGCGAATTGGTGCGCGTCCTCACCCGGCATCACCCGGACCTGCGCGCCTGCAAGCCCGCCCTCGAACCCTGGCCGATGGCGCAGTTCATCCGCGAACACTGCACCGAAGACCGCTGCGAAGCCATCGCCGTCCGACGCCTGCGCGACCGCTACGTCCACTTCAAGCACCGGCTCGCCAGCGCCAACATCCGCCTCGCCGCCCACGTCGCCAAGCGGTTCCGCCACCACAGCCTCAGCTACACCGACCTCCTCCAGGAAGCCGTCTGCGGCCTTATGCAGGCGATCGACCGCTTCGACGTCAGCCACGGCACCCGCCTCGCCACCTACGCCACCTGGTGGATCCGCCAAACGCTTCAGATCGCGGTCGCCCGCCAGAGCCACCTCGTCAGCCTCAGCCCGCACCACCTCCAGGAACTCGGCCTCCTCCAGCAGGAATCCGAAGCCTTGGCGCACGGCGGCAAGCATCTGCCCAGCCCGCAAGAGTTGGCGCAACGGACGGGGAGCAGCCTCGAGCACCTCAACCACCTGCAGACGGCCACCCGCACGCCGGTGAGCCTGAACGCGGTGCTCGACGACGACAGCGACTTCAAGCTGACCGAGGCGATGCCCGACACGCAGACGCTGACGCTCCACGAGAACAACGAACGCCAGGAGGCGCTCAAGTTCCTCATGGACAACCTGCGCCCGCGCGAGCGGAAGGTGCTGGACCTCCGCTTCGGCCTGACCGGCAGCGGCACCCACAGCCTCCGCCAGATCGGCCACCTGCTGCGGATCAGCAAGGAGCGCGTTCGCCAGATCCAGAATCGCGCCCTCGAGAAGCTCCGCGCCAGCGCCGAACGCGTCGGCTGGGAGCCGACCCTCTTGCTCGAGTAGGAGCGAACCGAGTCGAAACGAAACCCCGCGCCGATCGGCGCGGGGTTTTTTGTTGGGTTTCCTTCAAGCCGTTCTATTCCGGCACCACGACCGACTCGCCCCCGGCGCGCGTGCCGAGCGCCGGCATCACGTCGTTGGCGGAATACCGCAGGAACCGCACCGACCCGTCCGCGAAGGCGAAGTTCGCCCCGCCGGAGTGGACCGACCAGAAATGCAGGAAATCGCACTGGTTCGACAATCGACCGGGACCGAATTCGTGCGGGCCGATGGGGCATTCGGGGCTGCGGCGGTCGTTGTTCCGCACCCGCGTGCCGAGCAGCATGTCCCCCTCGCCGTTCTTGTCCTGGCCCCACCCGGCGTACCACCACCCGAAGACCATATCCGCGCTCGGCGGCCGTTCGCCGAGGAGTAGGGTGTTGGATTGCCCGTCTTGGATGGAATCCAGCGCAACGGCGGAATTGAGAAACAGCACCCCGTCTTCCTTACTGGCGCGCGTGCCGTTGACGCCGAGGTACGACGTGAGGCCGCGGGTCAGGGAGCGGATGACCTGCGCCCGGTGGGTTCGGGGATCGGCGGGACAACCGAACGGGGGATGCGCGAGCGTGGCGAGCCGGTGCGGCGGGTTCTTGCGGAAGTCCTTGTCCTGTCGGAAGGACTCGATCGCCTCGTCGTGGAGCGATCGCTGCTCCAGATGGGGAAGGATGCGGACGTGCCAACTGAGGAACGGCTCGGCATGCTTCGGGGAATCGTCCGACTGGCAGCCGGGCGGGAGGTGGCGTTGGGTCTGGGCGTACTGATGCAGTCCGAGGGCGAGTTGGCGCATCCGATTCTGGCAGTCCAGCCGCGCCGCCGCGGCGCGGACGTTCTGAACGGCGCTCGCCGTCAACGCGATCAGGATGCCGACGATCGCGAGGACGACGAGGAGTTCGATCAACGTCACTGCGCTTTTTCCGTAGATAATTGAGCGTAGTGACATGTCTCGATCCGTGATCTCCGAGGGAAATCGGCCAGTGAAGAATCGAAGCCGATCACAAGATCGGCGCCTTGACATCGACGTTTTCATCTGAGCACTGATTCGTAAATGTATTTGCGACATTCGCCCAGACGACTCCAGTTGCCGGAACAGCTTCCGATGCCGATTCCGCATTCGGTGGCATGGTACAATGCGCTGTACAATTCGCCATATCGGTCTGTTTGATTGTCGTCGTGATTGTTTCATTGCTAATACAGTAAGCGTTCTCGACTTCCGTATCGTAGTAGCAAGCATTATAGGCTGCGCATAATGAGCAAGTATACGGTTCAAACTTGAAACAGATACCGACTCCGTTTGCGTTCTTCAGAATGAAGATTTGCTTGTGGAAGCATAGATCAGAGCAACTGGCCGGATCGGCGAAGGCTTTATTCGCACCGACACCAATCAAGCAAAGCCCGACGAGGAAGGTGGCAAGGCACCACCGGTAGTCACTTGTCGTCCGCATTGTTGATCTCCTGTGTTTGGGAAGGTTTCTGGCGCGGTAGAGCGACTCTTCGACGGTAGCGCCTTAAACCGAAGAAGATTGAGAAGGCGACGAGGGCAACTCCGGCTAAGGTCGTGCCTAGAACATATGGATCGGCGAGGCTCCGCCGACGCAATGAACCGTGTCCGGGCAAAGTAGTCATTAACGTGTTGTAATCCAACCGAAGATCGCTATCAGGTATCTCTCGAATCGAACCATCGTTACGAATCAGAGTATTTATTGGCCGGGGTCCGGTGTTGTCGAGTACCCTGGCGCCATTGGGGATCGTAAAGCGGAACCCGTCGGTGTAGGCGGATGTGTCGATAGACAATTTCACGATACTTGACTCAATGCGGTCCGCAGGAGCGCCGGTTCTCGAATATTTATTAGTAACCCATTGTTTAGGGACCCATAATCCTATCGTATTGTTATTAATATATGTAATCTCCATCTGCATATTTAGTCTTGACTCGAAATAAGTGCAATAGCGCACCACGACGTTTCCTTTCGCAGGGCAGAGCCACAGCCGGACTTGCAGGTTTTTGCCTTTAGAATCGGAGCTATACTCGAGGCAGGCGTCCCTATCAATGATCTGACGCTCTCCGGTTGGTGATATTACATCGGGATGAAACGCGGATCTAGCGGGAGACCCAGGCGTTAGTGATAGAATCGCTGGAAATACATGAATATTGGTAAATGTATCTGGTAGCTTGCGCGAGTGTAATATTGCGACGTGCCAACCGAGTGCACCAGGTTGTTGTAATTCAGTTTGCCTTCCATCGACGAATGTTATTCGACGTTTGTCATCGAAGAACGAGTTCGTTCTCATGTCCCACAATTTACCGGAATAGGTATAATCTATAGACGTCCCCTTAATAACTAAATCATTATTTTGGACGTAAGAATAATTGGATATTTTCATCGGCTTTGATTCGACAGTCAATTTCTGTTTGCCAACATTGTTCAGTATTGAGATTGCTTCCTGTAACGATGCCCCATCTTTCTTGACAGTATCACGCCATTCAATGATGCAATCGCGAAGTATCTCGTTGCGCCTCGCCCAATCCGTGGTGAAACCGTCGCCCCTCGTGGTTTGCGCGATAGCGGTACCGTGAGTAAAAAACAATATTACAAGGATATTTCGTGCCATGGTTATCCGCCCCATCACGCGCATCGAGTAATTACTTGACAATCGGTATACCGAGAGTTTCCGTAGTCCCATCCTTAAACCTGACGAGACAATCGAGGGAATTATAGTCATCTAGTAATGTTGTATTGCGTTCGACTTCAATCGCAAATAGACCGGCTTTCTCGATGACTTCCACAATGAAGCAATCGCGAGATTGGCACATTATTTCAATAGAATCGACCTTGCGACCACTGAGCGATCGTAAATTGATACATAGCGATTTCTGTACAGTCGAGAATGAATTCGTGAGATCGATATATGCGGGCGTTAGATGTAGATCGCTGGTAACTTGAAATGACACCGGAATTACGACATCTGGTATTGCTTGTATTTCTTTGCGAATCGGCTTTAGCGTTACGCTTGTCCTGTAAAGTGATCGAAGTCTCGTTTTGATGGCGATTCTCAAGATATAGTGGTCGCCGACATTATCAATGCAAGCAAGTATTGAATCGTCTTGTGTCGTCACAGCGATGCGATCCAATTCCGCAAGTGCAGTTAGATGAAATACTTGATACGGGTGATTGGCGATGAGTTCGGATGCAATGCCCAAATTGATTTGGTCAGGATGATGCAGGCAATGTTTCAACAACCCATGAAGAATCATTTTATCCGAGACGACATCATTTTTTGTTGTTAGCCAAATAGAGACGGAAATTGGAGTAGCTTCTTTGGAAGATGATAATCGGGCAGTGCTGTATTTATCTAGGTTTATGGTAATTATCACGTCGCGAGATTCAGAAGGATCTAATGTAAAGCTGTTCGGTTCGAACGATTGGCAACTGCACGACCCCGTGATGGACTTCACCACCTGGCGCGAATCGCTGGTGTTGCGGACCGTGACCGTGTGGCTCAGCGTCGGTTGATACCAGACTTCGCCGAAGTCGAGGTCGGATGTGTCGATCGATAGCGGAAAGGGAGGCGGTTGAACGGTACGAGAACTTTGAACGCGACCGAGCAACGTACCGGCGATGGCCGCCACGGCGACGAGACCGACGATCAGAAGTGATCTGCTTCGAACCATCTCGCCCTCGACATGGCGGTCGAACGGTCGAACGGTCGAACGGCATTCTACGGCAGGCGAGATTCTCAACGCAAGGAAAATCTGGCGGAATTCGGAAAGTCGTTGCGATCCCAACAAATGCGACGGTTTCCAACGAAAACAGGACCGCAGCGAGGGAATCTTCCGCCGCTGCGGCCCCATCAATTTCACCCGCCCACCACCCGCTCCGTCTCGGCGTTCCAGAAGATCTTCTTCCCCTGCCGGTAGGCCATGTTCGCCAGGTGCGCCGCCGTAATCACGCGGTGGCCCAGCTCGATCGGGCTGTTCGGCTCCTTGCGGCTCTTCACGCACTCCAGCCAGTTCTTCACGTGGAAGTCGGTCTCGTTCCGCGATCCCCACGCCTCCACCGGCTTCGTCTCCGGCGTGATCTTGTCGATCGTGTCGTAGACGCGGATCTCCTTGTCGGCGTCGGCGATCAGCGTCTTCTTCGTGCCGTAGAAGGCGCAGCCCACGCCGTCGGCGCCGTTGACGAACTCGACGGCGAAGGTGGCGACGAACTTGCCGTAGTCCCACACGCCATGGACGACGTCGGGCGTCTCCCAGTGCTTGAAGTGGTAGACGCCACCGTTGGCGACGACGCTCTTCGGCGCGTCGACGCCGCCGAGCCACTGGACGATATCGATCTGGTGCGCGCCGATGTCGGTCATCAGGCCGCCGGCGTAGTCCCAGTACCAGCGCCAGGACCAGTAGCGAGTCGCGTCGAAGTCCCGCTTCGGCGCCTTGCCGAGGAAGGCGTTCCAGTCGACGCTATTGCGGGCCGTCTCGTCGAAGTACTTGGGCGGGGCGAACGGGTCGCTCTTCACCCAGTTCCGGCAGTCCCACACCTTCACCCAGACGATGTCGCCGAAGTCCTTCGATTGCACGATGTCGCGCGCCTTCATCCAGTGCGGGCCGCTGTGCCGCTGGTTGCCGACCTGCACGATCGCCTTCGTCTTGCGGACGGCGGCGACCATTTCCTTGCCTTCCTCGATCGACTTCGAGAGCGGCTTCTCGGTGTACGCGTCCTTGCCGGCCTGCATCGTCGCGATCAGCACGTCGCGGTGGTGGTGGTCCGGCGTCGCGATGATGACGGCGTCGAGGCCCTTGTGCTCCAGCAGCTTGCGGTGGTCCGAATACGGCGTCGGTTTCGCCTGCTTCGCGTCGGTGATCACTTTGGCGAAGCGATCCATGCGGAAGCCGGCGACGTCGCACATCGCGACGACGTCGTGCTTGTTCGCGAGCGCCTCGCGGGTGACGCTGGTGCCGCGTCCGCCGACGCCGATCGTGCCGATCTGGATGCGCTCGTTCGCGCCGTACACGCGGGCGTAGGAACCGGCGAGCAGGGCGGCGGTCGAGCCGAGGAAGGTCCGTCGGGAGAGCGGAGTCATGGGGAGGGTTCCGAAGTGGAAGGTGGGGCCGGAAGGACAGTGTACCGCGAATCGGCGGCCGACGCCAGCATCGGCCGGTTCGGGATTGCGGGAGATTCGCGGTCCGCTATCGTGCCGGGCGCGGCCCGAATCGCGCGGAACGAGTGCCTCGTCTGGAAGAATGTCCCGCACCTCCGCCCCGGCGGATCGGAGAGACGATCATGGCCAAGAATCGCGCGCTGAGTTTGCAGCGCCTCGAAGACCGCCTCACGCCCGACGCGCGGCTCGTCGCGCTCGATTTCGATCCGTCCCGCTCCGCCTCCGGCGACTTCAACGGCGACGGCTTCGTCGACTTCGTCACCAGCACCAAGGCCGGCGAACCCACGAAGCTCACCATCTTCTACGGCGGCATCGCCGACAAGACCGACACCGTCACTGACGTCTTCGAGAGCAGCTACCTCGGCGGCGCCCGCGTCGCGGCCGGCGACCTCGACGGCGACGGCAAGGCCGAGATCGCCGTCGCCGCCGACCTCGGCGGCAGCGGCCGCATCGTCGTGCTGTCCTACTCGCTCAACCCGACGATCGCCAT
>CAYVRB010000031.1:0-11846 GCA_964453375.1 uncultured Alcaligenaceae bacterium
CCTTCACGAGTTCGGCGATCTTCTTCTTGCGTTCGTTCAGCTCGCCTTCGTAGGTGCGGCGCTTCTCGATCGGCGTGATGTCGGTCATGTTCGCGCTCGAGCGCACGTCGCGGTTGTCGCTGTACGGGCGGATGTCCCGAAAGAACGCGAGCAGGCGATAGTAGTCCGCTTGCAGAATCGGGTCCTTCTTGTGGTCGTGGCAGCGGGCGCAGTTCACGGTCATGGCGAGGAAGCCCTGCGCGGTGACGGTGACGAGATCGTCGTAGCCGTCGAAGAGCGATTGCTTGGCGTCGGCCGGTTCGTCGTCCCAGATGCCGAGGCGGTAGAAGCCGGTGGCGATGACGGCGTCGGCATTGTCGCCCGGCAGTTCGTCCCCGGCGAGCTGCTCGCGGATGAACTGGTCATAGGGCTTGTCCGCGTTGAAGCTGCGGATGACGTAGTCGCGGAAGCGCCAGGCGTAGGGCTTGGGGCCGTCGCGTTCGTAACCGTTGGTCTCGGCGAATCGAACTACGTCGAGCCAGTGCCGGCCCCATTTCTCGCCGTAGTGCGGGGACGCGAGGAGCGCATCGACGAGCTTCTCGTACGCCTTCGGCGAGGCGTCGTTCGCGAAGGCGTCCACCTGCGCCGGCGTCGGCGGCAGGCCCAGCAGATCGAAGTAGAGCCGGCGGACGAGCGCGACCTTGTCGGCCGGGCCGTTCGCGTCCAGACCCTTCGCCTGGAGCTTCGCGGCGAGAAACGCGTCGATCGGGTGGCCTGCACCCGGCACCGCCGGGCGCTTCACCGGCTGGTAGGCCCAATACTTCTTCGCGGCGTCGGTGATGACACCCTTCTCGGGCGCGGCCGGTTCGGTCGTACCGAGGTCGGCGGCGGAATATGGAAGCCGCTCCTTCACCCACTTCGTCAGCGTCGCGATGTCGGCGTCGGACAGCTTGCCGCTCGGCGGCATCACCTTGATCTCGTCCGGCTTCGCGTTGGTGATCGCCAGCAACAGCGGACTCTTCTCAGGCGATTGGAAGTCGACGATCGCGCCCGTCTCCCCGCCGGCCATCGCGCCGGCGCGCGTCGCGAGGCTCAGGCCACCCTTGATCTTTTCTCCTTCGCCGTGGCACTTGAAGCAATGCTTGACGAGCAACGGCTTCACGTCCTTCTCGTAGAAGTCGACCTGCTCGGCCGTGAACTTCGGCAACGGATCGGCCGCCGCGATCGGAAGCGCGGCGAGAAGGAGGGCGGCGAGGGAACGGAGCATCATCGAGGCATCCCCAGAAGGGCGGGGGTACGGCGGGCGGGCGAATTAATCCAGAAAGCTAATTTAATCGGTCCCCGAACCGATTACCAGTGCATTCTACGACAAAACCGGCGTCAATCCGCCACGCGCTTCGTGAGGCCGCCGTAGTAGTCGATCCGCCGGTCGCGGAAGAACGGCCAGTTCCTTCTCACTTCCTCCATGTGCTTTCGGCTGCACGTGATCGTGACGATCTCCTCCTTCGCGACGCTCGCGCGCTTCAGCAGCCGGCCGAACGGATCGCTGACGAACGATTGGCCCCAGAATTCGAGACCCTCGCCGACGAGCACCTCGTGCCCGACGCGGTTGACCGCGCCGACGTAGATGCCGTTGGCGATGGCGTGGCCGCGCATGCTCGTCTCCCACGCGGAGTGCTGGGCCTCGCCGAACTCGGCCTTCTCCTTCGGGTGCCAGCCGATGGCCGTGGGGTAGAAGAGTACTTCGGCTCCCTGTAGCGCCGTGAGGCGCGCCGCCTCGGGGTACCATTGGTCCCAGCAAACGAGCGTGCCGACCTTCGCGTACTTCGTGTCGAAGACCTTCCAGCCGACGTCGCCGGGGGTGAAGTAGTACTTCTCGAGGAACATCGGATCGTCGGGGATGTGCATCTTGCGGTAGATGCCGAGGAAGGAGCCGTCGGCATCGTGGACGGTGGCGGTGTTGTGGTAGACGCCGGGCATCCGCTTCTCGAAGAGCGAGCCGACGACGACGACGCCGTTCGCCTTCGCGGCCGCGCCGAGTCGCTCGCTGGACGGCCCCGGGATCGGCTCGGCCTTGTCGAAGAGGTGGTAGTCTTCGGTCTGGCAGAAGTAGTGCCCGGTGAAGAGTTCCGGCAGGCAGACGATCTGCGCCCCGGCCTTGGCCGCGTCGCGGATGGCGGCCTCGGCCTTCGCGAGGTTCGTGGCCGCGTCCGGGGCGCAGCCCATCTGGACGAGGCCGATGGTGAAGGTGTCGGGCATTCGGTGAGGAACCTCAGGATGATTTCGCTGTCGTCGATTGGGCGAAGTAGGCGTCGAACTCGTCGCGCTCCATGATGCCGCGGTAGTAGAACTGGGTTCGCAGTTCGTTGAGCTTCGAAATCGGCGCGGGAACGTCGTCGGCGAATTTCGGGAACGAGTAGATCAGATCGGTGTCGGCATCGCGATAGAGATCGTAGTGGTCGTTGAACGGCTTCCGTTCGTATTCCAGTTCGTCCAGCAGGCGACGCACCTGGCCGCACGTGACGACATCGGGCTTTGGCTTCCGCTTCATCGCGTTCCCTCCCTCAAACTTTCGCCGTCGGGCCATTCTTTCGGATTCGCATGTCGCGGATCGCGTCCGCCGTCAGCAGATTCCCGGTCGGTATCCGGAGTGTCAATGTTCGAGCGTCCGATTCAACGGCATATTCTCGAACGTATTCTTGGATGTCCAGCCAGAATGCTCGATCTTCGATTGCATCATAATGCACGACGATCACCGGGTTGATATCGTAGAGCCACGTTTTCAAGTCCGCGATGAGAACGCGGAGTCGGATCGTTTCGCCCGATGTCGTCGTTTGCAACGTATCGGTCGATTTGACCTGAAATCGGATGTATCCACTTTCGACTTGCCCCTTCTCGTCGAACGTCGCGAGATCCGCGTCGATCCCGTAATCGTTCTTGACTCGTTCCAGCGCGTACCCGCATTCGAGAGCTTTCCGCTCCAAGTAATTCACGCCCAGGTCCGCGATCACATGCTCGCGGGTGCGGCGCTTGCGTCCGAACGGCTGGCGGCGGCGGGCCAATCGGGGATCCCCTTTCGGGAAGAACGATACCCATTGCTTCAGGTGGCATCAATCCTGTTTTCGCAGCGCCTTATCGGCGGCGGCGACGAGAGCCTCCAGCGGCGCGTCCAATCGCTTGCCCCGCAATCGATTCTCGCGGATCACACCAAGGTGGTCGATCACGTAGACGGTCGGCCAGCCGCCGACCGCCCAGGCGTCGGCGATCGGTCCGTCCGAGCCTTTCGGTCCGTTCCAAACCGACCGCCAGGGAATGCGAAATCGCTCCACGACTTGATTGGCTTCGGATTTGTCCTCGTCCCCATACACACCAAGCAGGACAAAGGGACGCTCCTTGAACTTCTCGACCAATACCTTCTCGTGGGGTATGTCCGCCAAACACGGACTGCACCAACTGGCCCAGAAGACCAACAGGACGACCTTGCCCTTGTGGTCCGAGAGCTTGATCGGCTTCCCGTCGAGGTCTTCGCCGGCAATTTCCTTGGCGGGCTTACCGAGTCCACTTTGTTTGATCTCATTCAATTCCTGCCGCGCCCAGCCAACGAGCTGTCGCCGAAGGGGTTGCTTGGAATCGCCTTCATAGTCCTTGACGAACTGCTGGTACAACTTCTCGGCCTCTCCTTGGCCATCGACTCCCTTGCCGCGCACGACCGAGGCCACGCCATAGCGGGACGTGGCTTGGACGGACGGCGTCTTGTTCGTTTCCGCGATCGTCCGGAGATGCCTCTCGAACCTCGATGCCCAGGGAGGACCGCCGTTCAGGAAGAGCGATTCGCAGAAATGCGAGATATCGGGATTGTCGGCGAACTTCGCGACGATTAGATCGGCCGCTTCAGTGAACAGCTCAGGTGGCTTGTCGGAGTCGTCGCCCATGTAGGCGGTACAAACCCAAGCGAGCAACCGGGGGGCCTGCGGTTGATCGAGCGTCTTCTTGGCGCGGGCGAGGATGGCGGGGACAAGCGGTCGCGTGTCCTGCTTGAATTGCGTTCGCGCGGATTGGAACGCCAACACCAATTCGTCTGGTGCCGCCTGTTCGATTCGTCCGCCGGTCAGCGAGGCCGTCGCTTTCTTGCCGGCGTCGGAGGTCGGAGCGTTCAGGCTCGCCCAACACAATGCGGACAATTCCTCCCGCGTGCCGGGATGAGCATCGGCCAGTTTGAGGTAGCGGTCGGCGAAGGCCGTCCGGTTCGGAGCCTTGGCCGAAAGCAGTTTGCGATCCTCGGCGGTCTTGGCTTTGTCGGAGGCGATCTCGTAATCGCGCACGGCTTTCTTCCAATCGTTCTTGATCGCCGCGAGGGCCGCGGCCGCCTCGCCCGGCTTGGGTTCGGCGGCGGCGGCATGCGAGAGAAGGGTCGCGAAAAGGATGAACCAACCGAGCTTATTCATGGAAATCCCTCGGACTTCGTTTGCTGTCGTTGAAACCGGGCGTCCTGTATTGGTGACCACCTCGCTACCATCCGTGTGGCGTATTCCAAGTCGAATTCGTCCACACGATGCTTCCTCCAAACTTATGCAATCACGCAGCTCGGTTCACGGTCCGTCATGGGTGCTTTGCCCACTCTCCGCAACCTGATTTCATTAGGCCCCCCGATACGCCGCGCTCCGTTCGCGGAAGGCCGCCTCCTCCGGCTCCCACAGCGTCGCGATGTCGCGCCAGCGGGCGCCGGCGTCGATCATCGTCCGTTCGCGGTCGCTGCCGAAGAGCAGGTCGATCGCCGGAATGTCGTCGACGAACTCGTAGCGTTCGGTGCGCCAGCGGAACCGCTCGCCGAGAAGATCAAGAAACGCGATGAGCGTCGCGAGGCCGGTGCGGACGGGTTGGAACGCCTCGCCGGTGGGCGCGGCGAAGACGCCGCCGCAACTCTGGCCGGCGTGCTTCTGGAACGTCGGGCGGAACGTGACGGGCAGGAATCGCACGTCGGGCAAGCCGTCGGAGTTCAGCCGTTCGGCGAGCCGTCGGGGCTCGACGCCGGGGAAACCGACGTACTCGAACGGCCGCGTGGTGCCGCGGCCTTCGCTGAGGTTCGTCCCTTCGACGAGGCACATGCCGGGATACACGAGGGCCGTGTCGATCGTCGGCATGTTCGGCGAGGGCGGGAACCAGATCGGCCGGCCGGAATCTTGGAACGGGATCACGGTCAGGTCCACATTCGGCACGCGCTCGGCCCGGTAGAGTGTCGCGAGTTCGCCGATCGTCAGCCCGTGGCGGATCGCGATCGGGTGGGCGCCGACGAAGCTCGCGAAGCCGGGGCGGACGGTCGGCCCCTCGACCGCGTGGCCGATCGGGTTTGGCCGGTCCAGTACGACGATGGGAACGCCCGCCTCGGCGCTCGCCTCCAGGCAGTACAGCATCGTGGCCTGTAAGGTGAAGTACCGGCTGCCGACATCCACGAGGTCGACGACGAGCACGTCCAGATCGCGGAGCATCGACGGCATCGGCTTCAGGCTCGCGAACGTGTCACCGTAAAGCGAGTGGACGGGGATCGCTCCAGCTTCGCCGGCGACGGGGATGAGGTCCTGCGCTTCGCCGGTGAAGCCGTGCTCGGGGCCGAAGAGCGCGACGAGGCTCGTGTGGTTCGCGAAGAGTTCCACGGCGGATCGAAGCGTATTGGAGAGCGCCGCGGGATGAGTCACGAGGCCGACGCGCTTCCCGCGCAGCGGGGCGAAGCCATCGCGGATGAGCGCGTCGAGGCCGGAGTGCGTCACAGGTCGAGGTCTTCGGGCTTGTCGATCGAGATGGACTGGAGCAGCGCTTCTTCGAGCTTCGCCGGATCGAGCGTCGATCCGATGCGCGATTCGAGTTCGTTCGGGATCGTGGTGAACCGCTTGCGGAGGACTCGCAGAAGATTATCTTGGAGCGCGCGCAACTGTCCTTCCTGTCGGCCTTCCTGTCGGCCTTCCTGTCGGCCTTCCTGTCGGCCTTCCTGTCGGCCGAGCTGCATGCCCTCGCGCAGGATCGCCTGATAAGTCGTGGATTCTTTCATTCCCTGGACCCCCACGAACGCGGGTTGGATCTCCCCGTCATCATACCGCATCCCGAGCAGAATGTAACCGCACGTGTGCAGAAGCATCCGCGTCATGTCCGGCGTCCGTTCGGAGCGCAGCCGATCGTCGATGCGATCGACCACTTCCCGCAGGTGGCCGGTCGCTGCGTTCGTCAGCAATGCCAGCGGCAATGCGCCGACCGAACCCGTCAACAATGGCTCCAGCGGCAGCTCCCAGACGCGGATCACCGCGTAGGAGAATCGAAGGTAGACTCGACCGTTAGCGAAGGTACGCACCAACTCGCCCGTCACGGTCGGCGCGTTCGCCTCCGGCCGAAGCAGCACGGCGACGGAATGCACCGGACCGCCGTAGCGCCGGTGCAGGACCGCGTTGTATTCGTGCAACCGGTCCGGCAATTCGGGATCCCGCGACGCCTGCGGCTCGATATGGAGCAAGCCTTCGGACGGCGATCGCAGCCGATAGACCTTGTCGGCGGAGAGTTGCACGGTCGAGAGGTCCACGTCCAGCGCGTCCACGGCGAGGCCCGCCGGCAGGTCCAACCACGGCGCGAACGCGAGCACCCAGTCCGCCCCGAAGGCGTCCAGCAAGTGCTTCATCGTCGCGTCGTACGGCTTCGTCATCGGCTCGCGGCCCCCTTCACGTGCGCGTCGAACCACGCCACCTGCTCCGCCAGCACGTGCTCGACGCTCTCCTTCGCGGCGTAGCCGTGGGACTCGTGCGGCAGCATCACGAGCCGCGCCGTGCCGCCGTTGCCGCGAAGCGCCTGATAGAGGCGCTCGCTCTGCACCGGGAAGGTGCCGGGGTTGTTGTCCGCCTCGCCGTGGATCAGCAGGATCGGCTCCTTCATCTTGTGGGCGTTGTGGAACGGCGACATCGTGGCGTACACCTGCGGCGCCTCCCAGAAGGTGCGGCGCTCGTTCTGGAAGCCGAAGGGCGTGAGCGTGCGGTTGTACGCCCCGCTTCGTGCGATGCCGGCACGGAACAGGTCCGAGTGCGCCAGCAGGTTCGCCGTCATGAACGCGCCGTAGCTGTGGCCGCCGACGCCGATCCGATCGCGGTCCACGGGGCCCATCTCGACGGCCTTGTCGATCGCCGCCTTCGCGCTGCCGACAAGCTGCTCCACGAACGTGTCGTTCGCCTTGTCCGGCGCGCCGACGATCGGCACGCTCACGTCGTCCATCACCACGTAGCCGTGCAGCAGGAAGAACAGGTGCGACATGCCGGCGATGGTGGTGAAGCGATCGGTGCTGCCGCTGACCTGCCCGGCGGTGTCGGCCGTATTGAACTCGCGGGGATACGCCCAGAAGACCGTCGGCCGGCGTTCGCCCTCCTTGTAGTCGGGCGGCAGCATCAGCGTGAACGACACCGTCACGCCGTCGGGCCGCCTCGTCGTCACGAGCTGCTTCTTGATCTTGCGGAGGACCGGCGCCGGGTCCACGAACGTCGTGATCGGCGTTTCCTTCTTTCCCTCGCGATAAAAAAAGTTGCCCGGATCGCTCGGCGACTCGCGGCGGACGAGCAGCTTCGTGCCGTCGTCGTTCAAGGGCGACGCCGATTCGTACACGCCTTCGCCGCATTGGAAGAGCCGTTCGCTCTTCTTCGTCTTGAGATCGAAGCGGTCGAGGAACGGCCGGTCCCCCTTCGGCGTCGCGCCGACGCTGGAAAGGAAGAGCGAATCGCCGACGACCCAGAGTGCCGTGCGGCCGTTCGGCATCCGCTTCGTCAGCGGCGAACCGGGGTCGTTGTACCGGTCCTGCGACGAACGATCGAAGATTACGTTCGGCTCGGCTTCGGGGGCGGAGAGCTTCCGCAGCACCGTCCGCGACCAACGGCGGTCGCGGTCGTAATCGCTCACGAGGATCCGGTCGCCGTCCGGGAAGTGGCTCGTGCCGCTGTAGCGATGCTCCACCTTGAAGAGCGGTTTCGGATCGCCGGCGAACGGCGCCGCGAGCGCGAGCGCCTGATCGCGGTGCGGCACCTTCTTCTTCGGATCGCCGCCGTCGAGCGCCTCCACCCACATCAGCGTCGCGTCCGCCGTCGGCTGCCAGCCCACGCTCCGCGGCCCTGTCGGTACGCCCTCGATCGGCACCTGATCCTGCAACGGCAGATCGGCGATCGTCCGAATCGGCCGGGATTGGTCGTCCCACACTTCGACGACTTTCGGAAACGCCGACGCCGGGTACAGGTACGAGAACGGCCGCTTCAGCTTCGTCACGAGCAGGAACTTGCCGTCGGGCGAGATCGTGGCGCCGGTGTAGAGCGCCGGCGGACCGCCCGGGATCGCGCCGCCGGTCGCGAAGTCCACGATGGCGAGCTGCGAGGTCGCGTAGTGCTCGAACACCGCCTCGTCGTGGGCGTTCTGCAGCAAGTCCTGATACGTCCGCACCTGGCCGGCCTTGCCGCGCGTCTCCTGCACGGTCGGCCCCGGCGGCGCGAGCGGCGCCTCGGGCGCCTTGCCGCGCTCGGCCGGCACGGCGCGGACGATGATGTGCCGCGAGTCCGGCATCCACATTACGGGATCGCCCAGCACGGCGTTCAGCTTCAGGTTCGGGATCTTCCGCAGCTTCAGGTCCGCCAGTTCGGCCACGTACAACTCCATCGCGTCGTCGGTGATCACCGCCAGCGCGAAGCGCTTCCCGTCCGGCGACCAATCGGGCGCGAACACCTTCCCCGCCGGCAGTTCGATCGGTCGCGGATGACCGCCTTCGACGGGCATGAACGTGATCGCCGTCACGCGCGGCGGCCGCGCCGGGCCGCTCGTCTTCGGATTGAAGCGCTGCCCCGCCAGTCGCAACTGCGGCTCGGCGAGTTCCGCGATGCCGGGGTAGCGGGCGTACTGCACGAGAGCGAGCGTATCGCGCGACGGGTTCAGGCTCACCGACGGCGACGGTTCGGCGTGCAGCACGTCGAGGATCGCCTGCGGCGGCTTCTGGTACCCGGTCTGTCCGGGGGCCGCGTCCGCGAGGGCGAAGAGCGCGAGGGCCGTGGCCGCCGCCTGGGTGCGCGTCATGTCGGGGTCTCCGAGGGTGGAATCGCCGGCTGCCGGTGACATGGGATTATCGTAGTGCGGAGTGCGGAGTGCGGATGAAAACCGGCGTGCCCGTTTAGCCGCGAGGCGGAGTCTTCGGAGCCAAGCGCTGCAGCGTAGAATCCGGCCCGCGAGTCAACGAACACGCGAACACAATTCGGCGGGGGGGTTAAAGATTCGTTCCAAGGTCGGGCAAACGAAATGATCGCATCGCACCGCCGCCACCGTTTCGTCGGGTCGGTCTTCGAAATGAGATTTACTCCGCTTCCGGCACGGCTTTCGACGCCGCCTCCGGCTTCTTCACGCCCATCAGCGCCAGCACGCCGAACAGCAGGTGCGGGTTCGGCACCTGAGAGATTTCCTTCGCCCACCAGGCGCGCCAACTGCCGACCTTTTTCACCTGCAGGATGCGATGCGTCAGCGTCGCCTCCTTGATCTCGCCCCACGGCAGCGTCTTGATCCCGAACACCAACCCCTCGCGCCGCACCGCCAATTCTCCGAAGGCGAACGCACCGCCCGATTCGAGGGCCTCCAGCAGCTTCGGCCAGTGCGCCGCGAAGGTGCCGGATTGCACGCGGTTGGCGAGGTCGGGAAACTCCGCGACGGCGGGGCGGAAGCGCACCTTCTCGCCGTCGGCGCGCTCCAGCTCGAACCAGGAGTTCCAGACCTGCACGAGCGGCACCGTCATCGGGAAACGGCAATCGACGAGCTCGCCGGCGTCGTTCCATTCGTACTTCGGCTCGGTCGCGTCGGTGCGGAGCCGCAGAGTGGGCGCACCGTCCCAGGGGAACGATTCGACCTCGTCGGGCTTGAGGCGCAGGAGGCCGGTGGGGAAGACGAGGATGCGCAGGCCGCGGTTGCGGTAGAGGAAGCCGAGCAGGCCGCCGCCGATGATGGGCGGGGCGATGAGGAAGTGGAACTCCAGGGGGCCGAAGCGGGCGGGGCCGTGGACCCACCAGAGGTAGTTCGCGATCAGGCCGTAGACGACGAGGCCGACGCCGAGGAAGACCTTGAGCTTGGTCCGGCGGCCGCCGGCGCGGAACGTGGCGTCGGGCACGCCGAGTTCCTGTTCGGCGAGATCGACCTCGGCGTCGGTCGTGAGTTCGGGTTCTTCCGCCTGGGCGGGTTGGAGCAACCCCATTCCTTCGCTCCATTCGCGGGGGTGGACACGCTGTATAATAGCCGTTCGTTCCGCGGCCGCGGCCGTTTTCGCACCGGTGAATCATGCTGATCGTCATGCAGTCGAGCGCATCTTCGGGGGAAATCGACCGGGTCGTGAGCGCGATCCGCGAACAGGGGCTGACGCCGCACGTTTTGCCGGGGGCGACGCGCACGGCGATCGGGCTGACCGGCAACACCGCCGCCGTCGAGCCGGGATTGTTCGAGGTCCTCCCCGGCGTGGCGGAGGCGATCCGCGTGACGAAACCCTACAAGCTCGCCAGCCGGGAGATGCACCGCGACGACACGGTCATCCCGTTGACGAAGGCCGAATTCGGGCCGAAGTCTTTCACCGTCGTCGCCGGGCCGTGCTCGGTGGAGAGCGAAAAGCTGATCTTCGAGACGGCCGAATTCCTGCTGTCGCGGGGCGTGCGGCTGCTGCGCGCCGGGGCGTTCAAGCCGCGCACGAGTCCGTACAGCTTCCAGGGGATGGGCCTCGAAGGGCTGCAGATCCTCAAGCGCGTCCGCGAGAAGACCGGCATCGGCATCGTGACGGAACTGATGGACACGGAGTACGCCGACGCCGTGGAGGAGGCGACCGACATCATCCAGATCGGTACGCGGAACATGCAGAACTTCAGCCTGCTGAAGCGCGTGGGCCGGTGCCGCAAGCCGGTGCTCCTGAAGCGCGGGATGAGCGCCACGCTCGAGGAATGGCTGATGGCGGCCGAGTACGTCATGGCCGGCGGCAACTACCAGGTGATCCTCTGCGAGCGCGGCGTCCGCACCTTCAACGACCACTCCCGCAACACGCTCGACCTCTCCGTCATCCCGCCCGCGAAGACGCTCTGCCACCTGCCGATCGTCGTGGACCCGAGCCACGGCACCGGCAAGCGCGCCTACGTGCCCGCGATGGCGCTCGCGTCCCTCGCCGCCGGCGCCGACGGCCTGATGATCGAAGTCCACCCCGACCCGGACCACGCCGCCAGCGACGGCCAGCAGACGCTGAATTTCGAGCAGACGGACAAGCTGCTCGCGCAGATGAAGGCGCTCGCCCCCGTGCTGGGCCGACGGATGTGAGAGAGAAGGGGAGAAGGGGAGAAGGGGAGCGAAGAAGGCACGCGAGTGTTTTGTCCACTCTCCCCTTCTCCCCTTCTCCCCTTCTCCCCTTCTCCCCTTCTCGCTCACTTCGCGACGTGCATCTTCTTGCCGCGGATGTCCGCGCGCGTCAGGCCGAGTTGGCCCAATAGCGGCGTCACCACGTCGTCGAGGTAGTTCCCCTCGTCGAAGATCTTCAATTCCTTCACGGCAGCGATGCGCCGCCGGCCGTCCGCCAGCAGGTGGTCCGCCGGCATCGCGAAGGTGTTCAGCACGAGCCGGATGCGCTCGAGCGTCGCCTCGCGGTGTTCCTCCAGGAAGACCGAGACGAGTTGCCGGAAGAAATGCCCGTGCGCCGCCTCGTCGATCTGCACGAGTTCGAGCACCTTGTCGAGCGCGGGGCAATGCCCGCCCGCGGCGCGGCGGAGGTTCCGGTAGTTCACGCGCGTCGCCACCTCCTGCACCATCGTGTACACGACGGTCGCGAGCGGGTCGTTGTATCGCAGCGTCCACTCCTT
>CAYVRB010000031.1:11856-30450 GCA_964453375.1 uncultured Alcaligenaceae bacterium
CACTCCTTCTCGAAGACGCCGTCCTCCATGTCCTGGAGTTGCTCCTCCGTGCGGTGCCCGGCGCGCAGCAGCCAGTCGTTCAGCACCATCGAGTGCTTCGACTCCTCGTAGCCCCAGCTCGCGAGCATCCAGGCGCGGCCCTTGCTCTTGCGCACCTGCGGGAGCTGCTTGCTCAGGTAGTCGGGCAGGAACAGTTCGATCATGCAGAACGTCTGCACGACGTCCGCGAGCGCCGGGTCGACGCCGGGGTTGCACTGGTCCCACGGGATGTCCGTGGTCATGTTCCAGCGGCGCTTCTTCTCGGCGGCGTCGAAGTAGTCGCGGTAGATGCCCCAGATTTTCTTTTGCATCTCCGGGCTGTCCGGTTCCAGCGTGCTCAAGGCCATGCGTTCGTTTCCCGGGGTTGGGGGCGCGTACCGTGTTGTATCGAACGCCGCCGGGTCCGTTTCCGTGAAAAAAGTCCGCGGAGGGGCAAAATCGAAACCAAATGTCGGCGAATCGAGTAATGTCTCAAAATCGCACCCTTCCCGCGGAGTTTCCCGATGAAACGGTTGATGTTCGGCATCCTCGCCCTGGCCCTGGCGGCCGACCTCGCGGTCGCGGCCGATCCCAAGGCGGTCGTCGAGAAGGCGATCGAAGCGCACGGCGGCAAGAAGCTGCTCGAGAAATACCCGGCCGCGAAGGTCAGCTTCACCGGCGAGATGGCCATCATGGGCCAGAACGCCACGATCACCGGCGTCAACACCACCGACAAGGGCAAGGTGAAGGTCGAACTCGACATCGAAGTCGGCGGCCAGAAGGTGAAGGTGATCCAAATGGCCACGGCCGACAAGGCCGCCGTCAAGGTCACCGTCGGCGGGGTGAAGATCGACGCCCCCGTGACGGACGGCCAGAAGGAGGAGCTGAAGCTGGCCTCGCTCTACTCCGACATCACCGGTCTCGTGCCGCTGCTCGACGAGAAGCGCTTCGAGCTGAAGGCCGAGGACGACGCCGAAGTCGAGAAGAAGAAGGCCGACGTCGTCCGCGTGACGGTGAAAGGGACCGAAAAGAGCGTGAAGCTCTACTTCGACAAGGAATCGAAGCTGCTCGTCATGACCGAGCGCGAAGGCCTCGTGCCCGGCACGCAGGAGGAGAAAAAGGGCAAGCTCACCACGTACTTCAGCGAGTACAAGGCCGTCAACGGCGTGCAAGCGCCCATGAAGTTCGTCTCGAAGGTCGACGGCGAGTCCTTCCTGACCGCGAGCGTCACGGAGCACGTGAACCTGGAGAAGCTCGACGCCAAGGAATTCACGATCGACGACTGAGCCGCCCCCACCGCTCAGGGGGCCTTTACGGGAAGTTTCCAGACTTTGGCGTTCGCGTCGCCGCCCACGATTTCGCCGCCGACGAGATTGGGGCGGCCGATCCCGTCCGCCGGCCGAACCGGATCGGGCGTGCCGCCGATCCGCGCCGCGTTCGGCGAGGTCATCGCCGCGAAGTATCGTCCGTCGGGGGAAAACGCCGCGAACCGATAGAGGTCGCGGCGTTTTTCGGTCGGATGCTCGAAATGGGGCGCGAAGGCGATCGGCGCCTTGGTCTCGCGATCCCAGATCGTCAGGCCGCCGCCGTTCGCCGACGAATCGCTCACGCACAATTTCACATCGTCGGGCGAAGGAACGCACCAGAGCGGCCTCGTGATGCCGACGATCGGCCGCTCGCCCACCTTGATGGCGCCGCCCAGCACGGGAAACGTATCCAGCGGTTTTCCGAGTACGTTCCGGTAGGTCGCGACGAACGACATCGGCGGCAACGGGGCGGGCGGCTTCGCGTTGGGGTTAGGCTTTTTGGGAATGACCGGGACCGGTTTTTTCGGGACGTTCGCGACGGCGTTGGCCTCCGCGCGTTCGATCGCCACGAATTGCTTCCCGTCCTTGGAATACGCGGGCGCCGTTTCCAACGAAAACGACGCTATCGATTTCCTGCCCGCGAGATCCACGAGCGACCAATTCATCTTCGTGAGCGCATCGTCGGTCATGACCAACGCCGTTTTGGCATCCGGAGACGGTATGGCCGTCAGGAATCGTCCGGGGATCGCTCCCGCTGCACGGCCGGTGCCCGCCTCGTAGACGGTCGCATCGGTGCCGCTATTCGTATGCGCGAGCCAACGTCCGTTGTTCGAGAAGACCAACGGCGGATGATTGATCGAACTCGATGGACGACCCTTGAGTCGGATCGTGACGGCCGGAATCGCGGCGTCGACGGGCTGGATGCGGATTTGCTCTTCGCCGCGCGGCCCCGGCTCGATCGATGCGACCATGGTTCCGTCGGGCGATATCGCGAACTCGGTGATTCGAGAATTCGTCTTCAACGGTTCGATTTTTCCACCCGTCCACTTCGCGCGATAGGCTTTGCCGCCGGAACCGACCAGCAGCGTCTCCGGATCGGCGGCGAACGCGAAGCCGTAGCTCTTTCCCGGCGCGGGTACGGAGCCCGCCGACACGAGCGGCGGGGCGTTGCCCAGTACGATCGGCTCCGCGCCGCGGGCGAACGAGGACAGGGCGCAAGCGACCGACGCGAGAACGAATGCCCGACGCATCATGGATCCTCGGAGAGAGTCGAAGCGAACGACACGACACAGTTGTAACACGCATCGAGGTCGCGATCGAGCGTTTTCCTCCGTTCGCCAATCGCCCCACGCTTACGGCGTCTCGATGGTCACCGCCATCACGATCGGCGCCACGGCGTCGGGGCCTTTCACCAACTCGATGCTCTTGATCGGATCGCCCCGCTTCGGCGTCACGGCCAAGTAGCGGATCTGCTGGCCCCGCAGGGCGAACGCGAACTGGCTCTCCTGCAACTCCACCCGGCGGATGTAATCCGCGAAGTGGACGCCGTTCTTCAGCTCGTGGTCCTCCGCCTTCCCGTCGGCGTACTGCAAGCGCACGATCATGCTCACGGTCTTCGCCGAGTCGTACGGCGCCGCCCAGCCGCCGACGCCGCTGAGGAAGTGGATCGCCTTCGCGGCCGTATTGCACGGGAGCGTCACCGACTTCGGCATCTTTGGCGGGATGGTGCCGTTCGGGCTGTACAACAGGATCGCGTTCTTCTGCTTGTCCCCGTTCGGATCGACGAGGTAGAACGGCACCTTGTTGAACTCCTTCGGCTTCCAGTCGCGGAACACCATCCGGCTCGTCGGATCGTCTTCGGTGAAGAACATCCCCTTCGTGCTCACGATAGTCGCCACCTTGTCCAGCGGGATCGGCACGTATTTCCCCTTCTGCGTCAGGAATTCCAGCAGGTCGACGATCTCGTCGACCTTCATCGTCTTCTCGAAGCCTTCGGGCATCAGCGACTTCGGCGATTCCTTCAAGGTCTCGATGTCGTCGCGGCTGACGGCGTGCCGCTTGTTCTCGGCGTCGATCAACTCGACGCTCGTGCGCGTCTCGGAGGCGAGCAGGCCGTTGATGGTGCGGCCATCCAAGAGGTTCGCCGTGTAGGCCTTGTAGTTCCCCTCCACGCTGCGGGACGGATCGAGCACGTGGATGAGGATCTCCTCCTTCGGATGGACCGCGAAGCCGGTGAGGTCCGGGCCGATGGTGTTCCCTTCGCCGGTGTGCTTGTGGCACTTGCCGCAGTGCTGGGCGAACGCCTTCTTGCCGTTGCCGACGTCGCCGGTCTTCGCGAGGACGTGCTTCAATTCCTCGACCACCTTCTGCCGGTTCGCGTCCGGCAATCCGCCGCCCATCGCCAGGAGCTTCGTCGCCCGCGTGGCGAGTTCCTTGTTCGGGTGCGCCGCCAAGGCGGTCTTCTGGTCGAGTTCGAGCAGGTCGAAGCGGAGGTCGCCCTTCTCGACGGCGTCGAGGAACGCCTTCGCCGATTCGGGCCGGGCGAGCACGACGCGCAGGGCGATCGGGCGCACGGTCGGCGGCAGGTCCTTCACCTTGGCGACGACGGCGGCGCCGACCGACTTCGCCTTGCTGGCCGCGAGCGCCTCGAAGACGCCGGCGGAGAAGGTCGCGCTCGATTTGGCCGTGACCGTCGCGACGATCTTCGCGGCGGCCTCGTCGCTGTCGGGTTGGAACTCGACGATCTGCTTCGCCGCGTCCAGGCGGGCCGAATCGCTCGCGCTCGCGTCGGCGAGCGTCGCGAAGAGGCCCTTCGTCAGCTCGGCGAGTTGCGAATCGAGGCCCTTCACGCCCCACGCGGCGGAGAGCTTCAGGAGCCGGCCGCGCGAGGTGGCCGACACTTTGCCCAGCAGGTTGCCGAGCGCCTTCTGCGCCTCCGGCGACAGGTCCGATTCGGACTTGGCGATCGAGGCGCTCGCGATGCCGTCGACGATCGACGAGACGATCTCGTTCGACTTGGAGGCGTTGAGAGCCACGAGCAGTTCGCCGAGGCCCTTGCCCTTCGACGTCGAAGCGTAGTGCTTCGCGACGAATTCGACGATTTGCCGGTCCTGCCGGGCCAAGCCCGGTTTCGCGGCGACGGCGGCGAGGAAGTGGACGTCGTGGACGGCCGCGGCGATGGTGAACGCCTGCGTCAGTGCCGTGTCGCCGTAGGTCGTGGCGTCCGCGAGGCAGGTGGATAGGAGCTTGCCGTATTCGGCCGAGGACGGCTCGTCCGCGATGCGGAGGAAGGCTTGGAGCCGTTCGGGCAGCGAATTGCCCTTCACCCGCGCGGCATCGACGGCGAGCTTGCCTTCGACGACCGTCCCGTTCTCAACGGCCTTGCCCTTTTCGACGAGCAGCCGCTGGGCGTGGGTTCGCCAGGCGAGGTTGTGGTGCTTGAGCGTCTCGACGAGCTTGTCTTCGGAGGCGTCCTTCAAGTTCGTCCGCGGTTCCGGCTTCGCCTTCGTGTAGACGATCCGGTAGACGCGGCCGAACTTCTTGTCGCGATACGGGATCTCGTACGCGTTCCCCTTGCCGGTACGGTAGCCCTGCGGCGTCGGGTTGTGCTGGACGATGATGTTGTACCAGTCCATCACCCACATGTGCCCGTCGGGGCCGACGCGGGCGTCGATCGGCGCGGCCCAGTCGTCGCGTCCGGCCACGAGGTTCCAGCCGTAGCGGGCGGTGTAGGTGCTGCCGTTCGGTTGCAGCACGAGCGCCGCCGTCAGGTGCGCCGTCGGCTCGCTCACGAACGCGACCTTGTTCCAGTACTCCTCGGGATAGGTGCGGGCGGTGTAAATCTCGCAGCCGGCGCCGGCGGTGAAGCCGCCGTGCCAGTCCACTTGGCGGTATTCCTTCACCACCGGCTCGACGTGGTTGTCGTAGACGATGTTCGGCAGCGCGCTCGGCGTCAGGCCGCGGACCTTCTCGAAGTAGCGGTTCGGGATCGTCAGGTGGACGAGCGGGCAGCCGTTGGCGGTGCTGCCGAAGAGTTCGCCGTTCTCGTTGAAGGCGACGCCCCAACTGTTGTTGTTCGTGGAACGCAGGAATTCGAGTTTGGAAACCGTCTGATCCTTTTCGAGTTTGAAGCGGAACAACCCCTGGCCGAATCGAACGGCTTCGTTGCCGACGGTGCCGACGAACCCGCTGTAGCCGCACATGCCGTAGATCCAGTTGTCGGGACCGTAGCGGAGGTTGCTCGGCCCGGCGTGCGTGTCGCGGGTGCCCCAGCCGGTGAAGAGGGCCTTGCGGACGTCGGCCTTGCCGTCTCCGTCGGTGTCCTTGAGGAAGAGCGTGTGCGGGGCGGAGAGGACGAGCAGGCCGCCGTGGACGTTGAGGATGCTCGTGGGGATGCTCATCTTCTCGGCGAAGGTGGTGACGGTATCGCAGACGCCGTCGCCATCCTTGTCTTCGCAGACGACGATCTTGTCGCGGCCTTCGCCGTCCTTTTGCAGTTCGTTCGGGTAATCGTAGCTCAGCGCGAGCCAAAGCCGGCCCTGCTCGTCCCACGTCATGCAGATCGGCTTGCCGCCGCCGAGCTTCTCTTCGGTGACGAACGGCTTCATCTCGAAATCGACCGGCGTGCTGTAGTTCTTGATGCTCTCCTCGGCCGCGAGCGGCTTCTGCATTTTCTTGATCGGCTCGCGAAGCGTGCCCCACTTCTCGCCGGCCGGGTAGTACGGCAGCGTCGCCTCGACGAACTCGAACGGCTTCGCGTCCTTGGCGAACTCCGTCATCTTCGGCCGATCGACGTAGACGGTCGCTTCGTCCAGGCCCTTGTCGCAGGCCCAGCGCGTGCCGCGCTCGACGAGGGCGAGGAACCCGGGATGGCTCCAGGTGCGCTGGTCGTGGCCCCACGCCGTGTAGAAGACGCGGCCCTTCCCGTGCGTGCGGACCCACGTCCACGGCTCGTCGACGCCGCCCTCGGAGCGGACTTCGAGGACGGTACGATTCTTCTCGTTGTGTTTGGTGTGGGTGTACGTTTCGTCCCACGACTGGAACGATTGGAACCCCTTCATGATCGGGTGGTCCGCCGTCGTGGTCTTTACGCGGAAGACGCCATCGCGGTGCGTGCGGAACTGCGCCCCGACGAGATCGACGTAGGGTTGCGAGCGGATGAAGCAGTAGCTCGCGCAGTGCAGGGGAATGAAGCCTTTGCCGCTCGCGACGTAGTCGAGCAGCGCCTTCTCGTTCTCGGGCTGCCACTCGGTGTGGTTCGCGAAGATCATCAGGCCGTCGTACTTGTTCAACGTCTCGGTGTTGAGGTCCGAGACTTTGTCCGTGTAGGTGAGCAGGATGTTCCGCTCGGCCATCGCGGGCTGAAGCTGGCGGAAGCGCGCCGCCGGCTGGTGGCCGGCGTTGTCGCCGAGGAAGAGGACGTTGAGTTTCGGCGGCGCGCCCGACGCCAATGTAGCGGCGACCAGCACGAGCGAAAGGGAGAGCCATCGCGCGACCATGGCGGCATCCAACGGAGGGTGGAAGGGGAAAGCGAGTGTCAGCTTAGTCCAAAAGGAACCGGTGGAAATGGCGAATTTATCAAGTTTCCTAAATATCTCATTTCTTCGATCCCCTCGCTCGGTCCGGCACAACCCCACCGACCGCACTACCTTTCGCGATCCGTTTCTTTTTCGCCGCTTCCCGCGCAGTTCGACCGATCGTCCCTAGTCCGAACGGCTTCGCTCCGGTAACGTTTTCCTAAACGTTCCACTCTCCACTTCGCAGCCGCGCACCATGGCCCACACGCAAACCCCCTGGTTTGGCGAGCAGGACCTCTTCCTGTTCAACGAAGGCAACTACCTGAACGGCTACGAGAAGTTCGGCGCCCACCCGACGACGCGGGGCGGCGTCGCCGGCACGCAGTTCGCCGTTTGGGCGCCCGCCGCGCGCTACGTCGCCGTCGTCGGCGATTTCAACGGTTGGGACGCCGGCAAGCACCCCCTCCAGGCGCAAGGCTCGTCCGGCATCTGGGCCGGCTTCGTGCCGGGGGCGAAGCAAGGCAACTGCTACAAGTACCACATCGCCACGCCGCACGACGGCTTCAGCGTCGAGAAGACCGACCCCTACGGCTTCGCGAGCGAAGTGCCGCCGAAGTCCGCCAGCGTGGTGTGGACCCTCGACTACCAGTGGAACGACGCCGAGTACCTGAAGACGCGCCGAAAGAAACAGACGCAGGACTCCCCCGTCAGCATCTACGAGCTGCACGTCGGTTCCTGGATGCGCTCGGATACGGCGCCGTTCCACTCGCTCAGCTACCGCGACATGGCCAAGCCCTTGGCGGAACACGTCAAGAAGTGCGGCTTCACCCACGTTGAGCTGATGCCGATCACCGAGCACCCGTTCTTCGGCTCGTGGGGCTACCAGACCACCGGCTACTTCGCCGCCACCAGCCGCTTCGGCACGCCGCAGGACCTGATGTACCTCATCGACGTCCTGCACCAGAACGACATCGGCGTCATCCTCGACTGGGTCCCCTCGCACTTCGCCACCGACGGCCACGGACTCTGCTACTTCGACGGCACCCACCTCTACGAACACTCCGAATCCAAGCAGGGCTACCACCCGGACTGGGGCAGCTACATCTTCAACTACGGCCGGCACGAGGTCCGCAGCTTCCTGCTCTCGAGCGCGATGTTCTGGCTGGACAAGTACCACATCGACGGCCTGCGCGTGGATGCCGTCGCGAGCATGCTCTACCTCGACTACTCCCGCAAGGACGGCGAGTGGATCCCCAACAAGTACGGCGGCAAGGAGAACATCGAGGCGATCAACTTCCTCCGCCGCTTCAACGAGACCGTCTACGAGAAGTTCCCCGACGTGCAGACCTACGCGGAGGAATCGACGAGTTGGGGCATGGTCTCGCGGCCCACGTACCTCGGCGGACTCGGCTTCGGATACAAGTGGGACATGGGCTGGATGCACGACACGCTCAAGTACTTCGCGAAGGACCCGATCCACCGGAAGTTCCACCAGAACGACCTCACCTTTCGGATGCTCTACGCCTACCACGAGAACTTCGTGCTGCCGCTCTCGCACGACGAAGTCGTCCACGGCAAGGGGCCGCTCTGGGACAAGATGGCCGGCGACGACTGGCAGAAGTTCGCCGGGCTGCGCGCCCTTTACGCCTACCAATGGGGGATGACCGGCAAGAAGCTGCTCTTCATGGGCGGCGAGATCGCCCAGCGCCAGGAATGGCGGCACGATTCGAGCGTCGACTGGCACCTGCTCGAACACGGCACGCACCAGGGCGTGCTGCAGTTGGTGTCCGACCTGAACGCGCTCTACCGCAGCCAGCCGGCCCTGCACGAACTCGACAACCAGCCCGGCGGCTTCGAGTGGATCGACTGCTCCGACGCCGCCGCCAGCGTCATCAGCTTCCTGCGGAAGGGGAAGAGCACCGCCGATCGGATCGTCGTGGTGTGCAATCTGACGCCGGTGCCGCGTTCGGACTACCGCGTCGGCGTGCCGTGCCCCGGCTATTGGAAGGAAGCGCTGAACACCGACGCGATGTACTACGGCGGATCAAACGTCGGGAACGACGGCGGCGTCCACGCCGAGTACATCCCGATGCACGGCCAGCCGTATTCCGTGAACCTCAAGCTCCCGCCGATGGCCGTGCTCTACCTGCACGGCACCGCGTGAGCGCGCCGCGTTGACGTTCGACCGGCCGCCCCGGAAGATAGCGATACCACGCACCCTCGCGGCCGACGCCATGCCTCCGTCCCCGAACGATCCGTCGAAGCCATCGGAAGCCGAGGGCGGCCCGAACCTGACCGAAACGTACCTGCCGTCGCAGGACGCGCCGCCGAGCTTCCCGACGTCGCCGTCGAAATCGCTGTTCGTGCCGCCCGAACTGCTCACGCTCACGCAGTACGAGATCCTCAAGGAGCTCGGCGCCGGCGGCATGGGCCTCGTCTACCTCGCCAAGGACATCCCGCTCAACCGGAACGTCGTCGTCAAGGTCATCAAGACCGAGCGGTTGCACCGCTCGAGCGCGATCGAGCGATTCACGCGCGAGATGCAGGCCGCGGCGCGGCTGAACCACACCAACGTCGTCACCGCGTACACCAGCCACCAGATCGGCGAATTCCTCGTCTTCGTCATGGAGTTCGTGCCGGGCGACGACCTCTCGAAGCTCGTCAAGGCGGGCGGCAAGCTCGCCGTGACGAACGCCGCGTATTACGTCCACCAGGTGGCGCGCGGCCTCCAGCACGCGCACGAGAACGGCCTCGTCCACCGCGACATCAAGCCCTCGAACCTGATCCTCAACAAGAACGGCAAGAAGCACACGGTCAAGATCCTCGACTTCGGCCTCGCCAAAGCGCGCAGCGAGGACGAGGAGCCGACGCCCGGCCTCACGGGCATGGGCAAGATGCTCGGCACGCCCGAGTACGTCGCCCCGGAGCAGATCCGCGACGCGTCGAGCGCCGACATCCGCGCCGACCTCTACAGCCTCGGCTGCACGCTGTACTATTTGCTCGCCGGCGAGCCGCCGTTCCGCGGGCGCAACGAATTCGAGTTGCAGGAAGCGCACGTCTTCAAGACGGCGAAGCCGCTCAATCTCGTGCGGCCCGAAGTGCCGGTGGAATTGGCGAACGTCGTGGCGAAACTGATGGCGAAGGAGCCGGCGAAGCGGTACCAGACGCCGTCGGAGGTGGTGGTGGCGTTGACGCCGTTCCTGAAGGGCGGCCCCGCGCAGCCGGGCACCGGTCCGCAGCCGATCATCCTGTTGGAAGAGGACAACGAGCGGTCCGGGGAGATCAAGCCGGGGACGGCCCCGGCGCGGCCGCTGGGCGTGCCGGTGGCGAAGGCGATCCCGGCGCCCGCGACGGCGGCGCCGTCGAAGACCGCCGTGCCGGTGGCGCAGCCGATCCCGGCGGTGGCGCCGGACCGAAGTCGGAGCACGGATTCGTCGAAGCCGCCGGAAGGAGCCCCGGCCGCGCCGGGCGCCGACACGAAGGGGAACTCGGACGACCAGCGCACGCGCTCGACGCGCGTGGACGAGGACGACGACCGCCCCGTGCGCCGCCGCCGTCGCGAGGCGCAGCCGCGCAAGCCGGTGAACCTCTCCAAGGCCGTCTGGTGGCTGATCTGGGGCTATTCCCAGTTGGTCTTCGTGCTCCTCGTTGCCGGGATCGCCGCCGGCTTCCACGGCGACGCGAAATCGGGGTCCGAGGGATCGTCCGCGAAATCCACGACGACGAAATCGAGTTCGGACTCGCCCGGCGGCCATCCGTCGTTCTTCCTGTTGGAACTGCCGGCGATCGTCGCGCTGTTCGCCATCGTGATCGGGCTGACGCGCCCGACGGCGCCGCCGCCCGCGGAGACGCCGCCGAAGGCGCCGGTCACGCGCTGGTCCCGCCGTCCGTGGTGGATCGCGTCGTTCCTGCTGTCGTGGCTGCTGGGACTAACCTCCAGCGTGCTGTTCGTCGAGACGAGAATCCTGATGGTCGTGGCGTTCCTCGCGGTGCTCGGCCTCGGCGCGGCGATCGCCGTCTTCCTCAGCCGCTCGGCGAACGCCCCGCCCGACGACGACGAACCGCCGGCCCCACCCGTGGCGAACCCATGAACCCCGCCGACACCAATCGCGATCCCGACCCGCCCGGCAAGACCGCCGGCGTCCGGCCGTTCCAACCCACGCACCGGCCGCCCGTCGCCGTCCTCACCGTCTGCGACGACGGCAAGGACTCCGGCGAGACCTTCCGCCTTCGCGCCGAGAAGTTCACCATCGGCCGTTCCGAGGGCGACCTCGTCCTCGCCAACGACGACCTCATCTCCGGCAAGCACGTCGAGATCACGCGCCAGGCGCTCGGCCGCGAATTCCGCTGGGTCATCACCGACCTCGAGAGCACCAACGGCCTGTTCGTCCGCATCCGCCGCGGGCCGCTGGAGAACGGCTCCGAGTTCCTGATCGGCGGCGGCCGCTACCGCTTCGAGACGCCGATGGACGAAACGGAACCCGACGACTTCGTGCCGGACGAACCCCGCGCCGCCAAGACCCGCTACCAGGGGCAGGAGTTCCGCATCCGCTACCCGTCGCTCGTGGAGATCGTCGGCGGCCAGCCGGCGATGAAGCTGCAACTCGTCTACCCCGAATACTGGATCGGCAGCGCCCCGGAGTGCGCCATCGGCCGCCCCGACGATCCGTTCGCCGACCCGAAGCACGCCCGCCTCATCCGCGACGACGACGCCCGCTGGTGGTTCGAGAACCAGAATACGGTCAACGGCCTCTGGCTGCGCCAGGTGCAGTGGGAAGTACGGGGCAGTTGCAAATTCCAAATCGGCGAGCAGCGCTTCAAGCTGGACGTACCGTCAGCGGCGGGGTGACCGTCCGAGGGAGGACCCCCTTGAATCTCAGCGTCTTCGACCTGTTCAAGATCGGCATCGGACCGTCCAGCTCGCACACCGTCGGGCCGATGGTCGCGGCGGGCCGGTTCCTTGAAACGTTGAAGGCAACGGCGCGGCCGCCGGCGGTCGCGCGGATCGGCGTCGACCTGTTCGGTTCGCTCGCGCTGACCGGGCGCGGGCACGCCACCGACAAGGCGGTGATCCTTGGCCTCGCCGGCGAACGGCCCGACGCCGTCGACGCCGATCTCGCCGATTCGCTCGTGGAGGTCGTGCGCGGCACGGGCCAGCTCCGCCTCGCGGGCGAACGGGCGATCCCCTTCCGCGAAGAGACCGATCTCGTCTTCCACGAGACCGAATCGCTGCCGTTCCACCCGAACGGCGTGCGGTTCACCGCCCTCGCCGCCGACGGTTCGCCAGTCGCGTCCGAGACGTACTACTCGGTCGGCGGCGGCTTTGTCGTGAAGGAGGGCGAGGCGGCGGCCGGCGGACGGACTGGGAGCGTGCCGCACCCGTTCGCGTCGGCGAAGGAGTTGCTCGCCATCGGAAAGAAAACGAACCTCGCGATCGCCGACGTCGTTCGCGCCAACGAGGCGACGTGGCGGCCGGGGCACGAGACGGATGCCGGCGTCGACCGGATTTGGAACGCGATGGAATCGTGCATGACGCGCGGCATGGCGACCGGTGGGATCCTGCCCGGCGGATTGGAAGTGAAGCGCCGCGCGCCGGACCTGCACCGCAAGCTCTCGGCCTCGCCGAACGATCCGCTCGCGGTGTTCGACTGGGTCAGCCTGTTCGCCCTCGCCGTCAACGAGGAGAACGCGGCCGGCGGGCGCGTCGTCACGGCGCCGACGAACGGCGCGGCCGGCGTCATCCCGGCGGTGCTCGCCTATTACCACCGGTTCGTGCCCGGCGCCTCGGCGGAGGGGACGCGGAGCTTCCTTCTGACGGCCGCCGCCATCGGGATGCTTTACAAGCGGAACGCGTCGCTCTCGGCGGCGGAGGTTGGCTGCCAAGGGGAAGTGGGCGTGGCGTGCAGCATGGCCGCCGCCGGGCTGGCCGCCGTCATGGGCGGCACGAACGAACAAGTGGAGAACGCCGCCGAGATCGGCATGGAGCACAACCTCGGCCTGACGTGCGATCCGGTCGGCGGCCTGGTGCAGGTGCCATGCATCGAGCGGAACACGATGGGCGCCGTGAAGGCCGTGAACGCCGCGCGCCTGGCCGTGCTCCACGGCGACGGCACGCACCGCATCTCGCTCGACCACGTCATCGAGACGATGCGCCGCACCGGCGCCGACATGCAGGACAAGTACAAGGAAACCTCGCTCGGCGGCCTGGCGGTCAACCGGGTCGAGTGCTGATCCGCCCGCGCAACCATCAAAATCATTTCCACTGGCGCATTCGGCAAAGTTCCACTATCATGGTCCGAACACGGATCGCCGTGTAACTACAGGAGGTAGCGCCATGGACCATGATGTCCTCACCGGCGACTGTCTGCGCATCCTCGCCGCGCAGCCCGCCGCGTCCGTCGATCTCGCCTTCGCCGACCCCCCCTTCAACATCGGCTACGAATACGACCTCTACGACGACCGCCGCGCCCGCGAAGACTACCTCGCGTTCACCGAGAAGTGGCTCGCGGCCGTCAAGCGCGTCCTCAAGCCGACCGGTTCGTTCTTCGTCGCCATCGGCGACGAGTACGCCGCCGAGCACAAGGTGCGGTTGGACGCCCTCGGCTTCACGATGCGGAACTGGATCGTCTGGCACTACACCTTCGGCGTGAACTGCAAGAAGAAGTTCAATCGCAGCCACGCGCACATCTTCTACTACGTGGCCGATCCGAACCGTTTCACCTTCAATCCCGAGCCGGTGCGCGTGCCGTCGGCGCGCATGACGACCTACGCGGACCGGCGGGCGAACCCGGTGGGGAAGCTGCCGGACGACACGTGGGTGCTGCGGCCGCAGGAGACGGACGCGCACTTCCAGACGGACGCGGACACGTGGTACGTGCCGCGGGTGTGCGGGACGTTCAAGGAGCGGGGCGAGCATCCGTGCCAGATGCCGGAGGCGGTGCTGGAGCGGATCATCCAGGTGGCGTCGAACCCCGGCGACCTGGTGCTGGACCCGTTCGCGGGGAGCGGGACGACGCTGGCGGCGGCGAAGAAGCTCGGCCGGCGCTGCCTGGGCGTGGAACTGTCGGAGGAGTACGCCGAGGGCGTTCGCCGTCGGTTGCAACGCATCGAATTCGCGGAACCGGCCCGTCCGGCGCGGCGGAAGCCGGCGCTGGCGCGCGCCCGGTGAGGATCGCGCCGGCGCGCCGTGCGGCCGCCGGCGCTTCCCGTCCCCCGCGCGATTGATCCGACCGCTCCGGCCGGATACAATCCCCGAACGTCCATCGGACCGCTGGAAAGGATCGCACCGTGCAAGTGAAGGTATCCGCCCGCCACGGGCACCTGGACGAAGCCACCCAGGCCGACATCCGCGAGAAGGCGGAAAAGCTCCTGCACTACTTCGAGCGCGTGTCGCTCATCGAAGTGACGATCGACCTGCGCGGGCCGCAGAAGCGGGCGGAAATCCTGCTGAACGCGGAGCACAAGCACGATTTCGTGGCGCACGCCGACGCGGAGGACGTGGCGACGGCGGTGACCGCCGCGGTCGAGAAGATGAAGCACCAGGTGAAGCACTACAAGGAAAAGATCCAGGACCACCGCCGCAATCCGTCGCACGGCGGCCCGGACGGCATCCGGGAATGACGGGGGTTCGGATCGCCGGAACGGACGAGGAACGGTCGATGAATTTTCTGATCCCGAACGCCATCGTCCCCGCGCCGCTCTTCCAGGCCACGACCCGGGACGACGCGATCCGCGAGCTGGTGGCGAGCCTCTTCCGCGCCGGCGAACTCGTCGAATCGGACCAGGCGGACATCGTGCGCGCCATCCTGCGCCGCGAGACGCTCGGCACCACCGGCATCGGCCGCCACATCGCCATCCCGCACTCGCGCCACGCCGCCGTCGCCAAGCTCACCGGCGCCCTCGCCGTCTCCGCGTCCGGCATCGGCTTCGAAAGCGTCGACGGCGAACCGGTCCACGTGATGATCCTGCTCATCTCGCCCCCGGACCGCCCCGGCGAACACCTGCGCTGCCTCGAGAGCGTCGTCAGCACCCTGCGGGACGAATCGCTCGTGGCCGCCATCCGCGCCGCGCAGACGCGCGACGAAATCCTCGCCGTGCTCGCGAACCACAAGCCGGGAGGCGCGCCGTGACCGGCACCCTCCACGAACCGGTGCGCCGCACCGTGGTGATCGTGAACCCGAACGGGCTGCACATGCGCCCGGCCACGTCCTTCGCCCAACTCGCCGCCGGCGTGACCTGCGACGTCACCGTCTGGCTCGGCGAGAAACGCGCCAACGGCAAGAGCCTCTGGGACCTCATCGGCCTCTGCGCCCTGCGCGGCACCGAACTGACCGTCGAAGCCGACGGACCCGACGCCGAGACCACCATCGAACGGTTCGTGGAAATCCTCGCGTCGCCCGGCGACCCGGATTAGGAGAATGCGGAATTCGGATTTCGGAATACGGAATTGAAAGGCCATCTTTGATTCGAGTTCCGAGTTCTTGAATTCCGCATTACGCATTCCGAATTCCGCACTCCGAATTTCTCCGCTGGCGGCCAATGGAAACGAAACACGGGATTCCGGCTTCCCCCGGCATTGCGATCGGGCCCGCGCTGGTGCTGGATACCGAAGGCGTCCACATCCCCCGCCGCACGGTGCCCGCCGCCCAGATCCCCGCCGAACTCGCCCGCCTCCAGGTCGCCATCCACCAATCGACCGAGGACTCCCGCCGCCGCGAACAGGAGATGACGACGCGCCTCGGCAAGGACATCGGCAAGATCTTCGCCTCGCACGCCCTGCTGCTGTCCGACCAGGCGCTGCGCTACGACATCGAAATGCTCATGAAGGCCGAGTCGTACTCGGCCGAGTACGCCGTCAGCCGCTGCATCCGCTCCCGCGTCAAGAGCCTCGACGACACCGGCAACGAGATCGCCCAGCGCATCCGCGCCGACTTCATCGACGTCGAGAAGCAACTCCTCCACCGCCTGCTCGGCGCCCGCGGCGACACGCTCGACCTCGCCACCGAGAACGTCATCGTCCTCGCGAACGACCTCACGCCGAGCGAGACGGCGATCTTCAACACCAAGACCGTCCGCGCCTTCGCGACGGAATCGGGCGGCCCCACCAGCCACACCGCGATCCTCGCCGGCGCGCTGAACATCCCCGCCGTCGTCGGCCTCGGCAAACTCCTCACCGAAGTCTCCGGCGGCGACACCGTCATCATCGACGGCGACGAAGGCGTCATCATCCTCGAACCCGACGACGAGACGCTCGAACGCTACCGCGAACGCCTCCGCCGCGAGGAGCACGTCGCCGACCGCTACGAATCCCTGCGCGATTCGGAGGCGATCACCAAGGACGGCGCGACCGTGCGCCTGCTCGGCAACATCGAATTCCCCACCGAGGCGCAGGTCTGCCTCGAAAAGGGCGCCGGCGGCGTCGGCCTCTACCGCACCGAATTCCTCTACGTCAACAAGACCACCGACCCGACCGAAGAGGAGCACTACGAGGCCTACCGCGAGGTGCTCTCGGTGCTCGGCCCGAACCGGCCGGTGGTGATCCGCACCCTGGACCTGGGGGCGGACAAATTCTCGCCCGCCGGCGGGGCGCTGCACGAGCGGAACCCGTTCCTCGGCCTGCGCAGCGTCCGGTTGTGCCTGCAGAACCGGCCGCTGTTCAAGACGCAGCTCCGCGCGATCCTGCGGGCGAGCTGCCACGGCGACCTGCGCATCATGTTCCCGATGGTCAGCACGGTCCTGGAACTCCGGCAATGCCTGAGTTTACTGCGGGAAGTCGAGGAAGACCTGCACGACGCCGGAATCGACTACAAGCCGAACGTCCCGATTGGTACAATGATTGAGGTTCCGTCGGCGGCGATCATGGCCGACGTGCTGGCGAAGCAGGTCAGTTTCTTCTCTTTGGGAACGAACGACCTGGTCCAGTACACCCTCGCCGCGGACCGGAACAACGAGACGGTGGCGAACCTCTACAGTCCGGTCGATCCGTCGGTGCTGCGATTGATCCATCAGGTCGCGCAGGCCGGGAACCGGCAGGGGATCGAAGTCAACGTCTGCGGGGAGATGAGCGGCGAGGCGCTGTACACGGCCCTGTTGTTGGGGCTGGGCATCCGGCACCTCTCCGCGACGCCCCGGAAGATACCCGAAATCAAGCACGTGATCCGGAATCTGACGATTCCGGAGGCCGAGCGGGTGGCGACCGACGCTCTCCAAATGGAGACCGCCCGCGAGGTCACGAGTTACTTACGCGGACAATTGCGCCGCATCCTCCCCGACGGGGCCGACTAGCGCCCGGCTTGGCCGGCTGGTCCCCCGAGGGTCGAGACGACGATGAGGATTCACCGACATCCCGTTCCGACGCCAGGCCCCCGCGGCCTGTCCCGTCGCCGGACCGCCGGCCTCCCGCCGTTTCCGCCCCGACTTCGGGAGGGCGGCCGGAGGGGGTGATCGCGCCGAGCCGCGATCCCCGCAACCGATGGTCGGCGACAAACTGCGCTTCCGGTTCGAAAAGACCGGCGATCTCCGATTCCTCGGCCACCACGACCTCATGCGGTGCGCCGAGCGGATGATGCGCCGCGCCGCCATCCCCTTCAAGATGACCGCCGGCTTCCACCCCTCGCCGCGCCTCGTCTTCGCCCTCTCCCTGTCCCTCGGCATCGTCGGCCGCGACGAAGTCCTCGAGCTCGAACTCACCGAACCCCGCGACTCCGACGCCGTGCTCGCCGCATTCCGCGCCCAGGCGCCCGCCGGTTGGAACTTCCATTCCGCGCACGTCGTGCCGATGAAGGCCTCCGCCGTCGCCCGGCGGATCGTCTATCGGATCGAGCTGCCCGCGGATCGCGTGGCCGCGGTGCGCGAGCGGGCGAACGGACTGCTCGCCGCCTCCGAAGTCTGGGTGGATCGCCTTCATCCGCGCCCGCGCCAACTGGACATCCGGCCGTACCTCCGACGCATTCGCGTCGACGAGGATCGCGCGCTCTCGCTCGACCTTTGGGTCACCGGCACCGGCACCGCGCGCGCCGACGAACTGCTGAAACTGCTCGCCATCGACGACCTGCCCGACGTCGGGCACGCGCTCGAACGAACCGAACTGGAACTGATCGACGAAACACCATCGGACGCGACCGACGGCCCGCCCACCGGGCCGGCCCGCACGCGCCGATTGGAACTGTCGCCGGGCGCGGTGCCCGTCGACGACGAACCCTCGCCGACCGCCACCTGGGGCCTGTCCCCCAGCGGGCCGGTCGTCGAATGACATTGGGAGTGCCCTAGTTTTTAGCCGCGGAGCGGCGGTCGATGTTTGCCAGGGGCGCAAGCCCCTGGCAAGAATTGGATTCCTCCAGCCCCGGAGGGGCGGAAGAACTTTCGCCCCTCCGGGGCTGGAGGATGGCACGGCGAACCAGGGGCTTGCGCCCCTGGCAAACGCCTTTCGCCGCTCCGCGGCGAGAACTCGAACACTCGAAACAACCTATGGCTTCGCCACGCTGCGGGCCGAAAACAAGCCGCGACCTTCGCGGCCTTACTCTTGCGAGGATCGAATGAAGAAGGAAATGCTCATCAACGCGGCGCAGCCGGAGGAATGCCGCATCGCCATCCTGGAGGACGGCGTTCTCGAAGAACTCTACGTCGAGCGCGCCAACCAGGAGACGTACGTCGGCAACATCTACAAGGGCAAGATCGTCAACATCGAGCCGAGCATCCAGGCGGCGTTCGTCGACTTCGGCGGCGGGCGGAACGGCTTCCTCCACGTCTCGGAC